>JAIQFJ010000417.1 GCA_020073325.1 Terriglobia bacterium | reverse complement strand
AATACAGTGAGCCGGCGGGGCTCGACGGGCACGTCGAATTGCAGGACGCCTCCGTCACGCTGCCGGACGTGCCGCCCCTGCACGCCGCCGCGGCATCGGTGGCGATCGGCGGGAGAAAGTTCTCGCTCGAGGCCGCGACGGTGAAGATCGGCGACGACGAAGCGGCGGACGTCGAAGGGAGCTTCGAAACCGGGGCCGGGCTCGACGTGCGAATCACGACGCGAAGTCTGAACGTCGCCGACCTGCGCTCGTTCGGGCTCACGTCGATTCCGGTGGTGGAGCAGACGCCGCAGGGAAGCTGGCGCGGATGGGCCCGTTATCACTGGCGGTCGGGTGAAAAAGGCGAGTGGACCGGTGAATACGAACTGCAAAATGCGCGGATCGCGATCGACGGATTCGCGGCGCCGCTGCGGATTCAGTCGGCCGCGGTGAACTGCAACAGCGGACGCGTCGCGGTGAGCCGGATGCGCGCGCGGCTGGGAGAAATCGCGTTGACGGGCGAGTATCGATGGGACCCCACGGCGACGCGCCCGCATCGCTTCAAGGTGTCGATTCCGAATGCGGACGCCGTCGAACTTCAAGCCTTGCTCGCGCCGGCGCTGGTGCGGGAGCGCGGATTTTTGGCGCGAACATTGAGGCTGGGACCTGCGCCGATCCCGGAATGGCTGGCGTCGCGGAGCGCGGATGGGACGCTTTCCATCGATGTGTTGAACGTCGGCGACACTGCGGTTCGCCTCGATTCGGCGCGCGTGTTGTGGGACGGCGCTCAGATCCGCCTTGTTCACCTGAACGCCCATGCCGATCAGGCGGCGGCGAGCGGCGATCTGGAAATTAACCTGGCCAATCGCGTTCCGCATTACCGCTTCGATGGGAAATTTTCGGACCTCGCATATAAGGGTGGGCGCGTCGATCTGGATGGCTCGTTCGAATCGGACGGCACGGGCGCGGATCTGATCGCCGAGGCGCGCGCCCAGGGAAGCTTGCGCGGGCGGTCGATCGCATTCTCTCCCGATGCGGAATTTCGCACCGTTGCCGCGTGCTTTGAGATGTCGCCGCCGTTGAAACTGAAAATTTCCTGCCTCGAAGTCACGCAGGCCGGCGAGACGTTCACCGGCTCCGGCGCGACACAGGGGGATGGACGGCTGGTTCTCGATCTCACCGGCCGCGGACGGCTGCTGCATTACACCAGCGCGCTGCTGGCGGGCTCGTCACTCCCGTGAGTTCCTGGGAGATAATCAATCCATGATCCGACACGCACAAGCACAATGGAACGGTACGCTCAAAGAGGGCAACGGACACGTCAAGACGGAAACGGGAGCGCTCGATAGCGCTTACAGTTTCAAATCGCGATTCGAAGGCGGCGGCGAGACGAATCCGGAAGAACTGATTGGCGCGGCGCACGCGGCGTGCTTTTCCATGGCGCTTGCGGCGGCGCTGACCATGGCGGGGCACTCGCCCAAATCGGTAGCGACCTCAGCGACGGTCCATCTGAATAAGTTCGACAACGGCTGGGCGATCAACCGGATCGATCTCGAGACCACCGGCGAAGTGCCGGGCATCGACGCGGCGGCGTTCGAAACTTTCGCCAACGGAGCGAAGGCGAATTGTCCTGTCTCGAAGGCGCTCACCGGAGTCGAGATTCACCTCAAGACGAATTTCAAGTAACAGGAAGGATCCGCCAAGTTCCGTGGTTGTGACAGGTAACGGCGGCCTCGCTGTGCGCGACGGTCGAGGAGGTAGACAAACTTGCGGTCCGATAATTTTTTGCGCCTCAGAAAGCGATCTGGCGCGATTGTAAGTTGTGCGGTCTTCCCGCGCAACCGGTCAAGGTCTTGCGAGCCGTGCGATGAAGTTCCCAGTGGGCCGTAGGATACGATGAAACGTGCTCTCTGACCGCGCGCGATTCGGTATTGTCACGGCGGGCGTGGTCGTACTGATCGCTTATGGGTCGCTGTTCCCGTTCGCGTTTCATGCCTGCGCGCCCTCGCCCGCGACCCTTCTTGCCACGCCCGCCATTCTGGATCGCGGCGACCTGCTGTCGAACATCCTGTTCTACATGCCGCTCGGCTTTTTCGCGCAGCGCGCATGGTTCGGGTCGCGCAAACGAGGCGCCTCGAAATGGAGCGTCGCGGCAACCGCCGTCGCGGGAACCGCGCTTTCCTTCGCGATGGAACTCACGCAATTCTGCGCGGCCGGACGCGTGCCGTCGTTGGGCGATGTTTGGGCGAACGGCGCCGGGACGTTGCTCGGCGCGATGGCGGCGGTCGTGGCAGGAGACCGGTTGAATGCCGGGGCGATGCTGGCCGCATTCTGGGTGGGCAGCCGGACGCTGCCGTATTTTCCTTCTCTGCATTGGAGCAAATATCGCGACGCGATCCGCCCGATTCTTCACGCGCCGGCGCGGCCGCTGGAGGTATTTCACTACTTCGGCCTGTGGCTGGCGGCTGCCGCGGTCATAGATGCCGTCACCGGATCGCGGCGCGCTCGCTGGATACTGCCTGCACTGATCGGCGCGGTTTTCGCGGCGCGCGTGGTCATCGTCGATCTTTCGCTCACTCCGGGCGAGGTGGAGGGGGCGCTGGCCGCGGTGCTGGCCTGGAATGCGATCGCGCGAGCGGCGTGGAGGGACAAGGCGGTCGCCGCAATTTTTGCGATTTTCATTGTCGAGCAGGCGCTCGAACCGTTCCGCTTTCTCGCCGTCCCGCGCTCATTCGACTGGATCCCGTTCTACAGCTTCATGCTTGGACCGCGCGAAGGCGCCAGCCGCGTATTTCTGGAAAAATCGTTTATGTACGGGTCGCTCACCTGGCTCGCCGCGCGCGCCGGAGTTCCGTTTTCGACCGCAGCGATCGGCGCGACGGCGCTGGTGTTCGCGGTCCGGCTCGCACAGGTTTATCTGCCGGGCCGGTCCGCCGAGATTACGGATGCCATCATGGTTGCGATGTTCGCGGCAACGCTGAAACTCACGCGAACCTGAATTATTGTTTTTTCGAATCGTGCTCGTGTTTGGCCTGGTCCCAGCCTTCGCGAACTTGTTTTCCGGCGCGGTCCACTTCGCGGCTCAATTCTTTGGCGGCGTTTTCGGCCTTCTGCGCGGCATCGTAGGCGGCGCGGCCGGCCTGGCGCATCCGCTCGTCGCTGTTTTGATCTGCTTCTCTCTTTTGTTCCTCGCGTCTGGTTTGTTCCGCGGGACGGCTGCACGCCGCAAATCCCACAGCCATAAGGCCCGCGATCGCGACAGTTCGCATAAAGATCTCCCGATTGTTGGATGCGATGTAACGCTCCCGTGTTTCCCTGGCATCCTAGAAACAGATGCAATATCTTGCGTTAGCAACGGACTACGACGGAACGATCGCGCACGACGGCGCCGTTCCCGATGAAACGATCGACGCATTGGAGGCATTGCGAAAATCCGGAAGAAAGCTAATGCTGGTCACCGGGCGGCAACTGGACGATCTGCAATCGGTCTTCGATCGAATCGATTTATTCGACCGCATCGTCGCGGAAAACGGCGCGGTGTTGTATTCGCCGGCGGCTCGAGAGAAACGATTGCTGGCGGAGCCGCCGAAAACGCAATTCGCCGCCGCACTGCGGGCGCGCGGTGTGCCCGTGGATACCGGCGACGTGATCGTCGCCACGTGCCGTCCGCATGAGACCGCGGCGCTCGAAGTGATTCGCGATCTTGGCCTGGAATTGCAGGTGATCTTCAACAAAGGATCGGTGATGATCCTGCCCGCGGGCGTGAACAAGAAATCGGGCATGCACGCCGCGTTGCGGGACCTTGGTCTTTCCGAACACAACGTGATCGGCGTGGGCGACGCCGAAAACGATCACGCATTTCTCGGCGCCTGCGAATTTTCCGCCGCCGTCGCGAATGCGCTGCCTTCCGTGAAGGAGACTGCCGATTTTACGACGGCTGGCGATCACGGCGCGGGCGTCACCGAACTGATCGGCATGATTCTCGACGGCCGCCTTCGGCGCGACCGTCACATGATCCCGATCGCGTCCGGGCGCGGAGTTGAAACCGCAATTCACGCGTATGGAGACAATCTGCTCGTGGCCGGCGCATCGGGGTCGGGTAAGTCGAGTTTTATCGCCGGTCTTTTTCAGACTCTGATCGAAAAGAGATATCAGGTCTGCCTGATCGATCCCGAAGGCGATTACGAATCGTTCCCGGGCACCATCACCGTCGGCGACGAAAAGCATCCGCCCGCGGTGGAGCAGATCCTGCAGACGCTCGAAAAGCCCGCGGCGCAGGTGGTGGTGAACCTGGTCGGCGTCCCGGTGGCGGACCGTCCTGGATTTTTTCTCACGATTTTGCCGCGTTTGCAGGAACTGCGCTTGCGCACCGGACGTCCGCACTGGATCGTCATCGACGAGGCGCATCATCTGTTTCCTTCGCAATGGGCTCCGGGATCGGCGGAGCTCGCGGGATCGCTGCATAACGTGGTGCAGATTACGGTGGATCCGGAGCACGTCCCGGCCGCGGCGCTGAAGACGGTGAACGTCGTGATCGCGACGGGACCGGAGGCGGATGGAGCGATCCGGAGTTTCGCGAAGGCAACCCGCTTCGATGCGCCGCCGCTGGAGCGAACCGATCTGCAATCCGGCGAAGCACTGGCGTGGTTTCGCGACTCGGGCGATCTACGCCGCCTCCATTACATCGCGTCGACGGCGGAGCGAAAACGCCATCAACGCAAGTACGCGCTGGGCGAACTCGGCGAAGATCGATCATTCTACTTCCGCGGTCCGCAGCGCAAATTGAATCTCCGCGCGCAGAATCTGGCGACGTTTGTGCAGCTTTCGGACGGCGTCGACGACGAGACGTGGCTCCATCACCTGCGCAGCGGCGATTATTCGCGCTGGTTCCGCGAAAACATCAAAGATCCGGACCTGGCGAGCGAAGCGGAGAGCGTGGAACGCGACCGCTCCCTCAGCGCGCGCGCGAGCCGCGAAAAGATCCGCGGCGCGATCGAACATCGTTACACGGCGCCCGCCTGATTTGCGTCGTGATTCGCGCGGGCGATATCGCTTTCGCCGCGCTGCATGTCGACTTTCAGCAGAATCGCGAGCCCGCCGATGAAAAAGACGATCAGCGAGAGCACCGCCAACCGGTAGCTGTGCGTCGCCTGCATCGCGAGCCCGAACAGCAGCGGGCACAGCCAGCTTGTGCCCTTGTCGCTGATCTCGTAGATGCTGTAATACTCGGCTTCCTTGGCCTTCGGCACAAGCTGCGCGTACAGCGACCGGCTCAGCGCCTGACTGCCTCCCATGACCAGGCCGACGATCGCCGCGAGAATGAAAAATTCGAGCGTCGTCTTCACCGCCACATAAATGTAGATCAGCGTTCCCGTCCAGATCACCAGGCTGAGCACGACCGCTCGCTTGGCATCCGTCGCGGATGCGATCCAGTTGAAGATGATGGATCCGAAGAACGCGACGAATTGCACCATGAGAATCGCCAGCGTCAGCGTCGAAACCGGAATCTTCAATTCGTCATTTCCAAACTGCGATGCGAGTGCGATGACGGTCTGGATCGCGTCATTGTAGAGCAGATACGCGATCAGGAACGTCATGGTCTGCGGGTATCGGCGCACGTCGCGTACCGTGCGGCTGAGCTGTTTGAGAACCGCTTCCACCGCCCGCTGTCCCGGCGGAAGCTGCCGCGCAGGACCTCGATTGTGAACCGTCACCAGCGTCGGAATCGTGAAAATCGCCCACCACACACCCGCGGAAGCGAGATTGATCCGCACCGCGAGCCCTTCGCTGATCCCCATTTTTTCCGCACGCAGGAACAAAACGAGA
>JAIQFJ010000416.1 GCA_020073325.1 Terriglobia bacterium | reverse complement strand
GCGCTGTGAACGATCGCCGCGCGCGACCGCGCCAGCACGCTGCGCAGCATCGGAATGTCGTAATCCGGTCCGCGTTCGAGCGTGCGGACGTAACGCAGCGCATACGCGAGCGCGCCGGCCCCCGCGTTGATCTCGACTTCTTTCAGATACGCGTCCCAGTTGTTGCGGCGAATCGTCAGATCGGCGATCAGATGGTGCAGATTCGCTTCATGCATCACCACCACGCCGGGATGCTCGATCGCGGCTTCGTACGCAAAAGTGTGATGCGGATTGTTGCCGAGCTGATAAACCGCGATGTCGAAGCGGGAAGGATCGAAATTGCGATCGGTGAACGTTTCGACTTCGGCGAAGTGCGAAAGATGATCGAGCAGGGCGGCGGAATAGTCCGCGATGCCGCTTTTCGCGGGCGGCAGGGGCGACAGGAAAGCTACGCGCATGTCGGGTGAGTGGACCTTTGACCGATCCTGTGGGGCCGCTTGTCAAAGCGGCGAGCCGGTCGCGTCACCGGCTGGAAGAGCAGCCGGTTTGACAACCGGCTTGCCGGTCTGACGGCCGGCCCCACAAGACTCACAGGCTCTCTGAAATAGGGCTGGGTTGGACTCACTGCTGGAGTTCCACCGAGAACGTCCCGAGCGACAGCGGGATCTTCGCCATCAACGGCACGCGCGCCGCATCGCGCGAAAAGAAAATTTCCACCGTCAGATCGGACGACGGGCCTTTGATCGTCGCCAGCACGCGATCCGAATCCATGCGCTGCTCGCCCACTTTGATCGGCTGGGCGCCGGTAAATTCCACGCGCACCGAATACGCCGCGCCGAAAATCACATTCTGCTGCGGCGGAATGCGGCCGTGCGCCAACTCCTCGCGAAGAAACTGGATGAACGTCAACGGATCGCGCGCGCACTCGCCCACATCCGTCTCGGATTTGCCGCCGCCGTTCCGCGTCTCACGCGACACCGAATGTTTCTGCTGATCGAAGGAGAGATGCTCGTCAGACTTGTGCTTTCCGTGGGTGAAGCTTTTATCGAGCTGCACCGTGCAAAAATTGTCCGCCGCCATCGACTTATAGTTGTCGCGCACGACAAAACCGGGCACGCTGGCGTCGATATCCAGCTTGAAATCCCACGACTTGAGATTGCTCTTGGCGCCCGTGGCCGCGCTAAAGCCCGTGGAATCGAGCGTCGCTTCGCCCAGGCTCAGTCCGCTCGGCCAGTTGATCGAATAGTGCAGAGATTCGGCGGAGGCAGAAAGGATGAAAACGAAAAACAGAAATGACTTCATGAGCTGACGCGGGCTTTCAGCGCTTTATCCGCGACTCGGCCCGCTCCAGCAACATCATAATAAACGTCGAGGGTCCGCCGCGCCGCCTGTTCCCAACTGAACTGCGCTGCCCGCTGAATTCCCAGACGTTCCAGGCGCCCTTTCAGTTCCGAATCGAGCAGCACGTCCGTCATCGCCCGCGCCATTTCGTCGGGCGAATGCGGATCGAACAGGATTCCCGCGCCATCGGCCACCTCCGGCATCGCCGTCAGATTCGAACAGGCCACCGCGCGTCCGCAGGCCATCGCTTCGAGGATCGGCAATCCGAAGCCTTCATAAAACGACGGGAACACAAACAGGTCGCAGGCGCCGTAAAGCTGCAGCAGGTCGGCATCCTCCACGAAACCGGTGAAGTCGACGCGATCCGCCATGCCGCTGGCCGCCACGGCGCGATGCAGTTCTTTCGAATACCAGGTTTCCTTACCGACAAATACCAGCCGGTGCTGAAGCTGCGAATGCGCGCGAATCAGCTTTTCGAACGCCCGCAGCAGGCCCAGATGATTCTTTCGCGGCTGCAGATCGCCCACTGTGAGGATGAACGGATTCCGGATGTGGAACTTCCGTTCCACCGCGGCCGCGGCCGTCTGCCGTTCGATCGGGCGGAACACGGAGGACGACCCGTTATGCACCACCGTGACCTTGTCCGGATCGATTGCGTAATGCCGCAGAATCGCCGTACGCGAAAACTCGCTCGGCGTCAGCACGCGGGCAGCGGCTTCCACGGTCCGCTTCACCGTAATTTTCAGTTGTGTGGCCCGAAAGCGCGTGAAGTACTGCGGAAACTCCAGAAAGCTCACATCATGGACGCTCACAACCAGTGGGACACTGCTCGTCAGCGGTCCAGTGTACTGAACGTGCAGCAGGTCGGGACGATCCTTGCGCAGGCGGACCGGCAGATCCAACCCCAGCCGGCGAAACGGATTTTGCGACACCCACCGCTTCTCGAAACGTTCCGGTACATCGTCTGCGGCCCAGGGCTTGGAAAGATAGGCAAAAAATTCGCTATCCCGGTCCAACCGGGCAAAATAATTCAGAAGATTTCGGACGTATACTTCGTTTCCGGTGAGATGGCAGCCTATGGCGTGAGCATCAACGGAGAATCGCATTTGCGAGCTTTCAGTATAAACGGCTAAGTGACTGTAATGCCGTAAGACGGTTAACGTTGCTAAGGCCCAGTCCCTGTCCTCTTAAGAGTAACCCACTTCGCCGCCAGCAATCGGCTCACCAATCAGAGCCGATGTGGCCGAAAGGCCAGGAGGGCGATCAAAAGTCCCAATAGTAACAACGCCGTCCCGGCGCCCAGGACCAGCGCCAGGATCGAGGCAGGAACCGACGCTTTCGGACGCGAAGCGGGGGCGGACGACTCAGGGGTGTCGCTCAAATCGCCGATTTTTGGCGGCGCGCTCTCCTCGAACAGGCGCGCGAATTCCTCGTCCACCGTGGGGGACGTCTTGCGCTCCAGCCAGTCGCGCAAATTGGCGAAACCAGCCAGCCGGTCCGTCACGACGTAGGGCCGGCCTCGAAACATCCCGCGGTCGATGATCCGGCGGCGTTCGATCTCCGGCAGATATGCGAGCCTGGCAAGCAGGGCCAGCGTTTCGCGCCGCTCCGCGTCCGGAAACAGGTGCACCTGGACCGGGCGGCGCGTGGAAACGTCGCGGGCGTGGTAGGTCTGAACGCCGGTCTGGACGCGGTCGTCCTGTCTCAGTTCGAGAAGCTCGAATCGATCGAAGCCCACAGCCCTAAACTTTCCCGGATCTTTTCACAGAGTCTTAGCGTAGGGATGCATACATGACCACTTTCGTTCCAGACCTCATGCAGGATCTGCGATACGCTTTCCGCACGGCTCGCCGGAGCCCGGGATTTTTGGCCGTCGTGACGCTGTCGATCGGAATCGGCGTGGCCGCGAACGCGACGATTTTCAGCATCGCCAACGCCGTCCTGTTCGGCGCGCTTCCCGTGCACGACGCGGACCGGCTGGTGAACCTCGCAAACGATCAGCGCGGGTCGAGCTTTTCGTATCCGACGTATCAGGATCTGCGTCGATGCGAGGCGTTCGAGGACCTGACCGCGCACTTTCCTCTGACGCCGGTGAGTTTCAGCTCGGGCGGATCGCCGGAGCGGATCTGGGGCGCCATGGTCAGCGGAAATTACTTCGCGGTGATCGGCGTGCCGATGGCGCTGGGGCGCGGGATTCTTCCCGAAGAGGACGACCGTCACGAGGCCGTGGTGGTGCTGAGCGATGCGTTGTGGAAGCGGCGCTTCGCCGCGGACCCCGCTATCGTCGGACGCACGGTGACGATCGACAATCGCGCGTGGCGCGTGGCCGGCGTCGCGGCGCCCGGATTTCACGGATCGGTCCGGATGCTGATCGCCGAGTTCTGGGTTCCTTTGTCGGCGCACGAAATTCTGCTCCCCGAAATTTCGCACGAAGAGCCGGTGATGAAGCGCGACAATCAATGGCTGTTCCTCGACGCGCGGCTGAAACCCGGGGTTTCGCGCACGCAGGCGCTGGCGGCGGTGAACGTGATCAACGCGCGGCTGGACGATGAATATAACAAGGCTCAGCGCAAATCGAAAATCCTGCTCGAAACATCCGGGAAATTGCCGGGCGACATGGGCGCGGGGGCGCAGGGATTTTTCGCGGCGCTCACGATCGTGGTGGGGCTGGTGCTGGCCGTCGCCTGCGCCAACGTGGCGAACCTGCTGCTGGCGCGCGCCGCGGGACGGCAACGCGAAATCGCCATGCGCCTGGCCGTCGGCGCGGGGCGCGGACGATTGATCCGGCAGTTGCTGGCCGAAAGCGTGCTCCTGTCGGTGCTGGGCAGCGCGGCGGGGTTCCTGCTTTCCTTCTGGACCACGGCCCTGATCGCCGGCGTGGATCTGCCCATTCCGATCCCCTTGAGCCGTCATCTTTCGCCGGACTTGCGTGTCCTGGCGTTCACCACCGCGCTCGCCGTGGGCACGGGGATTCTTTTCGGGCTTGCCCCGGCGATTCGCGCGACCACGCCCGATCTGGCTGCCGTCATGAAAAAAGGCGACCTGGCGATCGCGGGCTTCCGTCGCTTCGGCCTGCGCAATGCGCTGGTCGTGATGCAGGTGGCGTTTTCACTGGTGCTGCTGATCAGCGCGGGATTGTTTCTGCGCAGCCTGGGACGCGCGGCATCGCTCGATCTGGGAATCGGTGCGGATGCGGTCCTCTCGGTGGCCTTCGACCCCAACCAGCATTCCACCTCGCCCGAGCGGATCGCGCAGTTGCTCGACCAGGTCCGCGGGCGCGTGGCCGCGCTGCCCGGAGTCGCCTCGGCCAGTTTCACCGATTTCATCCCGCTGAGCGTGGTGGATTCGCAGACCAGCGTGCGGGCCGGCGAATCGGAGAAAGTCCCCATTGCCGTTTTTCAGGTGGGCTCGGGGTATTTCGACACGATGGGAATCCGCCTGCTCGCCGGGCGCGATTTCGGGCATGAAGGCAAGGCTCCCGTCGCCATCCTCAATCGTGCCGCGGCCGAGAAGCTGTTTCCGGGCGCCAGTCCCCTGGGACGCACCGTCCATACGGAAAAGACTTCATACGAAGTGATCGGCGTCGCGGCGAATTCGAAGTTGCGGACGCTCGGCGAGGGGGATCGGGCGGGCATTTATCTTCCTCTCGAACAGAACATGACGAACATCATGAGCCTGACCGGCGTCGCGCTGGTGGCCAAGGCCGCACGTCCTGCCGAGACACTCGAAGCGGTGAAGCGCGAGATTCGCTCAATCGATCCCAACCTCGCGCTCTACAACGCGATCACCATGCGTGAGCAGGCGGAAAAGGCTCTGCTGCTGCCGCGGCTGGCAGCCACTCTGTTCGGAATCTTCGGCGTCGCGGGAACGGCGCTCGCCGTGATCGGACTCTACGGCAGCATGAGCTTTTCGGTGGGGCGGCGCACGAAAGAGATCGGGATTCGCATGGGGCTCGGAGCCGAGCGCAAGCAGATTCTGGGGATGATCACGCGCCAGGGAATGACGCTGATCGCCGTGGGCCTGGCCACTGGCACCACGCTCGCGCTTGCTGCATCGCGGATCCTCGAAAGTTTTCTCTACGGCATCGGCTCGCGCGATCTGGCGACCTTCACGGCCGTCCCGCTGATTCTGGCCGCGGTCGGGTTCGTCGCCGCTTTCGTGCCGGCGCGGCGCGCGGCAAAGCTGAATCCGATCGCCGCGTTGCGCTATGAATAAAGTACGATGTGCCGGAGTATCAAAGTCCTGCGCCGCCCCGCCGAGCCCGCTACGCGGGACGAAATGTCGGCCGCCGCGCTCCAGTTTGTCCGTAAAGTGAGCGGATACCGCAAGCCCTCCCGAGCCAATCAGGAAGTCTTCGATCGCGCAGTGAAAGAAGTGGCCGACTCGGTTGAGAAGCTTTTATCGCAACTCGGTGTCGATTCCGCCGCCGCCCGTTCGTCATAACGCCGAGGAGAACACAACATGTCTCAATTCATGCTGGTGCTGCACCACAATCCCGCCGGGCGCGCGAACC
>JAIQFJ010000415.1 GCA_020073325.1 Terriglobia bacterium | reverse complement strand
GCTCGATTTTCCGCACACTGCGCGCGAACTGGAATGCTGCGACTTCGGCCCGCGCCTCGGCTTGGCGTACCGGCTCGGCGACACCTGGGTGATTCGCTCCGGCTACGGCATGATTTACTTCGAGCAGTCCGGCATTACGACGCCGTTCACGATTCCGCAGTTTCCGTTTATTCAGACCACCGTCCAGCAATCGCAGGACAACGTCAACGCGGCGTTCGCGCTCTCGAAAGGACCGTCGGTGCAGGTGACGCAGCCAAACCCGAACAGTGGACTTGGCCAGGGCGTGTTCGGCGTCGATCGCAACAACGGTTCCGGCTATTCGCAGCAGTGGAATTTCACGGTGGAGAAAACGCTGCGGAAGAACTGGAACGTCGAGCTGTCCTATCTCGGCTCGAAAAATACGCGCCTGGGCATTCCGGATTTCAACATCAACCAGCTTCCTTCAGGCGATCTGGCGCTGGGCGCCGCGCTGCTTGCCAAGGTGCCGAATCCCTATGACGGCGTGATCCCGGCGTCGTCGTCTTTGGGCGGCGCGACCATCGCGCAGCAGCAGCTTCTGCGGCCTTATCCGAAGTTCGCCACGGTGGCGCTGTTTCGCGACAACGTCGGCAACTCGTCTTACGACGCGATCGCGGCGAAGCTCGAAAAGCGCCTGTCGCATGGGTTGACGATCAACGCGGCCTACACCTTTTCCAAGCTGATCGACGACGCGTCGAGTGTTTTTTCGCAGACCATTTTCTCAGGACCCGTGCTGAACAGCTCCGGCGCGGCCGACGCCTACAATCGCCACCTGGAGCGCGATCTGTCGAGCGGCGACATCCCGCGCGTGTTCTCCTTCGGCTGGGTCTACGACATTCCGCGCGTCTGGAAAATCGCGGGATGGCAGATCGCCGGACTGATCCGCGTACAGTCGGGCGATACTGTTGCCGTCACGCAGGCGACCAACAATAATTCGAGCCTCGGGTTTGCGGTGCAGCGTCCCAACCGCATCGGCGATCCCAACGAATTCGCGGGACGCACCGTGGCGACATATTTCAACACGGCGGATTTCACGCTTGCGCCGCAGTTCGTGATCGGCAATAGCTCGCGCAATCCGGTGCGCGGTCCGGGGCTCCAGAACGCGGATTTGATGATCGGCAAAACGTTCCGTGTCACGGAGCGGTTCAATCTGGAGTTTCGCGCCGAGGCTTTCAATATCTCGAACACTCCGCCATTGAATGATCCGAACGGCAGCTTC
Organism: Terriglobia bacterium; assembly: GCA_020073325.1. GTDB lineage: Bacteria > Acidobacteriota > Terriglobia > Bryobacterales > Bryobacteraceae > Palsa-187. The sequence goes on along the minus strand of JAIQFJ010000415.1, from coordinate 4,609 downwards.
GGCAGCGCGGCGTTCGGGTCGATTACCAGTGCGGGAAATCCGCGCGATTTCGAATTCGTGATGAAGGTGCACTTTTGAAAATGCCCCGACGATACTGGATTCCCGGAATGCTCATCGCCGCTCTTGCGTGCGCGCAGGATCTCAAGGTGGCCGGCGACGTGAAACAGCCGCTGTCGCTCTCCGCCGGCGATCTCGCGAAAATGCCGCGCGCGTCCGCCAAGACGACCAGCAACGGTAGGCAAACCGTCTGCGAAGGCGTCGCGCTCGCGGAAATCCTGAAAAAAGCCGGCGTGCCGCAAGGCGCCGAACTGCGCGGCAAGGCTCTTTCCACATATATCCTGGCGAAGGCGCAGGACGGATACGAAGCCGTCTTCTCGCTCGGCGAAACCGATCCCGATTTCGGCAATACGGAAATTCTGGTCGCCGATACCGCCGATCATAAACCGCTCTCCGGCGCTCAAGGACGATTCCGGCTCGTCGTTCCGAAAGACAAATACGGCGCGCGCTCCGTCCGCATGCTCACCTCGCTCGAAGTGGTTCAATTGAGGAAAGAGTGAAACCCAATATTCAGAACCGCCTGGCGCAGGTGCGCAAGAGCAGGGGAGTCGGTGCATCGGACCTGGCTCGCCGCGTGAACGTCAGCCGCCAGACGATCTATGCGATCGAGGCCGGAACGTACGTGCCGAATACCGAGGTGGCGCTGCGGCTGGCGCGCGAGCTCGAGGTCGGCATCGACGAATTATTCTCGCTTGAGGAAGGGACCCTGGCGTCCCCCGAATCCCTGACCGCCGACGTGCTCAGCGCGGTTCCGCCGGCCAAAGGACAGCCCGTGCGGATCTGCCAGATCGGATCCCGCTGGGTCAGCGTTCCCGTCAGCGCATCGCCGTATTACATGCCTGAGGCCGACGGAATTGTCCGGCAGTCGCGCGGCAGCGATCATCGCGCGGATCTGGTCGTGTTCGCCAAAGAAGAAGCGTCGCAGAAGCGGCTGGTGCTCGCCGGATGCGATCCCGCGACCGGCCTGCTTTCGCGCATGGTCGAAAAGATCAGCGGCGTCGAGGTGGTTTCCGCGGCGGCGTCCAGCAAGCTCGCGCTGAACTGGCTGAAGCAGGGCCGCGTTCACATCGCCGGATCGCATCTGGAAGATCCCAAGACGGGCGAATTCAACCTGCCCTTCCTCCGCCGCGAATTTCCCGACGAGGATTTTTCCGTCGTCACCTTCGCACGCTGGGAAGAAGGCCTGGTGCTCGCGCCTTCGAATCCGAAGCACATTCAAAAGGTGGAGGATCTGGCGCGCAAGAATGTCCGCTTCGCCAATCGCGAGCCGGGATCGGGAAGCCGTGCGCTGCTCGACCGGCTGCTGGAAAAAGCCGGCCTCGAGGCGAACAAAATTCAGGGATACGAGCGCGTCGCTTACGGGCATCTGGCCGCAGCCTACTGCGTGGTCTCGCAGGAAGCCGACGCCTGCCTCGCCACGCGATCGGCCGCCAAGGCGTTCGGACTCGATTTTATTCCCCTGCATAGCGAGCGCTACGACCTGGTCATGCGCCGCAAGACGGCCGATCTGCCTGCGGCTAAAGCTTTTCTCGACGTGCTGCAGCGCGCGACCCTGCGCAGGAAACTGGAAGTCCTGGCCGGATATGATACGTCACAAACCGGCGCCGTAATCGCTTAAACCTACCGTCGCAATCGCCTGATGGCAATTGACATGGGAAAATCGCAGGATTTATAGTGTGCCATGGCTCTTCGGTTTCAAAATATTGCAGTTGCGTTGCTTTCGGCGGGCGCGGCGGCGGTGGGACAGACCATCGTGCAGCCGGGCGCCCCGGGAGCGGCGAGCAAAATTCTGCCGGCATCTTCCGTCAAAGTCGCCCCGCCTCCGATCTATCAGGCCGACACCGACTTCATGCAGGGCATGATTCATCACCACTCGCAGGCGGTCGAAATGGTGGATCTGTTGCGCAAGTACGGTCGCAGCAAGGATGTCAAAAAGCTGGGCGAGCGCATTCGCATCTCCCAGACCGACGAAATCCGGTTCATGCAATCCTGGCTGCGCGATCGCGGCAAAGCGGTTCCCATGATGCACGACATGTCGAAAATGGATCACGCGAGCATGGCCGGCATGATGGATATGGCGTCGATGCCGCCGATGCCCGGCATGCTCACGCCCGAACAGATGAAGGCACTGCGCAAAGCGCGCGGGGCTCAGTTCGATCATCTGTTTTTGACCGGAATGATCCAGCATCACACCGGCGCCCTGACTATGGTGGACGATCTGTTCTCGTCGCCCGGCGCCGGCCAGGACACTCAGTTATACGAATTCGCCACGGATGTCGATAATACGCAGACCGCGGAAATCAACATCATGAAAGGCTTGCTCGAAAAGGAGAAGAAATGACCGCTCGTTACACCCCGCGTTTCTCTCGTCAGATCGCGCTGTTTGCGCTCACGTTTTCGATTCCGATGATCTGCGCAGCCCAGGCTGTGGTTCCATCGAATCCGCGCTCCGGATCCGACGATCCGCGCATCGGCCTCAAACCCGGACTCTACGATGCCGGCGAGGCCGCCTTCGGTTTGCAGAAGCTGATCTCCATGCCGAAGCCGACGGGCTTCGGTCCTGAGTCCACCGGCGCGACGGAACCGTTTCCGCCCCCCCAGGCGCCCGATTTGAAGCCGGGAGAGCAGGCGCCGGTCCGCACGGTTCAATACGGCTCCGCCAATTCGGACCTGGCCTTCAGCGGCAATCACCTGTTTGTCGGAAATTATAACGGGATCAATTTCTACGACATCGATAATCCGGCGAAGGCCGCGCTGAAGACGTCCCTGTTATGCCCCGGAGGCCAGGGCGATGTTTCCATCTACGGCCACCTGTTGTTCATGTCGGCCGAAGCGATGAACGGACGCACCGACTGCGGCACGCAGGGTATTCCGCTGCCGGAAGGCTACAAGCCTCCTCCGCCGCCGGAGCCGGCCGCGAATGGAGGAAGAGGTGCGCGCCGTCCGCCTCCGCCGCCGAGCCCGGATCGTTTCCGCGGCGTCCGCATTTTCGACATCAGCGAGATCGGCAATCCGAAGCAGGTCGCTGCCGTGCAGAGCTGCCGCGGGTCGCACACGCACACGCTGGTGATGGATCCGAAGGATAAAGAAAATATCTACGTCTACATTTCGGGCACCGGCGGCGTACGGCAGTCGGAAGAACTGGCCGGATGCTCGGACGGCGATCCGGACAAGAATCCCGAAACCGCGCTGTTCCGCATCGACATCATCAAGGTTCCCGTGGCGCATCCTGAGCAGGCGAAGATCGTCGCCAGCCCGCGTATCTTCACCGACACTCAGAGCGGCGTCGCGAATGGACTGTGGAAGGGCGGCAATCACGGCGAAGGCACGCAGACCACGTCGCAGACCGACAAGTGCCACGACATAACGGTCTACTCCGCCGTCGGCCTCGCCGCGGGCGCCTGCTCGGGCAACGGAATTCTGCTGGATATCAAGGATCCCGTGCATCCGCTCCGCATTGATGCGGTCAGCGATCCGAACTACTCCTTCTGGCATTCGGCCAGTTTCAGCAACGACGGCACGAAGGTGTTGTTCACGGATGAATGGGGCGGCGGCACACAGCCTCGCTGCCGCGCGACGGACCCGATGAATTGGGGCGCGGACGCGATCTTCAATTTGAAGAATGGGAAGCTTTCGCTGGCGTCGTATTACAAGATGCCGGCCGCGCAGGAAGAGACCGAAAACTGCGTGGCGCACAACGGATCCCTGGTTCCGGTCCCCGGGCGCGACATCATCGTGCAGGCCTGGTATCAGGGCGGCCTGTCGATGGTCGATTTCACCGACCCGGCGCACCCGTATGAGATCGCCTATTTCGATCGCGGCCCGCTCGACAAAGAAAAGCACGTGCTGGGCGGCTTCTGGTCGGTCTACTGGTACAACGGCTACATCTACGGCTCGGAAATCGCGCGCGGTGTGGACGTGTTCAAGATGGTGCCGAGCAAGTTCATCACGCAGAACGAAATCGACGCAGCCAATCAGGTGCACTACGACGAGCTGAACGTGCAGAATCAGCCGAAGATCACGTGGCCGCAGAATTTCGTGGTGGCTCGCGCCTATATCGATCAGCTGGCTCGCGGCAACGCACTGCCGGCGGCGCGCATTTCGGGGATCAACGATGCGATCGCAAAGTCCGAGGCGTCACATTCTTCGAAAGACGCTGCGGCGCTGAAGACGATGGCGGCGAGCCTGGACAAGGACGCCGGTTCGGCCAAGTCGCCCGCCGACGCGCAGCGGATGCGCGCACTGGCGTTGATCCTGCAACAGGCGCGCTAGAGAGGCCTGTCGCGTAGAAACCGTGAATCTTCGCGGTTGCTGGTGGAGCGGGCTTCCAGCCCGGCACGGATAAACGTGCCGGGATGAATCCGGGCATTGCAGGCTGAAGAGGCTGCGGAAGAACTCGATTTGACCCCGGCTTTACGAGTCTGTGTGAAAATGATCGGCGTCGGCCGCTTCCTGCGGTCGCGGTTCCTTAAACGGCTGATTCAGCGGGATGCCGGCAATGAACCGCGACCGCAGGAAGCGGCGAACGTTCAGTTTTCACACAGACTCTTAC
>JAIQFJ010000414.1 GCA_020073325.1 Terriglobia bacterium | reverse complement strand
GTATTACATTGATGTTGCTGGTGAATTCAGGGTGGCAGGCGGATTGCCAGCCGGCGCGAGCCAGCGGCCGACATGTAGCCCGCGTCATTGCGAGGCATGTTACGCATGCCTCGCAATGACAGCTGTTCGCTGTCACCTCCCGGCGCGCAGGCGCTGGATCTGCATCTGCTGATTCGGAATAGGGAGAAATAAGAAAAATGAGAAAGACACTCTGGATGATGGGAGCGGCGCTGGGCACGCTGGTCTCACTGAGCACGGCGGCAATGGGACAGGACGCGAACCGGCTCACCGTTCCGTTTCGCGACGCGTCGAAGCCGCGCACGGTGAACGTGGACGTGTTCAATGGCAGCATCACGGTGCGCGCTTACAACGGCAACGACGCGATTGTGGAGACGACGGGCCGCGCATCGCGGCGCGAGCGCAACTCGAACGTCCCCGACGGCATGCATCGCATCGGAGACAACGGCGGCGGGCTCGATATCACCGAGGACAACAATGTGATCAACATCCGTGCCGGTGTCATGGGATCTTCGGACGTGACCATTCAGGTGCCGACGCAAACCTCGCTGAAACTGCGCAGCCTGAACGGCGGAAAAATTCAGGTCGAAGGAGTGACCGGTGAAATCGACGCGCAGAACATGAACGGATCAGTGACGATCACCAACGTTTCCGGCTCGGTGCTGGCGAATTCGATGAACGGCAAGGTGACGGTGTCGCTCGATAAGGTGACGCCGAACAAGACGATGAGTTTTTCGTCGATGAACGGAACCATCGATGTGACGCTGCCCGCCGACGTCAAGGCGAATCTCAAAATGAAGAGCGACAACGGCGACATCTTCAGCGACTTCGACATCAAGCTGACCGGATCGGTCCCGGCGCAGGTGGACGATCAGCGCAGCCACGGCGGTCGCTATCGTGTACGGATCGACAAAACAATGCTCGGTTCGATCAACGGCGGCGGTCCTGAAATGCAGTTCGTGACGTACAACGGGAATATTCTGATTCACAAGAAGTAAGGAGTCAGAAGTCAGGAGTCAGGAGCCAGAATCCGAATCGGGTTCTGGCTCCTTTTTGTTTTGCAACCCCGGCCTCACGGCCAGAGCTGGCAGTCGGTGCGGGCCGCGCGAGTGAGGGCGCGGGGTTCATGTCCAGTAGACGTTGTAGCGACGGCCGAAGATGCTGTTGATCGGCATCAGGTCGACGTTGCCTGCCCGGAAGTGGAGCGGCTGATCAGCGGGCTCCGGGTTTGCGCTGATGGACGGAATCGCGATCTCCGGCGCGCGGCGCATCTGCGGCACATTCGAGCCGACGGTGAGTGCCGGATCGATCGCGCCAAGGTCGCCCGCGAGCACCAGCGGACCGTAGAGAAACGCGCGTTGGCGCGGATCATCCGGCATCGGTTCGGCGCGCAGGTGCATCTTGAAGGCGATTTCGATGCGATCGTTTTTCCACGGGCGCGTGAGATTCAGATAACTGCCCGGGCTTGCGGAGGCATCGATCTCTTTACCGTTGACCTTGACCGTCGCATCGCTGGTCCATTCGGGAATCCGCAGGCGAATCGCCAGGTGGACCGGCTTCGCGGCGGTAACTTGAATCGACGTCGTCGGGGCATCCGGGAATTTCGTCTCCTGGCGGATACGCAGTCCCCGATCTTCCCAATTCAGTTCCGACGCGATGAAGAGGTTGACGAAGACGCCGTCGTCGTCCTGCCAATAAATGCTGTCGTTGAGCTTGGAATATTCCTCCACGCCCGAGCCGGTGCAGCACCAGAAGGAATCGAACTCGGTGTTGAACGTCTTCCATGCGCCCGGCGTGAGCGAGAGGTAATATTGCGTCGCGCCAGTTTCGGGATGAATCGTGCCGAGCCGCATATTCAGCAGCGAGCGTTCGTAGTAATCGAAGTAGCGTGGATCCGCCGTCCATTCGTACAGATGCCGCGCGAGCTTCAGCATGTTGTACGAACAACAGCACTCTTCCGTCGCGTTGGAGCGCTTCAGCTCAGCCGCAAGCTGCCGCGGCCCGGTGAGCCATCCCTCGCCGTTGCTGGTTCCGGTGGTCGCGTACGATCGCGCCGTGGTGACTTCGTAGAAGAAATAATCGGCGACGTCGTGGAAGCGCGTATCGCCCGACAATTCATAGCGCCGCGCCGCGCCGATCACCTGCGGGATGTGCGTGTTCACGTGCAGGCCGCGCAGTTCGTCGCGACGCAGCGCGAGCGGATTGAAGAAGCGCTTCTTGGTGAACCGGTCGCCGGCCTTGGCCCAGCGATCGTCGTTCGAAACGGCGGAGAGGTTATAGAGCACTTCATTCATGCCGCCATATTCCGTTTCGAGGATGTCCTGCATATGCGTTTCGGATTTCGATGCCGTCCATTGATCGGCCCAATCCGCCATTTTCTGGACCACGTCGAGCGCCTGTTTGTTGCCGGCGAGCGTATACATGTCGAGCATCCCGGCCATGATTTTATGGACCGTGTAGAAGGGCGCCCAGACGTTCTTCCGTGCGTCGAGCCGATCGAAAAACTCGGCGGGGAACGCGCTGAGGTATCCGCCGGGCAGGCGCGCTTGGCACTGGGCGAGCTGGTCGACAATCTCATCGCCCTTCGCTTTCGCGTCGCGGCTGCCGGTGGATGCGTAAAGCTGCGCGCTCGCCGAAAGAAAGTGGCCGGTGAAGTGACCGCGCAGCTCGCTTTCGCGATGCAGAGGTTGTCCGTTGTTGGGCTGCTCCCATCCGCCGAAGGGCTTGGCGGAGGTCGGCAGGCCGGCGTTGACGCGGAAATTTCGAACCAGCCGGTCGACCGGCAGGCGCGACATATAACCCCGGTTCCATTCGGCGGCGTCGGCGAAGGGACCGGCCAGCACACGGACCTGCGTCATCGGAAATGGCCGCGCTTTGGGACGCACGATGTTTCGCGTGAAGGAGAGCGGCGCGTCGAAGGGCGAAACTTCGGGCGCGGTGCCGCGGCGAGGCTCGGGCGGAGATTGGGCCGCGAGAATGGGCGAAAGCGCGAGGCCGCTTGCGAAGTGTCGGCGCGTGAGTTTCACGGCTGAATTATATCGCTGGTGTAAATCGAACGCGCTCCATTACTGTCGCGCCTGATGATCGGGGTTGCGGCGCGACAGTCCGGGAGCCGCGGCGTTGTATCCTGATTTCTTATGGCCCGTTTCCCCGGCGTGGATTATCTCTTGATCGACTCGCAGTTCAGCGAGCAGGAACTCATGGTTCGGCAGACGGCTCGGCAATTTGTCGACGAGCGCGTCATGCCCTTGATTCGCGATGCGTTTCGCGACGGCACGTTTCCCAAAGAGCTGATCCCCGAAATGGGCAAGCTCGGATTCTTCGGCGCGAATCTGGAAGGCTACGGCTGCGCGGGGATGAACAACGTCGAGTACGGGCTCCTGATGCAGGAACTGGAGCGCGGCGATAGCGGACTGCGCAGTTTCGCCAGCGTCCAGGGCGGCCTGGTGATGTATCCGATCTACACCTACGGGACCGAAGAACAAAAGCAGCAGTGGCTGCCGCGTCTGCAATCGGGCGAGGCTGTCGGATGCTTCGGCTTAACGGAGCCCGGCTTCGGATCGAATCCGGCGGGCATGTTGACGAAGGCCGTGAAGCAGGGCTCGTCCTGGGTACTGAACGGCGAAAAAACGTGGATCACGAACGGATCGATCGCGGACGTCGCAGTGGTGTGGGCGCGCGCCGAGGACGGCGCCATCCGCGGATTCCTGGTAGAGAAGGGAACTCCCGGCTTCACGACGTCGATGCTGCATGGGAAATTATCGATGCGCGCGTCGATCACGTCGAGCCTCGCGTTCAGCGATTGCCGCGTGCCGGAATCGGCCATGCTGCCCGGCGCTCGCGGACTGAAGGGTCCGCTGGGATGCCTGACGCAGGCGCGCTACGGGATCGGCTGGGGTGTGATCGGCGCGGCGATGGATTGCTACGAAACCGCCCGGTCCTATTCGACGCTGCGGAAGCAGTTCGACGATAAGCCGATCGCCTCGCACCAGCTCGTGCAGGAAAAGCTGGCCGACATGATCACCGAGATCACCAAGGCGCAGCTTCTGGCGCTGCACATCGGACGGCTGAAAGATGAGGGCAAGGTCGAGCCCGCGCACATTTCGATGCTGAAGCGCAACAATGTGCGGATCGCTCTGGACGTCGCGCGCAATGCCCGCGATCTTCTGGGCGGCAACGGCATCATGGACGAGTATCCGATCATGCGGCATCTGTGCAACCTGGAGACGGTCAAGACGTACGAAGGAACGGACCACATCCACACGCTGGTGATCGGCGAACGGGTGACGGGCGTCGCGGCCTATAAATAGGCGTGCTAGGATAGTTATACCCGCGCAGGATTCTGTATGGTCATTCTTCTGACAGTTATTCACGTGATTGTGTGCTTGTTCCTCGTTGTCGTCGTGCTGCTGCAAAGCGGCAAGGCGGCGGACCTTGCGGGGGCATTCGGCGGCATGGGCTCGCAGACGGTATTCGGTCCGCGCGGCGCTGCCACGGTGTTATCGAGAGCGACCACGCTTGCGGCCACGCTCTTCATGCTGACGTCGTTGTCGCTGTCGATTCTGGCGACGCGTGCCGGCAAGGGCGGCTCGTCGACGATTCTGGATAAAGCGGCAAAGCCGGTCCCGGCGCAAAAGGGCGCGGCTCCGGCAGCTCCGGTCCCCGGGCAGCAGCAAGTTCCGGTGGGCGGATCGGTGCCGATCGAGGTTCAGCCCTCGGTTGATGGGAAGCAGCTTCCCAAGCAGACCGTTCCGGCCCCGGTGGTTCCGGCCCCGGGCCAGGGTAAGCAGTAAACCACCTGCGGAGGTGGCGGAATTGGCAGACGCACTAGCTTGAGGTGCTAGCGGGAGCAATCTCGTGGGGGTTCAAGTCCCCCTCTCCGCACCATTTTAACCATATTATTTTCATTAGCTTGCAGCTCCAAAGTTTTCGTGTGACTCCAGTGTGACTGGAGTTGTAACGGGCACCGTTCGAAAGTGCTCCATCATGAGCCGGTCGATCCCGTCCTGACGTCCCTTCGACCATTTGCCGTAGTGCTTTCTCACGACGGCCGGGCTGTTCCCCAAGACATCCGCGACCTGCTCGTAGCTGGCGCCCTGTTCGAGAAGCCGAGTCGCCAGGGTATGGCGGTAGCGGTGGGCGTGCGCATTCTTAACTCCCGATTTCTTGAAAACTGCGGCCAGCGCACGCTCAGCTATGCCCACGACGGCTCTCTTGGCCGTGTTCCCATTCCAGAAGAAATACGGGCAATCTGCGGGTGCTTTCCTCGGAAGCGGTAGCGCGTCAAGGGCGAGTTTCAAGCTCTCCGGAATCGGAAGAAAAACCGGCTCGCCGCTTTTCTGGGTGTGAACAAAAACGCGAAACGTCGATTTTTCCGCATCCCAGGAAACGTCGTTCTTTTTCAACACGCACACGTCGGAGATGCGAAGAGCGGTGTGGCGGAGCAGCAGGATCATCGCCCGAGCCCGGCGTCGCTCGTAAACGGCATCCGCGCGGTTGTACTTGGCTCCGCCGATCTGATCGCAGGCGGCCAGTATGCGCCGTTCCTCCTCGTAGGTGTACGGCACGACTTCATTGGGCTTGAGATTCCGAGGCGACTTCATCTCTTTCGCTGGATTCGACGGCATCCAACGATGCCGGACACAGTACCCAAAAAAGGTGCGGAGCGCCTGCAGTTCAACTTTCCAGGTTACGAGTGAGATCTGGCGGGAGCGATGGAAATCCTCGAGGACCGCGAACGTTACGTCGCCCAGTGTCAGCGCCGGTGTAAAAATCCCCATATAGCCGTTTGAAAATTCCCCACCCTCGGACGAGGGTATGAAGCCGGCCGATCCTCGGTGGAGGAGGGCCGCCATTGCTAAGG
>JAIQFJ010000413.1 GCA_020073325.1 Terriglobia bacterium | reverse complement strand
CCTTGCGGCAAACGTTCGCCAAGCTCGACATGGCGGCTGGATTGATCCGCCAGTTCTCCACGCCGCCCGCCAGTCCGTCGGAGTGCGTGTTCGCGCTGACCACCCAAACCGTGTCGGCGGATCTGAAGACCAAGATCACTCCCTGTCAGTTTGGCGGGAATCCGGACTGCAAGTCCTGCGGATGCATTGCGTCGATGGGGCTGGCTGCGGTGGCGGCGCACAAACTGGGCGGGATCATTCCCGTCGGAGCGCTCTTCCGGGCTTCCATCAAGATCGGCCGGATGTGGCCCCAGCACTCCTCGGCTGCCGAGACGGAGCGCGACGCGCTCCGCGTCATTTCTTAAGTCGCTTCGCTTAGGTCTTAAATCGCTTCGCTTAGAGCTGCGCGCGCGTGGCCGCCGCGATCAGGAACGGGCCTGAACCGGCTCGCCGTCGCGACTGCGCTTCTTGCGATTGCGCTTTCGCGCCAGCGCCGATTTTACACGCTTTTTCTGCCCCGGCTTCAGATAGAATGCGTGCCGCTTGATATCTTTGATGATGTCTTCTTGCAGGACTTTCCGTTTGAAGCGCTTGAGCGCGTTCTCCAAACTCTCGCCATCGTGAACCTGAACCTCAGCCAAAGGAATTCCCCGTTTCTAATTGAATGCCAGACCATTCAGAGTAGCAGTTTTTCGACCGCCTCGACTTGACCGGCAAGCGCAGCGCTCCCGAACCTGCGATCCTGGATGGTACATGACAGGCCTCATCGTCAAGGGTTCGACGGCGCTCTTCATCAAGGGGAGCGACCCCGGTGCGCAAGACGCGGTCGGGTTGATCAATCGGATCAGGGCGGGGAATAGCCGCTCCTGTGAAACGAAACTCGACGCCCTGAATCTGGAACGCGTCGCCAGACCCGTCCCGTTGTCGCGCGAATCCCTCTCCTGGGCTTACGTTTTCGTGGCATTGACCGAGGGAGATGAACGACGGCTTGAACCCGGACCTTTCGACGATGAACTTACCAGGATCGTCGCGGCGATTGAAGCCGCGCCCGGCGAGTCTAGTTGATCCGCGGTCCTCAAAGAAAAAAAACAGAGAGAAAAGCGTTTGCGATTGACGTTTCGGACGATTGCGATTCTGGCGGTCCTTTGCTCGGGCTGCGGAACGCTGCGGCTCAACCGGCAGATCCGGGAATACGCGCGGCTCGCGGTTGCGCTGGGCGCGCGCGACCCGGATTCGCTCGATTTTTCGTACGGCTCGCTTGCCGCTGCGGACAAGAATCCGCCCCGCCTCGACGAGATCCGCACGTCTGCGCTCGCGCTGCAGAATGAACTGCAGGGCAATCCCGAACCTCGGGCGCGCCGTCTCTCACTTCAGGCGCAGGCTTTGGCCGCGCGCGCCGGCGAGCTGCTCGGAGCGCGGATGGACTTTGCCAAGGCAGGCACAGTCTATTTCGGACTCCGGATCCCGGGCGCGGATCCCGATCCCAAGGGCGAAGCGCGCGCGGAGATCGACCGCCTGCTGGACGGCGCGGGCACGCTGGCCGAGCGCTACGCCGCTTTCGACGCGAAGTTCGTCATCCCGCCGGAGCGCTTGCCGCTGGTGTTTGCGCGAGCCGTCGCGGGATGCCGCGATCAGACCGTTCGATCCATGCCGCTGCCCTCCGGCGAGAATGTCGTGATCGAATACGTGCACGACAAGCCGTGGAGCGCGTTCAGCCGCTATCTGGGAAATTATTCGAGCGTCATCCAGGTGAATGCCGATCTGGCCCTGACCGTCGATCGCGCCCTTCAGCTCGCCTGTCACGAAGGATATCCCGGCCACCACGCCTATAATTCCCTGCACGAGGAGCGCTTCGTCCGGGGCGAACATTGGCTGGAGTGGACGGTGCAACCCTCGTTCACTCCCCAGGCGCTGGCGTCGGAAGCTCTGGCAACCATCGCCGCGCAGGTCGCGTTTCCGGGAGAAGAACGGTTTCGTTTCGAGCGCGACGCTCTCTTTCCGCTGGCCGGCGTGAACGCGGCCGACGCGGGAAAATACGAGCGGATTCAAAGACTGGTGGAAAAACTCGAACTGTTCGAGCCCGCGATCGCCCGCGATTTCGCCGATGGCAAACTCGAGTGGCAGCGCGCCGCGGAGGCGCTGGAGCAGCAGGCGCTCATGGCGCATCCCGAGCAGACGCTGAAGTACATCGCAGAATATCGAAGCTACATGCTGACCTATACCGTCGGCCGCGCGCTGGCGGCGCGGCACGTCGTGAACTGGGCGCAATTCGACGAACTGGTGAACGATCCCGACGCTGCGTCGCGTATCATGAATCCAGAATGAAGTGGGCGGCAGCGGCAATCCTGGTCACGGCGATCGCGCAGGCGCACGACATCGGTGCGCAGGTCACCTGGTCGCGCGAAATTTCGCGGCTGTTCGACCGGCACTGCACGGCGTGCCATCGCGAAGGCGGCCAGGCATTTCCATTGACAGCTTTTCCCCAGGCGCACGCGCGCGCAAAAGAGATCGCGCGATCTGTTCTCGAGCGGCGCATGCCGCCTTTCGGCGCCGTCAAAGGTTTCGGCGAATTGCGCGACGACGAATCGCTGACGCAGGAGCAGATCGAACTGGTGACCAGCTGGGTCCGCGCCGGCGCCCCGGAAGGCGATACGGCGCTGGCTCCGAAGAAGGCGTCCGTCACCCAGAAGCTCTCGATCGAAAAGCTGGGGCAGGAGTGGGTTTCGGACCCCCGGAGAAAAATCGAGACCCAGACGACTTTCATCGGGATTCGCGCCCGCACACTCAGCGGAGATTCGGTGCGCGTCGTCGCGCGCCGTCCCGACGGCACCGTCGAGCCGCTGATCTGGTTCTATCGCTACGATTCGAAATTCGCGCGCATTTATTATTTCCGCAAGCCGGTGACGCTGCCCGCCGGAACCGCGATCGTCACGTCGGTCCCCGGCGCTACGGTTGCGCTGCTTGAACCGGCACGTTGAACGCCACCGTGTTCACCACGCCCTTGCGCTGAAACTGAATCCAGACCCGATAGATCCGCGCGCGCGGAAACGTCATGTCGAACTCGATGACGCCGTTTTGCGCGTCGTACGGATGCTCGTGCATCAAATCGACCAGGTCGTCGCTGGCCGCCAGCATGTGGGCCCACGCGCCCAGGTACTTTTCGAGTTCGTCGCCCGGCCGCAGATGAAACGAAAGATGCGCGGCAGCTCCCGCGACGGCGTGCGGAGTGTCCATCGTCAACTCGACTGAACTGTTCCGGCCCTTCTGCGCCGCCAGATCCGGCGCGAGCTTTGCATCGTCCATCGACACCGCCCCGCCCGGAACGAAGATCGTTTTGGGCGCAAGCTGCGGAGTCCCGCCCGAGGGATAAAAATCGCCCAGCACGCGGTACATCCCGGGCTTGGGGAAAACCGTCGGGAAATGAAATTTCCCCGCGCCGTCGTAGGTCGGATGATCGTGGACGAAATATTTCAGGTCGCTGCTGACGATGAACAGATGAAACAGCCGCTCGTGGACGATTTCGAACTTGTCGACCATCTTGCCCGTCGCCGGATGCTCAACACGGAACTGCAGCTCGACCTTTTCGCCGGCATGAAAACGCGCCGGCGCGACATCGAGATCGAGCGGATATTCTTCAGGATCCGGAATCCCCATCACCAGCTTCATCCCGCAGCGCGGGCACGATCCGGGCGCCGGGGAGCGAACGTCGGGATCCATCGGACACACATAATCGAGCGGCGCAGCAATCGAGTTGAGCGTGACGGCCGCCGAGTCCGCCTGCCCTCGCAGGGAAAACGTCACCCGGGCCCTGGGATCCTTCGGCGAAGGCAGCGTGCCCAAACCCACCCAGCTTTCGCCGGTGTCGTTGATGGCGAGCGCGTCGCGCCGACCGAGCGCCTCTACCGCGACGTTGGCGAGCTGCGCGGCGGGCAGATCCTCCCCCGCGCGATCCATGAAGAAAACCGTATAGCCGCCGTCGGCGGCGATGGAAACGTCCAGGTGAAGGCCGCCTTCGGTAGCCGCCGACCCGCGATATCTCACCGAAGGCGCCGGCTTTGCGGCCGGAGCCTCCGCTTGCGGTTTCGGTTCGCGACGACCGCACGCGATCAGAAAAAGCGCCAGCGCGGGAAGCAGCCTATTCATAGCGCAACGCATCGATCGGATGAAGCTCCGAGGCCCGGCGTGCGGGATAAAATCCGAAAAATACGCCGACCGCTGCCGCGATTCCGAATGCCAGCGCGATCGACCAAACCGGGACCGACGCGGGCCATTCCAGAATCTGAGTCACCAGCATCGACGTGACGTAGCCGAGCACGATTCCCGTCACGCCCCCGCACAGGCTCAGCGTCACGGCTTCCACTAGAAATTGCGTCAGCACGTCGCGCTTTTTCGCGCCCACCGACCGGCGAATCCCAATCTCGCGCGTCCTCTCCGTCACCGACACCATCATGATGTTCGTGATCCCGATGCCTCCGACGATCAGCGATATGGTCGCGATCGCCGCCAGCAGCGCGGTCATCGTGGCGCCGGCGCGATTCAACGAGCCCGCCATCTCCTCAAGATTAATCTGATCCACCTTCGGCATGTTTGCGAGCACGAACGCCGCCACCGACGTGTACAGCCCCTTGGTCAACGCTTCGGCGGCCTGCGTCTTGACGGTGAAGTCGTCCGGGACCAGGCCGCCGGTTCCTGAAGTCGGCATCTGATTGCCGGAGAGGCCGGACCTGAGGCCTTGTGGCTGTCCTGATTCAAGGCCGTGACGTTTCCGCAGCAGCGGCACGATCTGATCGACAATCGCGGTCGCGTCGCCGGCCTGCTTTGTCGAAATCGTGATCGTGTGCAGATATTGAATGCCCAGCAGCGCTTGCAGCGTCGTATACGGCACGAAAACCGTTTCGATCTGATCTTCGTCCGTACTCGCCGTGACCCCGACAACCTTGAATGTGCGGCCGTGGATCTGCACTTCGCGCCCCACCGGATTCGCGTCGCCGAATAGCCGGTCGCGAACGGCCGAGCCCAGCACCGCGACCGCCGCCGCGGACGCAACGTCTTGCTTCGCGAAAAATTTGCCGCGCGAAAACGACCACATATACATCAGCGGATACGCAACGTCCGTCCCGACGATCTGCGTGTAGTGCCGTTGATCGCCGTAGGCGACCCAGCCGCGCAACCGCACACCCGGCGCGAATTTTTTTACGCCGTCGATCTGCCCGATCGCCTCGGCGTCAGCCGCCGTCAGCGTCGTAGCCGAACCCATTCCCGTTGCGATTTTCACCGATTCGCCGCCGCGCGTGAAATTTCCGGCGCGGACCTGAATCAGGTTCGTGCCCGCCGATTGCATTTCGTCCGAAACACTCTGCTGCGCGCCGGTGCCCAGCGCGACCATCGTGATCACCGCGGCGACGCCGATCATGATGCCCAGAATCGTGAGCCCCGCGCGCAGCTTGTGCCGCCGCAGCGCTTTCACCGCGATCTTGAAACTGGCGCTCAGTCGCATGCCCGGTCACTCATAGCGTAGCGATTCGATCGGCACCACTCGCGACGCCTCGCGCGCCGGGTAATAGCCGAAGAAGATCCCGACGCTCGCCGCCACTCCGAACGATAGGATCACCGAAAGCGGCGAAATCGAAACCGACCATTGCACGAATCGCGCGATGGAGCTCGACACAATCACTCCGATCACGATGCCGGCGAATCCTCCCAGCACGCTGAGCGTCACGGCCTCCACCAGGAATTGCCGCAATACGTCGCGAGCCTTGGCTCCGACGGCGCGGCGGATGCCGATCTCGCGCGTCCGCTCCGTCACCGAAAGCAGCATGATGTTCATGATCCCGATGCCGCCCACCAGCAACGACACTGCGGCGACGCTCGCCAGCAGCGCCGTCATCGTCCGGCTGGCGCGGTCGAGCGTCTTG
>JAIQFJ010000412.1 GCA_020073325.1 Terriglobia bacterium | reverse complement strand
ATCAACGAACGATAGGCACTGCAGTTCAGGTTCGGATCTGTCGACCACCATTGGGCGCCTGTGGTGGGCGGAAGAGCGAACATCGTGGCTGCGGACAAGGCGCCCACGATCGCAACGAGAAACGGTTTACAATTCAACATTTTTTGTTAGATGCAAGCAGAGAGTCGGCAGACCCGGGTTATCTGAGAAGATATTGTAAAACTTTCGTGAAGCGGCTCGCAGGCGATTCGGGATGTGCCACGCGGGTGTGCTTCCAATCGATCTGGACGAGAATCCGGAGAATCCGGGAATCCGGGACAGACGGACATTTATCAGATTCCCATGGATAATCCGCCTCACGTAGCGCCCTGAAATCTGGCGGGAAAAGACGGATTCGTGCCGACAGTGGCGGAGAGAGAGGAATTCGGAATAAAAAGGGCTTGACAGGTCTGCAAGTTGCAGACGATTCGTTGCCCCACATCCCATCTTTCCCACGGTTCACGACGCGCATTACCCAAAATTGCCCAAATTGGGGAGGACGTTAGTCGAGATCGCAGAGTCGGAATTCTGAAGGCGTCCCATCGGCGGACGGTCCCTTACGCTTCGAGACCCGATTACTGAATTCGGCTTCGTACAAGCCGCCAACCAAACCGTTGCGGAACTCTCTCCATGCGCCCCGCAATTCACGATAAAGCGCTTCGCACGCCGGCCCGTCGATCTCTCTGGCATTCCTATCCCGCGCATATGTGATAGGCGCCAATTGCTTGTCAATCGGGTCGCGCCAATGATCGGAAACAGGCAGAGCCGTTTTGAATCCAGTCACATAGTGGTCAGCCCGCACGTCATCGTTCTTAGGGCCGGGCTTGTTTTGAAAGAAGTCGGCAAGCTTCCTGCAATTCAGAAAGAACGCATGGCTGATGTGCGTGTTAATCGGGGGCTTAAAGGGCACGCCTTCAACATCACACCCACTCAAGACCATCCCGGCAGACGAAACGAAGTTCGCGTATTCGTGGACGACGTGGACGATGGCGTCAAAGCGCTGCTTGTCTTCCGCGGTCTTCGTGGCTGAGCTTTCATTTTGTTTTTTCGACTTCTTTGGAATGTTAGTAATGTGATGGCCTTCTACCTGGACGATTTTGAGACCGTGCACTTCGCACTCGACCAAGAAATTGCGTCCGACGACGCCGAACGGCGGCTTTCGCTCTAGCTCGCTTGACGGCATCAAGGCGGGCATGATGACTTCCTCGCATTCGAAACGAATGAACTTGACGTCACGTCCGCATCCCGGAACGGGACATTTGTCTTTAGCGTCCATCTTGACAATTCTATCGAGACGCCTTGTCGTATTTTTCGTCCCCATGACGTGCTGTCTTACGCCTACGCGCAAGCATAGGGATTCGGCGGATACTCTAATAGGAGCATCCGGCGGAGAATCCGGAGAATCTGGGACAGACGGACATTTATCAGATTCCCATGGATCACCGGCCTCACGCAGCGCCTGAAATCTGGCGGGGAAGACAGATTCGGGCCGACAGTATGGCGGAGAAAGAGGGGAGAATCCCGATTCCCAGTGATCACCGGCCCCACGAGTGCCCTGAAATCTGGCGGAGAGAGAAAGGGATTCGCGAGCGATCTGGATCGCAAATCATTGACCTTCACATGCTTACAATTCAAGTAGATGTAACAATTCCGTTAATCCCGAAGATTTGGGTGCAAATCTGCTACGGTCGTCTTCGCGAGGAGGCACGGCCAAGCTACCGAGCCGTTCGCTAACATCGAGCAATGACATCGAGGCAAACGACAGAGCACACCGAGGCTGATCCCGAATCGGTCGAATCGTGGTTGGTCTCGGCGGGACGCGACCGGCGGCCGGGGTCGCCGCTCAATGTGCCGCCGTGGCCGGCTTCCAACTTCGTGCTGGGGGACCGCCGGGCGTACTCCCGCGGCGACGGCACGCCGGGCTGGGAGGCACTGGAAGAGATCGTCGGTGGTCTCGAAGGCGGGTCTTCGGTCTCCTTCGCCTCCGGCATGGCGGGGATCGCGGCGATTTTCGGTCAACTCCCTATAGGCTCGGTCGTGGCCCTTCCGGACGACTGTTACCAGGGGGTCGCGGGACTCGCCAAGGCTGGCCAAAGCCGCAGCCGGTGGACCGTTCATCGCCTCGCCGTGGGCGATACCGCAGGCTGGCTCGAGATGTGCGGCGTGGCCGACTTAATTTGGCTCGAGTCGCCTTCGAACCCGCTGCTGACCGTAGCTGACCTCGACGTAATTTGCGCCGCTCCGCGGAAGCGTGGCGCGGTCCTGGGCGTGGACAATACCTTCGCGACACCTCTCAATCAGCGTCCACTGGCGCTCGGCGCCGACGTGTCGGTGCAATCGGTGACGAAGTTCATCGGCGGACACTCGGACCTGCTGGGGGGCGTCGTCACGGTGCGCGATGCGCGTCTGCTGGAAGCATTGCGACAGGCCCGGGAACTCTCGGGCGCAACACCAGGCGCCCTTGAAATATTTCTCGCAGTTCGCGGGGCAAGGACACTGGCCCTGCGATTGGAGCGCGCGCAGCGCAACGCAATGACACTGGCGGAGCGTCTCGCGCACCATCCAAACGTCACCCTGACGCGCTACCCCGGTCTGACGAGCCATCCAACTCACGACGCCGCGCGACGCCAGCTCAAGGGCTTCGGCACCATCATCTCGTTCGACGTGCGCGGCGACGCCGCCGCTGCCGACGCGGTGTGCGCCAGACTGCAACTGGTCCAACACGCGACCAGCTTGGGGGCCGTCGAGTCCACCATCGAGCGGAGGGCCAGTGTCCCTGGCCAGGAGCACCTGCCTCCGGCACTGCTGCGCCTGAGCGTGGGTATCGAAGGGGTCGAAGACCTTTGGACCGACCTTGATCGAGCACTGCGCAATGATCTGTAGCGCTCGTTGCAATGGCGGAGAGAGAGGGATTCGCGAGCGATCTGGACCACAAATCGTTGATCTTCAGATGCCGGAGATTTGCGTGCAAATCTGCTACAGTTCGCTCTGGCGGTGGACTGTGCGTCCTTGCCGTCGCGGTCGGCTGCCGGTGGCAGTGCCCCCACACGACATCCCACCACCCGACTTCTCGCTCACGTTGCCATCTTCGAAGCTTCGTAGGAGCGGCGCGTCATCCGGACAACGATGAATGAAACGCCGGATTATCGAAAGCTGCGCTGTATACTTTCTCTCATGCGCGCAACGCCTGTTCTGTTGCTTCTAATTCCCTGCGCGATCGCGGCAAATCAGCCGACATTTACCTACACTGTCCCTGCCAACACCACAATCGCGGCCATGGCGGTGGACGCGGCGGGAAACACGTACCTCACCGGTTCGACGACGTCGTTGACTTTCCCCGCCACTCCGGGCGCGCTTCAAACCCAGTTCAGCGGCGGTACTTGCGGGACTCTCCCGGGCTTTCATGGAGTCCTGCTGATGTTTCCGTGCGCGGATGCGTTCGTGATCAAGCTGGATCCGGCGGGGAACGTTCTATTCGCGACCTACTTCGGCGGTAACGGAAACGAAACCGGTGCGAGCGCGATTTGCGTGGACGCCAGCGGAAATGTCTACCTGGCCGGCACCACGGGTCCAAATACGGTCAGTCAGCCGGATACGTTTCCGGTTACGGCGGGCGCCGCGTTCACCAATTCCGCGGAGGACGGCGGGTTCGTCGCTAAACTGAACGCGGCTGGAACACAGCTGGTCTATTCGACGCTTCTGCCAATCAACTCGCCGCCGGAGTCGACCGTGGCCATGGCGATCGACCCCGCGGGAGAGGTCTATATCGCCGCCTCAATCGGCGGGGCCTTGGCATTTCCAACGACGCCCGGTGCGTTTCAGTCCACGCCGTCGTCGTATCCAAACGGTTCGGGTGTGGTCGCTAAGCTGAATGCGTCCGGGTCGGCGCTGCTCTACGCAACGTACTTTTCCGGCAATGGACTAAGCGTTCCGCAAGGGATCGCCATCGACGCGGCGGGCGACGCCTTCGTCGCCGGGTTCACGCAGGCGGCCGATTTTCCGGTCACGCCGGGAGCATTTCAAACCGGCTACTTTCCCAGCGCGGAATACATGGAGTTTGTAACCAAACTGAACCCCCAGGGAACGGGCCTGGTTTATTCCACATTTCTCGGCGCCACGCGGAACTACGCATCGGAGGTAAGAGTGGATGCACAAGGCGGCGCGTACGTGTTGGTCGTCGGTGGGTCGGCGCTGTCCTCCGGTGGCTATCTTTCGCACCTGAGCGCCGACGGATCGGCCCTCGTCTACTCGACGTATGTCCCTACTACCGCCGGGCTGGGCTTAGATTTGGATTCCGCGGGCAGCGCCTTCGTTGCCGGACCTGCGGGGACTGCGGTTCTCGCGACATCGCCGGGAGCCTTTCAACAGGAGTTTGAAGGAACGCTCGCCAACGCATACGCGGCGAAGTTCACGTCGGATGGTGAGCTTGCCGGAGCCACCTATGCGGGACCATGGCCGACGGGCCCCAGGCTCCTGATCGCGGTGGCTCCCAGCGGCGCGATCGTACTGGCGTCGCCGGCTTCGGTCACCAGCATCTACCCGTGGCTGACGGTGCAGAACGCAGCGAGCGGCGCGGCGGGCACTGTCGCGCCGGGAGAAATCGTCACCCTCCGTGGTTACGGAATCGGCCCCGCGACGGCCGCAGTCTCATCGAGTCAGGCACCAGCGGACCAGTTGGGAGGCACTCAGGTCACCTTCGGCGGAGTTGCCGCTCCAGTGTTTTCCGCGCAGTCGCAACACGTGACGGTGCAGGTGCCGTGGGAGATCGCCGGCCAGACGTCCACTGAAGTCGTCGTCACTTACAATGGCGGTCCGCCGGCCGGGGCGTCGGCATCGGCACCGGTAGTTGTCGCGACGGCCGCGCCGGGGATTTTCGCCGTCGCGAATTCCGACGGTACGGTCAATTCTCCGTCCAATCCAGCAAAGGCGGGGGATCCAATCACGATCTACGGAACCGGCGGCGGTGTGACGAATCCTCTTGGAATAACGGGGGGATTGTGGCCGATCGCTGCATCACTTCCGACTCTGCCTCCTCCGGTCTCCGTTACGATCGGGGGAACGAATGCCATGGTTCTCTATGCCGGATCGGCTCCCACGCTCGAATCCGGATACTTCCAAATTAACGTAGCTCTGCCTTCGGGCCTTCAGGCTTCGGCGGCGGTGAATCTTGTGGTAACGATCAGAGGCTCGTCGAGCGTAGCTGTTCCGATTTCAATCCAGTAGCCGAACCCTTTTTAACCACCAGTGCTGGACGTATTGCTACTCGCAGATTGGCCGGCAAGGGCGGTTTGGAACATCTGAAGGCAAAACAGATGATGCTCGATCTGGGACTGCACGGGAAGTTTCAATGGCGGAGAGAGAGGGATTCGAACCCTCGTTAGAGTTTCCCCTAAACACGCTTTCCAAGCGTGCGCCTTCAACCACTCGGCCATCTCTCCTTGCCGTAAGCGCACGGCGCTTCGGCCGTGACGCGAGGGTTGCTTACTCAGTTTAACGCATGCGGAATAGATAGTCGCGGATGCGGAAGTACCATTCGGGATCCGCGGGCTCCGGCGTATCGCAAGCCGCGAGGCGGCGGATCACGTCGGGCGATGCGCGCGTGCTGAGAGCGACGTCCTGCTGCGAATTGCGGATGTGCATTCGGTCGCGGTCGGTCGACGACGCGGGCTGCGGGGCGCCGCACAGCATGGCGCGAATCGATACGGCTGTGGTCGCGGCTCCGGGGACTACTGCGTCCACCACACGGACCTCCATCGGATACGTCACCCAATCGCTTTCGACTTTCACCTCGGGCTCGACTTTGATGCGGCGCACCGGAGCGTCGGGGCCGGTCCACAAGTCCATCCAGAAAATTTGCGTCGACGTTCCCTCGGCCGGCAGATC
>JAIQFJ010000411.1 GCA_020073325.1 Terriglobia bacterium | reverse complement strand
AATCCCGCGATCGCCAACAGCTTCGATGTGCTGATGGGGCCGGGCCACGGCTATCCCGATCCGGAAGTGCTGCTCGATCCCGGCGAGTGGGACTCGATTCGCACCGTGGTCGACATCGGCGGTGGAACCGGGTCACTGCTGGCCAAAGTGCTGAGCGCGCGGCCGCATGTTCGCGGCACGCTGGTGGATCTTCCGCGCACCGTTGCGCGGTCCGCGGAGGTTTTCGAAACTGCCGGCGTCGCGGATCGCGCCTCCGTCTCCGCGCAGAGCTTCTTCGACCCGCTGCCCGCGGGCGCTGATCTTTACATGCTGAGCAGGGTCCTCGCTGATTGGCCCGACGCCGAAGCACTGCAGCTTCTCCACCGCTGCGCCGAGGCTGCGCGCCCGAACGGGCGTGTCGTTCTGCTCAACGGAGTCACTCCGGCAGACCGAGCGTCCCCGGATCTGCTCATGCTGATCCTGGTCGGCGGAAAAGACCGCACGCTCGACCAGTTCCGCGACCTCGCCCATCGCGCCGGACTCATCGTCCGCGCCTCAGGCCGCACCAACTCCGGCCGTTTCATCGTCGAGTGTGTCCCAACGGACTAACATCGTCACACACGCGACAACCCGCACGAAAGCCCTGGCCGTAAAGCCGGGGTTCACCGTCCGGTACAGGACGTCCTCCTAACACCCCTTCAGCGCGACGATCGTCACATCGTCCCCCTGCACGCCCACCGAAAAATTCAAGACCTTTCCCAGAATCCCGTCCAGCAGCGCATCCACGTCGCCGCTGCCCCCCGCAGCCGCAGCCGCAATCAGCCGGTTCTCGCCGAACTCCTCGCCCTGCTCGACGCCCGCCTCCAGCACGCCGTCGGAAACCACCAGCAGCACGTCGCCAGGACCGATCGGGACGCTCTTCTCCTCGCACTTCCACCAACTGAAAATCCCGATCGGCAGCGCCGACGCCTCCAGCCGCTCCAGCGTCCCGTTCGCCCGCAGCAGCAGCGCCGCCGGATGCCCGCAGTTGATGTAGCGCAGCTCGCGCCCCTGGTCGCGATATTCCGCGTAGAACATCGTCGCGAAATATTCCGCAGGAGTCGATTCGTGAAACAGCTTGTTCACCGACGTCAGCAGCGCCTTACCGTGCTTCACGCCCAGTTCGAGCTGGCTGCGGAATGACGCCTGCAAATTCGCGGTGAGCAGCGCACCCGCCACTCCTTTTCCCGAAACGTCGGCCAGCAGGACACCCAGCCGTCCCGTGCCGAGGTCGAGAAAATCGTAATAATCGCCGCCGATCTCGCGCGCCGGCAGGCAGCGGCCGCCATAGCTGATCGTGCGCAGCGTCTGGGCATGCTGCGGAAGCAGCCGCTGCTGCACGTGCCGCGCGATCTCCAGTTCGCTGCGCGCTTTTTTCTTTTCTTTCGACCGGTCCGCCTGCTTCTCGATCGTCGCCAGCAGCCGCGCGTTGTCCCATGGCTTCTGAATAAAATCGACCGCCCCGCGCCGCATCGCCTCCACCGCCAGATCGACGCTCGACCAGGCCGTCATCACCACCACCGGAGTCGCTCCGTCGCGTTTCAACAGATCGTCCAGCAGCGCCAGCCCTTCATCGCCCGACGTCGTGTCGCGCGAATAATTCATGTCCATCAGGATGAGATCGAAAGAGGATTGCGCGGCCGCCGCCAGCGCGGCCTTGGGCGATTCAGCCGTTTCCGCCGAATGCCCCGCACCTTTCAGCAATAAACGGATCGCTTCCAGAACATCCGGCTGATCATCACTGACCAAGACGCGCACGTACACATGTTCGCATGAGCACCGCGATGCTGTCGCAGCCCGGGAGTGCTGGCTGTCTCGAAAAACCCCCGCCCGTACAGCCGCGGCCGTAAGGCCGGGGTTAGGGCCAGAGATTGAGCGCCCGACTCGCAAGGCCCAAGCGAAAATCAGGCACGTCGCCGCCGATATGGTTTCTCAAAACGCGCTCTACGACGCGACAATCGCCTTCGCGGCTGCGCGCCCCATCCGCACGCAATCCGGAATCCCGATCCCCTCGTATGCGTTCCCCGCCAGATACAACCCCGGCAGCTTGGCCAGACGCTCTTTGATTTCGCTGATCCGCCCCGCGTGCCCCACCGTATACTGCGCCATCGACCTCGGCCACCGCGAAATGATCTGATGCACCGGCGCCGCCGTCACCCCCAGAATCCGCCGCAGCTCTTCGCGCGCCACGCGCACCACGGATTCGTCGGACTCGGAAAGAATCGCCTCATCCCCCGCGCCGCCTAAAAACAGCCGCAGCACGATCTTGTCATCCGGCGTGCGATGCGGAAACTTCGTTCCGACAAACGTCGCCGCCGCCACGCGCTCGCGTTCCTTCGCCGGAACCAAAAATCCAAATCCCGCGCGCTTGCCGTCGAACTCGGAATTCCTGTACACCAGCGACAACGTCAGTGACGAGCTGTAATCGATCTCCCCCAGCTTCGCCGCCAGCGCCGCATCCATCTTGCCGACCAGCGCCGCCGCCGACCACGCCGGAGCCGCGATGATCACGTCGCTCGCCTCCATCCACTCGCCGCCCGCGCGCACACGGTAGCGCCCCGCGGCAAACGGCTCGACCGCGTCCACCTGCTCATGCCGCACATGCGCGAATTTCGACAGGGCATTCACCACCGTGGTCATCCCGCTCTTCATGCTGCGGAACAGCGATCCTCCCGAAGAAGGCGGCTTGGGCGCCGACATCACCGCGCGCCCCAGGCTCCCGTATTTCTTTTCCATATCGAGGAACCGTGGCAGCACGCTCGCGATGCTCAGCTTCGCGGGATCGCCGCCGTACACACCCGATAGCAGCGGCTCCGCCAGGTAATCCAGCGTCTCCTGCCCGAAATGATCGACCACAAACTCCGCGACACTCCGGTCCGGCGACGCGCCGTTCGGCCGCCGCAGCAGTTCGAATCCCATGCGGATCTTCGTCGCCCAGCTCAGCAGCGGCGACTTCACCATCGGCATCACCTTCGACGGCACAATCATCATCACGCCTTCGGGCAGCGCCACCAGGCGTCCTTTTTTCAGAATGTACGTGGTTCGCTGATGATCGTTCGACCCGATCACTTCATCGCCCAGCCCCAATTCCTTGATCAGCGCAAGCGCTTCGGGTTTCTGGCTGATGAAGCTGTCGGGTCCGGTATCGAAAACGCAGTCTTCCCAACTTTGCGTTTCGATCACGCCGCCCAGCCGCGGCTTTTTTTCGAAAAGGATGGTCTCGACGCCGGCCCGCGACAGATCGTAGGCCGCCGAAAGCCCCGCGATCCCGCCGCCGACGATGACTACTTTTTTAGAGTTTGAATTCTCTGACGATTTCGACACACGCCTTCACGTTTTCCACCGGCGTCTCCGGTAAAATTCCGTGACCAAGATTAAAAATATGGCCCGGCCGCGAGCCCGTGCGTTTCAGCAATTCATGAACGCGCATCCGTAGCTCCGGTAATGGAGCGAACAGCACGGCGGGGTCCAAATTTCCCTGCACCGCTGACCGATAGCTGATATCCATCCATGCCTGGTCGATATTGATCCGCCAATCGACGCCCATCACGTCGCCGCCCGCCGCATGCAGTTCGCGGAAAAAGCCCGCCGCGCCGGTCCCGAAGTGGATCACCGGAACCCCGGCTGCGCGAATTCGCTCAATCAAAGCTCGCGAATACGGCGCGACATAGCGCACATAATCGTCCGGACCCAGCGCGCCGGCCCAGCTATCGAACACCTGAATGATCCGCGCCCCCGCCGCCACCTGCAGCACGCCGAACGAGCCCAAAACGTCCACCAGCTTGCCCATCAGCCGCCGCCAGAGCGTTTCGTCGCGATACATCATCTGCTTCGTTTTTATGAAGTTGCGCGACGCTCCGCCTTCGATCATGTAGCTCGCCATGGTGAATGGCGCACCCACGAATCCGATCACGGGAACGCGTCCGGCCAGCGCCCGCACCACGTGCTGGATCGCCTCGCCGACGTATCCCAGTTCGTCCGTATTCGAAATGGAAAGACTGTCGACATCGCTCGACGTGCGCACCGGATTGTCGATCACCGGCCCTTCGCCCGTGGCATAGCGAAGCTTCAAACCCATCGGTTCCACCGGGAGCAGCAGGTCCGCGAAAATGATCGCCGCATCGACATCCAGCACTTCCACCGGCTGGAGCGTCACGGCCGCAGCCAAATCGGGCCGTTTGCAAATTTCGAGGATCCCGTGCTTCGACCGGATGTCCCGGTATTGCTTCATGTACCGCCCGGCCTGCCGCATAAACCAGACCGGCCGAACGTCAGTCGGCCGGCGGCGGCAAGCGTCAAGAAAGCGGCTGTTCATCGGAGCCACGCGCATAATAACTCCTAATTTTTTATAAGGAAGCGGCGAGACAGGCGAAAGCGCGTCCCTTCAACAAAGTTAGCACATTGAAGCTTTCGAAACGCGAATTTTTTAGTCGCGTGCCCGGCCGCGTTTGATCCGTTTCAAAATCTGGGGAGCCTTGGCCCCCAGACTCGCCGGAAGCGCTGCTTCGAAGTGCAATTCGGGCGTCTTAAACAACTGGAGTCGTTCCGCTATCTGATGCCGCAGGAATTGTTTAGCGTGATTCACGGCCTCCAGCGTAGCGAGCTGTTCCTGCTCGTTTCCGCCCAGCACCAGCGTGACGTGCGCCAGGCGAAAATCGGGCGAAAGATGAACCTCTGCCACGGCAACCGAGCCCACGCGCGGGTCCGACATCTCGTAGCCGATCAGCTCTTCCAATTCTTCGCGGATGTGTTCCGAGACGCGCTCGGCTCGATGCGGATCCAAATTTCAGCATAATGGAAGTTCATGCTCGAAACAATTGTGTGGACCGACGACGGCGTCGTCATGATCGATCAGCGCCGCCTCCCGCGCGAAGAAATTTTCGTCACCTGCCGGACTTATGAGGACGTCGCCGAAGCGATCCGCAACATGACGATTCGCGGCGCACCGGCCATCGGCGTCGCAGCAGCCATGGGCGTCGCCCTCGGAGTCCAGCAGGGCGCCGATTTCGAAAAAGTCTGCTCGACGCTCGCCGCCACGCGACCCACCGCCGTCAATCTCTTCTGGGGAATCGAGCGCATGCGCCGCCTCCATGCCGCAACCAGCGGAGACCCCGGCCGCATGATCGAGGAAGCCAAGCAGATCCGTCTCGAAGACATCGCGGTCTGCGAAGCCATCGGACGCAACGGCGCCGACCTGGTCCCCGACGGCAAAACCGTCCTGACGCATTGCAACGCCGGTGCGCTCGCCACCGCCGGATACGGCACCGCCCTCGGCGTCATCCGGGCCGCCGTGAGCGCGGGCAAAAAGATCGACGTCTATGCCGACGAAACGCGTCCGTTCCTGCAGGGAGCGCGCCTCACGGCGTGGGAACTGCAGCACGACGGCATCCCGGTCAAGCTGATCACCGACAACATGGCCGGACATTTTCTCCACTCCGGAAAAATCGGCTGCGTCGTCGTCGGGGCCGACCGCATCGCCGCCAATGGCGACGTGGCCAACAAAATCGGCACGTATTCCGTCGCCGTGCTGGCGAAGGAAAACAACGTTCCGTTCTATGTTGCCGCGCCCATCTCGACGCTCGATCTGAAAATCGCCACTGGCCAGCAGATCCCGATCGAACAGCGCGCGCCCGAAGAAGTGACGCACGTTTTCGGCGTTCCCGTGGCTCCTGAAAACATCGCTGTCGAAAATCCCGCGTTCGACGTGACGCCGAATCGCTACGTCACCGCCATCATCACCGAGCGCGGCGTCGCGCGCGCGCCCTACGAAGAGGCGCTCAGGAAACTCGCCTCCGCCGCATCTTCGGCCGCGTAGTCGATCGGATACAACGGAAAGCTTTCGGGCAGATTGCGCAGATCGCTCTCGACGGTCCGGCGGACGCCCTCGTCGATCG
>JAIQFJ010000410.1 GCA_020073325.1 Terriglobia bacterium | reverse complement strand
CTCAACATTTCTTACGACTCGGGAAGCGGCAATGGGCCGTTCGGAGTCGGCTGGACCCTCTCACTCCCTTCCATCACGCGGAAAACAGAAAAGGGACTGCCGCAATATAACGACGCCGCTGAGTCGGACACATATATCCTGTCAGGTGCGGAGGACCTGGTTCCTTCGCTGGTTCGCAGCGGCACGCAGTGGAAGCGCGAAGTTCTTCCCAGCGCGACGACGTATCGCACCGTTTACGGACGCCGCTATTCGATCCATCGCTACCGGCCGCGCGTCGACGGATTATTTTCGCGCATTGAGCGCTGGGTGAATCCGGACGATTCCCAAGACGTTTTCTGGCGCTCGATTACGAAAGAGAACGTAACCACGTGGTACGGCAAGACGGCTGAATCGCGCATCGCCGATCCGAACGATCCGAGCCGCATTTTCAGCTGGCAGATTTGCGAAAGCTACGACGACAAAGGCAACGTCGTGGTCTACAAATACAAGCAGGAAAACTCGGATCAAGTGGATCTGTCGCAGGCGAACGAGCAGAATCGGACAACGAAGTCGCGCGGCGCAAAGCGGCATCTCAAGAACGTTCTCTACGGAAATCGCACGCCGTATTTTCCGGATCTGACCGCGGCCGCCGAGGTCGCGCTGCCGGCCGAGTGGCTTTTCGAGATGGTGTTCGATTACGGCGAGCACGATCAGAACAATCCCGTGCCGGCCGAAATCGGTCCGCAATGGAATTGCCGCCCGGACGTTTTTTCGACCAACCGGCCTGGTTTTGAAGTTCGAACGTATCGCCTGTGCCGTCGCGTGTTGATGTTCCATCATTTTCAGGACGAGCCGCAGATCGGACTGGATTGCCTGGTTCGCTCGACCGATTTCACCTACGCCGCGTCTCCCTCGGATACGACGCAAGCGCCGTATTCGTACCTGCTTTCGGTTACGCAGACCAGCTACCGGCGCGACGGTGCGGGCGGATATTTGTCCGCCGCGATGCCTCCCGTGCAATTCGGCTACAGCGAAGCGGCGGTCGACGAAACGGTTCGCGAGATCGACGCGGAGAGTCTGCAGAATCTGCCGTATGGGATCGACAACTCGCATTATCGCTGGGTCGATCTGGATGGCGAAGGAATTTCCGGAATCCTGTCGGAGCAAGGCAATGGTTGGTTTTATAAGGCCAATCTCAGCGCCGCCAACGAACAAACCGTGAACGGCGCGACGATTCGAGTGCCGCAATTTGCGGCCGTCGAGGTGGTTGGCCGCAAGCCTTCGCTGGCCGGATTGACCAGCGGGCGCCAGCGCTTGATGGATCTGTCGGGCAACGGGCAGCTCGACCTGGTGAACTTCGACGGTCCTGCTCCGGGATTTTTTGAGCGCACCGAAGATGAGGACTGGGAAACGTTCATGACGTTCCCGTCTCTTCCCAACATCGATTGGCGGAATCCGAATCTCAAATTCATCGATCTGACGGGCGACGGGTTCCCCGATCTCCTGATCACCGACAACGATGCGTTCATGTGGCACGCTTCGCTCGGCGAGAGCGGATATGGTCCGGAGCAGCGCGTGCTGCAGGCGTTCGATGAAGAGCAGGGCCCCAAGTTGATTTTCGTTGACGGAAGCGAGTCGATCTTTCTGGCCGACATGTCCGGCGACGGACTGACGGATCTTGTGCGGATTCGCAACGGCGAGGTGTGTTACTGGCCCAACCTCGGTTACGGGCGGTTCGGCGCGAAGGTCGCGATGGATCATGCGCCGTGGTTCGACCGTCCCAATGTGTTCGACGGGCGCCGGATCCGGCTGGCGGACATCGACGGATCGGGCAGCTCCGACATCATTTATTTCGCGGGCGACGGCGTTCACCTGTATTTCAATCAGTCGGGAAACGGTTGGGGCACGCGGCGTGTGTTGCGGAGTTTTCCCGCGGTCGACAGCGTCTCGACCGCCGCCACGATGGATCTGCTTGGCAACGGAACGATGTGCCTGGTGTGGTCCTCGGCCTTGTCCGGCAGCGCGCGCCGGCAGATGCGCTACATCGATCTGATGGGCGGCCAGAAGCCGCACCTGCTGATCCGGTTCTCGAACAACCTTGGCGCCGAGACCGTCATTCGATATGCGCCGTCGACGAAATTTTATGTCGCGGATAAGCTCGCCGGGACGCCGTGGGTCACGCGATTGCCGTTCCCGGTTCAAGTGGTCGAGCAGGTGCAAACCTTCTACTCCATCAGCCGCAACCTGTTCGTCACGCAGTATTCCTATCATCACGGTTTCTTTGACGGCGTCAAACGCGAGTTTCGGGGATTCGGTCGCGTGGACCAGTACGATACGGAATCGCTCGCGGTGCTATCCGCCGTGCCGAACGTGCCGCAGGCCGTGAATCTGGACGCGTCGTCGAACGCGCCGCCCGTCTGCACCAAAACGTGGTTTCATACCGGCGCGTTTTTCGGCGAAGGGCAAATTTCGAAATATTTCGAGCACGAATATTATCAGGAAGACGTCGCGGCATCGGACCAGATGCTGCTCGACGATACGATCCTACCCACGGATATTCTGCTTCCGGATGGAACGCGCATCGCGCACGATCCTTCGGATGAGGAAGCATTCGAAGCTGTCCGGGCACTGCGAGGGTCGATCCTGCGCCAGGAAGTTTACGCGCTGGATGGATCGGAGGCGCAGAATCGTCCCTACAGTGTTTCCGAGCGGAACTACACGATCGAGTGCGTGCAGCCGGTGGGCCCGAATCACTACGCGGTGTTCTTCGTTCATCCGCGCGAGACGATCGATTTTCAGTACGAACGCAAGCTCTATCAGGTCAACGGAAACACGCTGAGTTCGCAAGCGCCGACGCGCACGGTTGCGGATCCTCGTGTTTCGCACGGCTTCACCTTTTCCGTCGATCCGTTCGGCAATGTGCTCGAAACGGTGGCCGCCGGTTACGGACGCCGCTATCTCGATCCCTCGCTCAGTGCAGCCGACCAGGATAAACAGCGCGCCACGTTGAGCACGTATGTCCTGAACACGTATACGAAGCCGGTTCTGAAAGACGATGCGTATCGCGCGCCCGTGATCGCGGCCGCCGATACGTTTGAGCTGCTCCAGGTGCAGCCTGATGCGAATGTCGCCGACATCACCAATCTGTTCGGCTTCGACGAACTGATCGGCAAGGTGCACTCCGCAGCGGATGGAGCGCACGACATTCTCTTTGAGAATCGAAATCCCGCGCTCAACGCAGGCGAGCCTTACCGGAGGATGATCGGTTCGACGCGGACGCTGTATCGGCCGGACGATATGGGAGCAGCCGCGGGCAATCCTCGCGCGCTGTTGCCTCTTGGCACGGTCGAATCGCTCGCGTTGCGCGGCGCGACATACAAGCTTGCATTCACGCCGGGCCTGATCGCGCAGACGTATCAACGCGGAGGCGCGGCGTTATTGCCGGCACCGGCGACCGTGCTGGGGAGCATCGCCGGCGACGGCGGTGGCTACGTCGATCTGGATGGCGACGGCCGCTGGTGGATTCCGTCAGGGCAGCAATACTACATCGACACCGCGCCGGCATCGCCGCAGGAGAAGACGCAGGCGGTTCAACATTTCTTCCAGACGCGCCGTTTCGAAGATCCGTTCGGGAACGCGGGCACGATCGACTACGACAAGTACGATCTTCTTGCCGTCAAGACGACGGATGAGGTTTCGAACACGGTGGCGGCGCAGAACGACTATCGAGTGCTTTCGCCGTCGATGTTGACCGACCACAACGGAAACCGGTCTGCCGTGAGTTTCGATCTTCGCGGATTCGTCACCGCGACCGCCGTGATGGGCAAGGCGTCCGAGAATCTGGGCGATCTGCTCACCGGTTTTCAGGTCGATCTGCCACAGCCGCAGATTGATGGATTCTACGACGCGAACGATCCGCACACGGTGGCCGCGCCGCTGATCGGCAACGCAACCACGCGATTGGTCTACGATCTGGATCGCTTCCGGAACACACGCGCGGCGAATCCAGGCGATTCTTCGAAATGGCAGCCTCCGTTTTCCGCGACGATCACGCGTGAGACGCATTTCTTCGCTCTTGCGCCGGGTCAGCAGAGCCGGCTGCAGATCGCTTTCAGTTACTCCGACGGGTTCGGCCGCGAAATTCAGAAAAAAATTCAAGCCGAGCCGGGTCCTGTGATCAATGGCGGTCCGCTGGTCGATCCGCGATGGGTCGGCAGCGGGTGGACCATCTTCAACAACAAGGGCAAGCCGATTCGCCAGTATGAGCCGTTCTTCAGCCAACTGGCGTCGAAGGGTCACCAGTTCGAATTCGGGAATCAGGTGGGCGTGAGCCCGATCGCGATCTACGATCCGGTCCAGCGCGTGATCGCGACGCTGAACGCGAATCAGACGTATCAAAAGACCGTCTTCGATCCTTGGCATAAGGACACCTGGGATGTAAACGACACTGTGGCGATCGATGCTGCGAACGATCCCGACGTGGGCGGCTACTTCCAGCGCCTTCCGGCAGCGGCCTATTCGCCGACGTGGTTCGCTCAACGCTCAGGTGGCGCGCTCGGATCGTGGGAGCAGGACGCAGCGTCGAAGGCGTCGGCCCACGCGGGCACTCCGACCATCGCGTATTTCGACTCGCTGGGCCGCGCGTTTCGCACCACGATGGACAACGGCGGAGGGACGAAGCTCGTCACGCGGCTCGGACTGGATGTTCAGGGCAATCAGCTCTCGATGACCGATGCGCTCGACCGGCAGGTGATCGTTTCGATCTACGATCTGCAGCGGAACCGGATCGCGCAGTCCAGCATGGATTCGGGCGCGACATGGATGCTGAGTTCCGTATCGGGCAACGCCCTTCGCGCGTGGGACAGCCGGGGTCACAATTTCAGCACGACGTACGATGCGTTGCGGCGTCCTTTGACGTTGTCGGTTCAGGGTACCGATGCCGTCAATTCCGATCCGCGGACGCTCGCGGGGGCCGTGGTGTACGAAAAGATCGAGTACGGCGAGGGGCAGGCGCAGGACACCAATCTCAATCTCCGCGGCCGCGTCTTCCGCCATTTCGATCCATCGGGGATCCTCGCGAATTCCGATGTAAATCCCGCAACCGGGGTTCCCGAAGCGTTCGATTTCAAAGGCAACCCGATCCGCAGCCGTCGCACGTTCGTCGACGACGCGAGCCTGTTGCCGGATTGGTCGGGCGCGGCTCCCGCGTTCGCTCCCGACGTGTTCACGGCAAGCACGCAATTCGACGCGATGAATCGCGCCATCGTTTCCATGGGACCCGACGGAAGCGCGATGCGGCCCTCCTACAATCAGGCGAATCTTCTTAAATCGGTCGACATCAATCTGCGCGGCGCGGCGGCGGCCACCAATTTCGTCGCGAATATCGACTACAACGCCAAGGGTCAGCGACTCCAGATCGATTACGCGAATCAGACCACGACCAGCTACACCTACGACCCCGCGCTGTTCCGTCTGGTTCGCATCCTGACGTCGCGGCAGACCGTCCCGGCGAATCAGCAGATTGTTCAGGACCTGAACTACACCTTCGATCCGGTCGGCAACATCACACACATTCAGGATGACGCCGACATTCAGAACACGGTGTTCTTCAAGAACCAGCGCGTCGATCCGAGTGCGGATTTCATTTACGACGCGCTGTACCGGTTGATTCAGGCAAGCGGCCGCGAACAACTCGGCCAGAACGCAACGTCGTATAACGATGTTCCGCGGGTGAATCTCATTCAGCCGGGCGACGGCTCGGCCATGGGGATTTATCGCGAGTCGTATCGATACGATCTGGCCGGGAATCTGCAGCAGTTGATCCATGCCGGCACCAATCCGGTCAATCCTGGCTGGAATCGCGCTTACACCTATGCCGAGGCGAGCCTGCTCGAGATCGGGAAAATCAGCAACCGGCTCAGTTCGACCACGGTCAGCGGAGGCGT
>JAIQFJ010000409.1 GCA_020073325.1 Terriglobia bacterium | reverse complement strand
AACTGACGTCGTGGGGGATGCTGAAGGACGCCTGGGATTTCGCGCAGGAAGGGGCGAAGCGCGGCGGGACGCGGAACCATGTCGATGTCGGCGAGCTGGTGGCGAGGCTGCGATTGTACGCGACGGCGTCGGCGGCGGACACGTTCACGTTTAATGCGGCCGTCGCGAAATATTATTCGCCGGAGGACAAAGCGAAGCTCGCGGCGTTTCCGAATATCAAGATTCAGAACGCGGGAATGGCGGATGTCGAAGCGAAGCAGGTGTTCGACGCGCTGATGGCGGGCGGTGACGACAACGTGCGGCAGCGGCTGATCGAGCTGCAGCAGCGGCGGCTGGCGTTCGACGAACTCGGCGCGCAGATGGAAAAGCTCGACGAGCCGGAACAGGCGGCTGAGGCGTGTCGCAACAGCGGGAACACGGCGGCGGAGTTACGGATTTTGCAGGCGCACCACGATGGCGCGTATTTCGAACGCTACTGCCAGTTGCTGATGGCGCGTCCGCAGGCGATGATTGCGGCAATCGGACGGGAGCGCAAAGCGGAAACGGCGAACACGATGGTGAATTACGTGATCGAGCACGGCAATGCAGCGCAGGCGCAGCAGGCGATCGCGGCTCGGGGGACTCGACTGGGACCGTTGTGGACGAAGGCGTACACGTCGCTCAGCGGGATGTATTTCGGAACCAACGTGCGGTCCTCGTTCATCGATATTTTGGGCGGCATGACGATCGGTCCGCGCATTGGTGTCGCGGTGGATCGGAAGGCGCGGCTCGCGGGGGATCTGTGGTTCTACTACGCCGGGCGGTTTGGCGAATACGCGAGGTCGGAGGATTTTCTGCCCGCGATGGTGGAGGCGACTCCGGGTCGAAGCGAAGCGTATTTCCTGCTGGCGGAGCAGACCGGGTCGGCGGAAGATTACCGGCACGCGCTGGAGCTGAATCCGTCGCGGGCGGATGTGCATGACCGGCTCGCGGTGATGGCGTCGAAGGCGGGGCAGAGTGATGAAGCGTTGAAGGAATGGCGGCTGGCGATCGCGGCGTTGACGGAGATGATGAACCGGTCGCGGGTGCCGCAGAAATACTGGCCGGATTTCTCGGATGTGTTGCGGCATGTGAACGAAGCGAAGGCGATGCCTGCGGTGCACGACGATGTCGAAAACATCTTGCGGCTGTATATCCGGCGGAACGGGTCGTTTCAGATCGAATGACTGGTGGAAGCGCTCGGCGATGTGAATTGGACCGCGGAGCTGAGCCGGTCGGCGGCGGATCCGGTGCAGTTTTTGGGAACGATCATCGAGCAGCCGTGGGTCGGCGAGGCGCAGAAGGATCTGCTGTATCGAAGGATC
Organism: Terriglobia bacterium; assembly: GCA_020073325.1. Lineage (GTDB taxonomy): Bacteria > Acidobacteriota > Terriglobia > Bryobacterales > Bryobacteraceae > Palsa-187. The sequence goes on along the minus strand of JAIQFJ010000409.1, from coordinate 4,589 downwards.
GTCGAGAGCGCGCAGGCGGCGGTGGCGACGTCGTTCGGGGAGGCTCGGGTAAATGCGACGGCGCAGGTGGAGAGATGGCAGACGTCGTGGGCGGAGTATCTGCTGGCTCGCGGCGAGGCGCGCCGGGCTTGGGAGCAGGTTCCAAGCGGCGAGCAGTATTTGGACTTGAGATTACGGGTTGCGGATCGGTTGGGAAACATCAGAGAACAGCTGGCCAGGTTCCAGGGGCCTGTTTCGGATCTGCGAAATTCGATGCAGATCGAGGCGGTGGCGGAGTTCGTTTACGAACATGAGCTGCGCGCGGGGAATCTGGATGCGTCGAATTTTTTGGGGCTCGCCGAAATTCGGCTGAAGCATAACGATGCCGGAGGCGCGATGACGCTGCTGCGAAGAATGGCGCTGGTTTCCGGTGCGCCGTATTCGGGGCTCGATCCGGCGGCGGCGCTGCTCGAAAAGTCGGGGCATGCGGGGGAAGCGGCGGAATTTTTGGATTCTCTGGTGAAGGCGGAGCCGTGGAACTGGGATGCGCGCGGACGGCGGGCGTCGGCTCGCGGGGTGGTTGCGGATCTGGCGGCGGTCGCGAAGTCGACGGACGCGCCGTATGCGACGCGGATCGCGGCGGCGAAGGCGATCAAGAAGCTGAAGGGGCCGGCGCTCGATGGGACGGATGCGGAGTTGATCGCGTTGTCGGGGTCGGTGGCGGATTTCGAACATCCCTATTGGGTGGCGGCGCGAGTCGAAGCGGCGACGGAGAAATCGCTGGCTGAGGCGGTGGCGATCGATCCGGCGATTTCGAAGTTGCCGTTGTTGAAAGCGTCGCTTGCGGCGCGGCACGATGCATTTGCGATCGCGACCATGCGCGAAATTTCTCCGTTCTTTTTCGAAAATGCGGCGCTGGGACTTTTGCCCGGCGAACCGGCGGCGGATCGCGCGGCGGTGGCTCGCGGATTGGCGGCGGCGGAAGAACGGCTCGGCGATTTGCGGCCGGCGCTGCAGCTTTACGAAGGGGCGCAGACGATCGAGCCGAATGCGGCGGCCGGGCGGGCGCTGGCGGCGCTGCGAACACGCATCAAGCTGAGCGAGCAAAACGAAGCGAGGCGTCCGGTGGTGACGGATAATCTGGATCAAGACCGACTGGTCCATGCGAGGTTGACGCGATGAGGCGGCTTCTGTATTTGCCGGTGGCGTTGCTCGCGTATTGGGCGGGCTTTTGGGCATTAGGGCAGACGGGGCCGGCGCCGATGCCCGCGATCTTCCCGGCGGGCGCGCTGCTGTATCTCGAAGCGAAGAATTTTTCGGGCCTGGTGACGGACTGGAACGCGTCGGCGGAAAAGGCGGCGTGGCTGGCCAGCTCGAATTACGACGCATTCGAAAAATCGCGGTTGTTTCTGAAACTCGGCGAGGCGCAGAAGGAATTTGCCGTCGCGGCGGGGGTGCCGCCGGATTATGCGATGCTCGGCGCGGTGGCGGGCGGCGGGTCGGCGATCGCGATGTACAACATCGGCGATCTGCATTTCCTGTATGCGACGCATCTCGCTTCGGCGCGCGCGATGGATACGGCGTTGTGGAAGGCGCGCGGAAGTTTTCAGACTCGTCGCGCGGGCGGCGTGGACTATTACGTGAAGATCGACGCGCAGTCGCATCGCGTGGCGGCATTCGCTTACTCGGGCGATCTGCTGCTGCTGGCGACGAAGGAAGATTTGATCGCGGGCGCGCTGGAATTGGCCGCGCGCGTTGCGAGGCCGCCGGTGGCGTCGGAAAAATGGTTTCAGGACGCGACGGCGGCGGCGGGCGCGCCGGGTGAGTTGAGATTGGTGTACAACCTGGAGCGGCTGCTGGAAACGCCGCATTTCCGGTCGTACTGGGTACAGCGGAACGCGACAAGGCTTTCGGAATTTTCGGCGGGAGCGGCGGACCTGGATCGGGTGCGTGGTGAATTTCGCGAACGGCGCGTGCTGCTGCGGACGAACGCTGCGGCGGCGGTGACCGATGAATCGCCCACGGGGCAGTTGATGGCGATGGTGCCTGACGATGCGGGATTTTATCGCGCGACGCTGCGGCCGTCCGTCGAAAATGTCGCGAGGTGGATCAGCGGAAGATTCCTATCCGCGTCGGCCGGAGTGGCTCCGCAATCGAAAGAAGCGCCGGCCGTCGAAAATACTGCGCAGGCGGGAACGGAATCCGACCTCGAAACGCGGATCGATCTCGCGCCGTTGAATGACGATCGCGACGCACGGGACTACCGGCGCGTGCTGGCGTTTTTCGCGGCGAAGAAGATCGACGGGATGCTCGAAGTGTCGCGATCAGTGGTCGATCCGGACCAGGTGTTCGTGGGGTTGCAGTCGGCGCTGGTGGTGTTGAGCGATTCGTGGAGCGCGTTTCCGGATCTTGATCTGGCGACTGCGGTGCGCGGGCGCGTGCTGATCGTCGGAAATTCGCAGGAACTGGTGGATGCGATCGCGCGGCGCGCCGGGGCGAGCCCGGCCGCGGGCGCTGTTTATGCGGCAGGATGGCGGCATGCGCGCGAGCTGTCGAATTTCGAAAAGTTGACCAGGCTGATCGACTTTCCGCAGGCCCCGCCGGGAGACGCGCATGAGCCGATGTTCTTCTCGGAGAACATGGCAAGCCTGGGAGGTGTGCTGCGGCGCGTGCTGTCAGCCGAAGTGACGATGCACGATGCGGGGAGCATGCTGCGGGAGACCGTGTTGTACCGCGTCGCGCCATGATTCCGCTGCTGGCACTTACGCTGGCGGTCGATTCCATTGCAATCGACGTGCGGACTCGCGAAGTGATCGAGCAGCATTGGAACGACGCGGACCGAGCGATCCCGGTGGGGTCGCTGGTAAAGCCGTTCACCGCGCTGGCTTATAGCGGCGATTTTCCGGAGTTCACCTGCACGGGCCGGAGATGCTGGCTGGCGCGCGGGCACGGCAAATTACATTTCCGGCAGGCGCTTGCGTTTTCCTGCAACGAATATTTTTTGAATCTGGCCAAGAGTGTCGATCCACAGACGCTCGCGGTGGTGGCGGCGAAATTCGGAATTCCTCCGCCAGCCGAGGATTCCGCCGAAGCGCGGATCGGGCTGGGGACTTCGTGGAGAATTACGCCGGCCGGGCTGGCGCGGGCTTACGCGGAGCTGGCGGAGCGATCGGGCGAGCCGCGCGTGCGAGAAATTCTGGATGGGCTGCGAATGTCGGCGGAATCCGGCACGTCGGGCGCGATCGGCCGAGGATTTTTCGCCAAAACAGGAACGGCTCCCTGCGTTTCGGAAAAACACGATTCGGGCGACGGATTCACCATCGTCATCGCGCCGGCGGAAGCGTCGCGGAAAGTACTGCTGGTGCGGGTCCACGGGGTACCGGGAGCGGAGGCCGCCAAATCGGCGCGCGACATTTTGCGTAAATGGAAGTGAATGTCCGCGCTGGTGACGATTGGCGTTTTCGGGTTATTCCATCCGGTGGAACTACGGGTTGAGCCGGTGCGCGGGCGCGTGCTGGTGATCGAAGCGCAAGGGCGGCGCGAAATTCTCGAAGGGCGCGGATCCGCGATGCTGCGGTCGGCCGCTACGGTGACGGCTCGCAACGGCGCGGAGGCCGCCTTCATCCTGAGCGTTCCCGGAAAAATTCAGCGCGAGTTTCGCGGACGGCTCACGGTGCGCGAAGAGAACGGGCATCTGCTGCCGATCGTCGAAATGGAGCGCGAGACGGCGGTGGCCTCGATCGTCAATGCGGAAGCTCCCGGCTCGCCGTTCGAGGCGCAGAAGGCGCAGGCGGTGGTTTCGCGATCGTTTCTAGTGGCGACGCGCGGGCGTCATCAAGGGTTCGATTTTTGCGACACGACGCATTGCCAGTATCTGCGCGAGCCTCCGCCCGCGGGATCGCCGCCGCGCCGCGCGCAGGAAGCGACCAAGGGGCTGGTGCTCACCTATCAGGGCCACGCGATTGTCGCGCTGTATTCGGCCGATTGCGGCGGGCACACGCGCACGGCGGAGGAAGCCGGGTGGCAGATGCAGGGCTATCCCTATTTCGGCGTCGAGTGTCCCGTGCGCGGCGAGGTCTCCGGGCATCGGATCGGCATGTGCCAGGCGGGCGCGGCCGAAATGTCGCGGCACAAAAAGACGTTTCGCGATATTCTGGCCCATTATTTCCCGGCGACGCGAATCGAGACGATGGAATGACGACACGGCCTGCGGTCATCGAAGACTCGGCGGCGATTGCGCGGATTTACAACCAGGGAATCGAGGATCGCGTGGCGACCCTGGAGACTGAGCTCCGCACCCCTGTGGAACGGCTGGAGTGGCTCGCCTCGCGAGGCCCGCGCCACCCCGTGCTCGTGGCCTGCGTGGAAGGCGTTCAGGTCGTGTGGGGCAGCCTCAACCCGTTCAACCCTCGTCACGTGTATGGCTGTGTCGCGGACTTCTCGGTCTACGTCGAGCGCTCTCACAGGGGCCAGGGCGTCGGCCGCCGACTTCTCGAAGCGCTCGTGGTTCGAGCCAGGGCGCTCGGCTACCACAAGATGGTTTTGGCGGCGCTGCCCTGGAACAAGGCGGGGATTGCCCTCTACACAAGGGCCGGGTTCGTCCCCGTGGG
>JAIQFJ010000408.1 GCA_020073325.1 Terriglobia bacterium | reverse complement strand
CAGGCGACCGCGGGAATCTTCGTCGTGCATGCGCGGCTCGACGCCAAGATTGCCGCCCGCAAGCACGCCGCAGCCGACCCCGGCAATCGCCGAGCCGCGCTCTTCTGCCAGATCGCGCTGCTTGTAGCGGCCGGATCGTTCGCCTTCTACGGGCGCCTGTGGATCGCCGCCGCGTTGCTGGTCGCTGCGTCCTGCTACCTGTGGGAACTGCGGCGTCAGAAGAATCCCGAGTCGCTGCAGATGCCGCTCAAAAAAGTCGGCCTGCGGGCGCTCACGCTATCGACGGCGTATGCTTTGATGGTCGTCGCCGGGTTGTGGCGATACTAGTGGACTCAGTCGAAGTCTGCCCATTTGACAAGCCCTGTGGGGCCGCTGGTCACAGCGGCAAGCCGGTCGCGCGACCGGCTGCTGTGGAGTCGCGCCGAGCAGCCGGTTTTGACAACCGGCTCGCCGGTCTGACGACCGGCCCCACAAGTTCGGTCAAACAGCGCCGTTTACAAACCGGCGCGCCAAGCCGCACATCGCTTTCCAAATTATTGGGACCAGCGCATGAACCCGAAGCTTTAGTGCGAACGGGGAGGGTCGAACCCAGATGGCCTTACGGCCGCTGGAGCCTAAATGCCTTCTAGCGCTTGGCGTCAACAGCGTATGACGGCGAACCAACGATTGCACCGTTTTCGAGCGGGTGCAATCGCGTGCGCTGGCGGCACATTTGCTCCGGATTTGCTACAGCAGCCATTTGGCTAAACTGCCAGCTTTGTTCACCCGGATACTAGGGCCAAGAACCTGATTCCGATCCGTGGTAGCAAATCGTCCGCTGCCAGAAAACGGGCCGAGAGCGCCTAATTTCATTTTGTTACTAACGCTACACGGTCATCATCTGAGACTGACGGCCATTTCCGGGAAGCGCACTGACCAGCAGTTTTCAATTGTTCTTCCGTGCCGATGAAGTAGCATTGGTTAATTGAGCGACCTGTAGAACGGCACGACGAACTCGTCTTGGTCGTCTCGGTGCAGACAATTTCCGACTCGAACATGCCTCCCCAAACTTTCCCACCTTCGCCCCAACTCGTCGAGTGCAGGGGTGTGCCGTTTGCGTACTGAAATTGATCGGAGGCCCATCCTTCCTGAAGTTCGGATGATGTCTGGACGTATCCGCTCAATGAAACCTGGATGATCCGGTGCCCATTTTGCAGCGGCAGCGGCGGAGCGTTCCTGACGATGTAATCGATCTTGACCCACCCTTCATACCCATCGGGAATCACCCACAGATCGGGAGTTCGTAGACGGCAACTGGTCGTCATCAGCGTCACAATCAGCAGCACCGCCGAGTATCGGAGATCCCAAATGGTCGTTCGCACGTCCACGATTTCAGCTTACAATCTTCCAATCATGGTGGTTGCGCCCAGAAGATTTGCTACAGAACGGAATGAAGCTAAGCGTCGAACTGGCTTTCTTTGGCTTAGAACCATTGATTTTATTGTGGTGCGAACGGGGAGGGTCGAACTCCCATGGCCTTGCGGCCGCTGGAACCTAAATCCAGTGCGTCTGCCAATTCCGCCACGTTCGCACGACAGATATTGGCATTATAGCGATTCACCCTCCCGCGACCGCCGTGCGAGGGCGCGCCGTTCGCTCGATCCATCGTGGCGACGTTTTTCCGCAGGCGCACCTCGACCGCTCGATTTCGTGATCGCCCGCCGCAAAACGGCGCGAGGCGATGTGCAGGCCGCAATGCGCTTCGCACTCGAAGGCCAGTAGCTCGCCGTTTGCCGCGATCACCTGCTCGAACGCCGGAACTCCGAACGCGTGCCATAAGCGGTCGCGATCTTCCAGCGACAATCCCGGCTCCCATTCCCAGCGCAGCACGATCAACGCATGCGTCGGCGACGCGATGCTCCGCAGTTCTTCGATCTGCTCCAGCCGCCCTGCGATCGACTGCGCGCCGAAACGGACAGCGTCCTCCGACCAGCCGCCGGCAAAGACACGAACATTGCCTTTGGACCGGAACAAGGCGCTCAACACCGCGGTTCGCGGCGCGGGCGGAATCGGATAGGACAACACAGCGCGCCGCAGCACACTAATGTTGTTGGTTCAGCGCGACAAAATTCTCAGCAAATTTTCGCCGAAAATCAATCTTGCGTCGTGATGGCTGACACCCAGCTCGTACAGCGCCGTCGCCTGCTCTTCGAACACATCGTGCCGCCAGCCCGGGGGAATCAGCGACGAATCGGTCCCAAACAGCAGCCGCCGCGGACCCACCACATCCAGCGCACGCCGAAATACGTGGCGCAAATCGGGATGCGATTCCTGGTACTTCATCCACGCATTCGAGCTCGACGTATCCAGGTACACGTTGGGACACAAATCGGCCAGCATCAGCGCTTCCCGAAAATACCCGGCGCCGAAATGCGGCACGATGACCGGTACGCCGGGAAATTGCAGCGCCAGCGCATGCAGGTCGATCGGGTTCGAATAGCGCATGTCGAAGCCCGACTCCAGCCCGAGTTTTCCCCGGATCCCCACGCTCAGCACGCCGCAATGCACGAACACAGCGCGTCGATTCTCCGCCGCCCAGGCAAAAACCGGCTCGACGCACGTTTCGTGCATCGAATATCGATGCATCGCCGGAAACAGGCACACCACGTCCACGGGCGCGGCGTGCCACTGGCGCGGATTCACCATCGCGTAGGAAAAAAATCTCCCGGGAAACGCGCGCGCCGCCGCCAGCACGGATTCCTCGTCGCCGGGAACGCTCGCGATCAGCGCCGCCTGGCCGACCGCGTGCCGATCCAACTCATGCGCCCACGCAGCGGCGAGCTTTGCCGGATCCTCCGGGGGCATCGGCCGTTCCAGTTTCGCGGCGATTCCCTCGAGCGTCAGCCCCGCCTTCTGCGATGCCAGCGCGGCAAAGAAGCGATGCGAAAAAAAGTGAAGATGCGCGTCGGCGACAGCCAGCGCGCCCCAAGGCGATTCGCGTTCCATATCTGAAGTGGTTATACTGCGTCCAAATGCGCAGCCAAATGCTCCGAAGTTTTGCAGCGAGCCCTACAGGAAGAATAGCACTGGCGCTGCTACTCGCCGGAACCGTTCGCGCCGCCGCGCCGAATTGGATCGAGCACAAGGACCCGCAAGGCTTCGTCGTCAAGCATCCGCCCGGCTGGGTGGTGGAGACGCCGGAGAAAAGCATGGTGGTGGTCCACGACGCCAGCGGCAACTTCGAGGCGATCGCCTACGGATTCCTGGCGCGGCCCGAGGTGACCAGCCGGCAATGGCTGGAGCAGCGGCTGGCGCAGAAATTCGCGGGCCATTTTCCGCAGGCGAAGCTCGATGCGGTCGCGGCTCGCGGACAGAATGTCTCCACCGTGCTGCTTCGTTACGGCAGCGGATTCGGCGAAGGCCGCGCGAGCGTCCTGTGCGCGCTCAGCGGAGGCGCGGGAATGATGTTTGCGATCGCCGCGCCGGCGTTTCGCTTTGACGATCGCAAAGCGGACCTGGTCGAAATCCTGCGCACCTTCTCAGTCACCGGCGGCGGGTCGGGACGCGGCGGGTCGGGACGCGGCGGCGACGCGAGCGGCGTCGAATGGGTGCGCTGGTCCGATCCGGTGGAAGGCGCCTACTCGCTCGAAGCGCCGAAGGGCTGGAAAATCGAGGGCGGGACCTCGCGCCGCAGCGCGGTCGACATTAAGCAGTGGAATCGCCTGACGTCGCCGGATGGAAAAACACAAATCTTCCAGGGCGACCCGGGGATCCCTTCGATGTACATGGTTCCGACGCAAATGATGGCACAGCTCGGGCAGCGCGAAGGCCAGCCTTCCGCGCCCGGCTCCACCGTATTCATTCTGCGCTTCCAGCCCGGCGTCGTGTACGCGCAATCGTGGGCGCAGAAGATCGCCGGAGGGGCGGTGCAGGTCAAGGATCAAAAGGAACGCCACGATTTCGAGGAAATGATGCGGAAATTCTATCCGAGCACCGCCGTGGCTCAGCAGGTCTGGAGCTATGGCGATGTTTCCTTTGTCACCGCGCGCGGCCAGGCCGGATATTCGCTCGCCGGGACCAGCCTGACGACGGTGGCGGGAATGAGCAGTTGGTATGTCGCGCTGCTGGATGGATTCGTCACGCCGGCCGAGCAAAGCGCGCAGACGTTTGCGGTCGCCATGCATGTGCTCTCCTCGACGCAGGCAAATCCCCAATGGCAGGCGGCCCAGCAGAAGACCACCGCCGAGGTCAGCCGCATCACGCACGAGACTGCGGAGTACGTCTCTAAAATCCAGAGCGATTCCTATTGGAACCGTCAGAAGGTGCAGGATCGCACCAATCGGAACTTCGACGACTCCATTCGCGGGGTGCAGCGCGTGGTGGATCCGGATACAGGCCGTGAATACGAAGCGGTGGCGGGGTCGAACTATTACTATCGCGTCCACGGAACGGATCGTGTGGTGGGGACGAATTCGGCGTCGACGCCGAATATCGATGTGACGCTGCTGATTCCCGTGAAATGATGGCAGGATTTTCGCGGCGAGCTAGGCCGCACGCGGCGTAGCCCGAAGCGCGTCGATCCGGATCTCGTCGATTGCCGTGAGCAGCTCCGTCATGTCGATCTGCCCCAGCCCTGGAGCGAACATCCGGAGTTCGAGCCTCAGCATCGCCCACCAGAACTGCATCTGCTGGCGCATCAGTTTTGCCACCAGATCGGAATTGGGATCGGGCGATTCCGCGGCGATCCTGCGGGCCGAGGCATGAATGCGGTGAAAATCGGCCGCCAATTCGCGGATGTACTTGCGGAAAATGCGGCGCCGCGTCTTGCGCAGTTTGCGGCCGATGCTCGCGCGGTATCCCGGCTGTTGAGCCAGGAAGTCCAGGTCCTCGCGGGAAAGCAGGCGCATCGCCGGAGCGTAGCGCCGGAATGGGATCCTCTCCAGTTCGACCTCGCCGGCACAAACAGGAGCGGAAGCGCGATAGGCCAGCAGCCGTATCGTCAGCAACGCAATGAGAAGAAGCCCGAGTGCACCCGCTATGGCTCCGGCCGCTAGCATCCAGGACATTCAGCGTCACCTCCGCGCTAAAAGTGATCTTATAATACTGATAATTGATATTAAATGCAAATCAAATATCTCGACTTATCTCCGTTTCACCGGCGCGAGAGCTCAATCAACTTGGCGTTGATCGCGTCCAGTTGCGCCGTCAACCGCTTTGCGTCCGGGGATCCCCAGCGCTGCCGGATCACCGTCGTGACTTCTTCGCCCTTCTCCGTCAGCGCAATCAGCCAAACGACCAGGCACACGATCGACGCCGCCAGCAGAGCGTTGTCGATGGGAGCTTTCCACTGCGGCGTCAGATTGCGAAACAGCAGCCCCGCCGAACGCGACAGAAAATAAATCAAAAATCCGCCGATATACATCGCGCCGTTTCGCTTGAGCCGCACGGGGAACCAGATCATGTAGAGGCTCGCCATGAGCAGGAACAGCAGCATCCACAAATCCATGCTGCGCTCAAACGTATTAAATCGATGGAGAAAAGGGGGACGGCCCGGTGGAATATTTTGGTCAAGAGTAACGGCCAGCCCGGCCAGTGCGGCGGCCGCGGCCAGAATGTAGGCCACCGTGCGTCGCCAGAAGCGCGCCAGCGCCGCATGCCGCTCCAGCGCGATCTGGTGCAGTTCCAGCACCACAAAAACCGCCAGAATCATCTTCACCGCCTGGCCGCCGAAGTAGATTTCCGCATACACGCGGCGCTTGGACTGGAACAACATCCCGAGCGTTGTTTCCACGGCATCGGCAGTCAAATATGCAAAGAAAAAGCGGTAAATCCGGTACAAGCGATTGCGCAGAAGGTTGAATATCAGCGCCGCCTCCACCGCCAGGTCGAAATAAGAAATCCAGGAGAGCCAGAGGCCGCCCATATCGTAGGGAAATACGCTCAGAATCGACTGCTGGGGAAAGTGTAACA
>JAIQFJ010000407.1 GCA_020073325.1 Terriglobia bacterium | reverse complement strand
GAAATATTACAAGTTGACGCCGGCCGGCAAGCGTCAGCTTGCAAAAGAACAATCGCGATGGGACGCCGTGGTCGCGACCGTCGGGCGCGTGATGCGGCCGGCCTGAGGGAAAACAAATGTGGTGGTGGAAGCCCGCGAAAGAACACGAACTCGAGGAAGAAATCGCCGCGCATTTCGAGATCGAAATCGAGCGGCGCATCGCAGCAGGGGAAACGCGCGAACAGGCGGAGCGTGCCGCCCGTCGCGAATTCGGCAATGTCGCGCTGGTGCGGGAGGTGACCAGGGAGATGTGGGGATACGAGCGTTTCGAATCGTTCTTTCGCGATCTGAAGTACGCCTTGCGGGGAATGCGTAAGTCGCCTGCTTTCTCGGCCGCCGTAATTCTTACCATGGGACTCGCCGTCGGCGCCAGCACCGCCGTGTTCAGCGTCGTCAACGGAGTGCTGCTGCGGCCGTTGCCCTATCCGCAGGCGGAGCGGATCGCGATGGTATGGAGGCTCGCCCCGGTTTCCACCGCGTTCGGAGGCGACGAGTACCCGTGGGGGAGGCTCGATTTCAGCCTGTTTCAACAGCAGACGAAAGCCTTCGAGTCGTTGGGCGCGTTCCAGCCGGACACCTTCAATCTGACAGGATCGGGCGAGCCCGCATTCCTCGAAGGCATGCGCGCCTCCGCGGGTTTTTTCCCGGCACTCGGGGTCTTGCCGGCGATCGGGCGATTCTATAACGCCGAGGAAGATCGTAAAGGACGCGAACTGGTCGTGGTCCTGAGCGATCGCCTGTGGCGCGACCGGTTCGGGGCGGACAGAAATATCGTGGGCCGCGCGATCGAGCTGAATGGATTGGACTACACCGTTGTCGGCGTGATGCCGCCCGGTTTTTCATTTCCGCATGCCGAGGAACTGCCTGCAACACTCGAATTCCCTCGCGAGGCGCAGTTGTGGGTACCGCTCGCCATTGCGCCCGAGCGCGGTCCCAATGAACTGGCCGTCGTCGGCCGGCTGGCTCCCCACGCCACCATCCTGCAGGCACAGGCGGAGCTCGACGTATTTGCCGGCACCTTTGCGCGGATGTTTCCCACTGCGAAGGATTGGTCGAGGTCGCGCGCCGTTTCGCTTCAGAAGCAGATCGTTGGCGATACGGATCGGCCGCTGTGGTTGCTGCTCGCCGCCGTGGGATTGGTGCTGCTGATCGCGAGTTCGAACGTCGCGGGCCTGGTGCTGGCGCGTTCGCTGGGACGCCGCCGCGAATTTCATCTTCGCGCGGCTCTGGGCGCCGGGCGCGGGCGCCTGGTGCGTCAGCTCCTGACCGAGAACCTGCTGCTGGCAGGAGCCGGAGGCGTTCTGGGAATCGCACTGGCCGCCGCGGGAATCCAGTTCGTGAAGAATTTCGGTCCGCAAAGCCTCCCGCGATTGCGCGAAGTCAGCCTGGACCCTACTGTATTTGCCTTCTGTCTGGTGGTCACGCCTCTGGCGGGCCTGCTGTTCGGTCTGGCGCCTGGAATCGGACTGGCTGGAGCCGGCGCCGCCGATTCTCTCAAGACCGGAACCCGAATCGCCGGCAGGCAATTCTCGTCGAAGCTTCGCAATTGCCTGTTGATCGGCCAGGTGGCCCTGGCACTCATGTTGGTGATCGCGGCGGGACTGCTGGTCCGGACGTTTTATGGCCTGCTCAGCGCCGATCGCGGCTTCCGGGCGGAGCATGTGCTGACCTTCGAAATCTCTCTGCCTCCCGCGCACTATCCGGATCCGGGCCACATGGCGCAGCTCTATAGCCGCACGCTGCATGCGCTGCGAAGTCTCCCCGGCGTCGAGGCGGCCGGTCTGGTTCACGCGGTTCCGATGGGCGGCGCGCCGGATGCGACGGGGATCCGCGTTCCGGGGCACGTTGCGAAACCGAACGAACAGCTCTATGCCAATTACATGTTTGCGTCGTCCGGATATTTCGCCGCGGCAGGCACTCCGCTTCTCGAAGGGCGCGATTTCTCGGACCTGGATACGCTCGATTCCATGCACGTCGCGGTCGTCAATCGTGCGATGGCAAACGCATTATGGCCCGGCGAAAGCGCGGTGGGGAAACACGTCGGGGTCGCTGATACAAGATACCCGGTTCGAACCGTCATCGGCGTGGTCGCGAACGTGAAACAGAGTTCGCTGCGCGAGGAAGCCGCGCCGCAGATGTATGTTCCTTACAGCCAGAGCGAAATCGTGGGGTGGCCGCCGATGCAGACGATGCAGATCGCGCTGCGCACCGCGGCCGATCCGGCCGGGATGACGGCGAGTATTCGTCAGGCGATGCGTTCCGTGGATCCGGCATTGCCACTGGCGAAAGTCGCCGCGTTGACGACCCTGGTGCAGCAATCGCTGGCCCAACCTCGTTTCGCGATGCTGCTGCTTGCCGCGTTCAGTGTGCTGGCGCTGGTATTGGCGTCCGTCGGGATGTATGGAGCGATCTCATACTCGGTGGCACAGCGGACGCAGGAGATCGGCATCCGCATGGCGCTCGGCGCCGAACGCGCGACGGTATTCGGCATGGTCCTGAGTCAGGGCGCGCGCCTGACCGCTGCCGGCATCGCCATCGGGCTGGTGGGCGCGGAGGGGACCATGCGATTGCTTTCCGGTTTCCTGTACGGCGTTCGTCCGGCCGATCCGCTGACCTTCGGAGCGGTTTCCGCGCTGCTGGCGGCCGTGGCGCTGCTCGCCTGCTATCTTCCCGCCAGGCGCGCCATGAGAGTGGACCCGATCATCGCCCTGCGTTCGGAGTAAACGGAAGACTAGGTTTCACCGTAATTCAATTCCGCAGTTCGCGAACTTTTACCTTGACCTCGTCCACCCCGGCGGGAATCTCCAGATGCATGGTATGTTCACCCTCATCGAGCGGCTGGAACCGCGTTCGCAGCGGAACCCAGAACTGCCCCTGCCCAGGCGCCAGTGTTCCGGTCATATCCACCAATTTCTCGCCATTCGGGGATCGCACGACGAGGACCAGCGGGATAGAGCCAGCGGGCGCCTTTCCGACACCGGCTCGCGGAGTGAGTTCGACTTCGTGCGCCACCGTGTGGTCGGTCACGGGAAACGGAAAATCGCGGGTCACGGACGCTTCGCGGCTCGCCGGTCCCGGCGTTGACGTCGTATACGTGTCCGGTGGACTTCCCCAGTTGAAGAAGTGAGCGGTGAGCTGCAAACCAAACCCGAGCAGCGGAAACACTCCGATCACGGCCGCGATCGCCTTGAGCCGGGGCTGATTCAGCCATACCGCCAGATACCAGATGCCCAGCCCCGCCACGATGCTCACCAGGATGATCAGGGTCGCGCTCGGCAGACTCTCGAGATTCATCCCACAACAATACCTCAGAGATTGGACGACATCCGCCAGACCGCCGCAACGTGGTTGAGTTGTTGTACCAACGCAGGATTCGCAGAGCGTGCAGCGTGTTCCAGCGGCTTGCCCTGCCGACTTCCGTTTCCATCTCCAGGGGAAGATGTTCGGGATGGAGGAGATTGAGCGGCCAGCGCCCGTTCTGGTGGCAGCGTTCCATCACGATTGCGATGTCGTCACGGACGCGGCGGTCGGGTTTGATTCCTGCTTTCCGCAGATAATCGAGTCCCCGCAGCACGTCGTAGCGCCGGAACGTCGGAAACGAGAAGCGGAGCCACTTCTTATTGATCACCTCGCCGCTTCGAAGCGAGCGGAACATGCCGCGTTCGAGCAGATGGCGTTCGCCGCTCTTGCGCCCCTTGGTGACGGCCGCCGATTTGTGCCCTCCCCGTTCGTATGCGAGCAGTCCTTCGAGCACGCAGATGGTCGTATGGTGAAGCGGCGCTCAATGTGACCTGCCTCGGTTTTCTCATCGAGGCGCGCCTGTCCGAGCTTTCTCAGTGCGGATCAGAATGAACCAGGAGGGTATATCGGGCGATCACAAATCGCGGGCATTCCGCAGAAGAGTGAATCACCGCATGACGACGTGCTGGCCTCGCTGGGCCGCCTGACATCAGGTAGTCGCGGAGTTGTCCAGTTGCGCTTGTCCGTAAAGGTGACCGGGACTCAATTCAATGTTGGACCGCAAGCGTCGCGGAACTCGGAGTAAAAGCGCCATCGTAAGACGCTGAGATGCCGAGATCCCCATCCGGCGCCGAGGGAGGGACGACGATGTTGAATTGAAATTCGCCGGGCGCAACTAATCCGGAAAACGGGACATTGGCGGGATAGCCACCGATCCCCACCACAAGCAGGCCGGTCAAGGTTCCAGACTGCGTCAATCCGCCGCTCACGATCGGTACCGTTGTCGTCCCAAATCCATTGGCGTAGACGATGATGGTTTCGCCGGGCTTGGCGGGCGTGCTCAGGCCGGGATAGAGAGTCGTCGGCCCGACCAGCGAGCCATCCAAGTGCGTCGCCGTGATGTGGGTGGCGTCGAAGGTGAAGAATGCCAGCGATAACGGCTGAGCCGCATTGTTGACGACATTGCTTTTCACGCCGCCATTGGTAACTTGCACGGCGACCGTCCCAGAGATCGCGTCCGGGGGTGTCAGGATGTTCAGCTGGGTGGGGCTGATAAAGAAAACGAACGCGGATTTGCCGTTTACAGTGACGCTGACGCCGTCAAGCTGGGTTGGGAGCTGATTGTTCACGAAATCTGATGCAGCCCATATGCGCGTGTCGCCCGCCGGCGCCAGATTGACGCCTTTCACTTGAATCCAGGTATTGGGCGCGATCGTCTGCGATCCTCCAAACGCATTGGAAACGAGCGAAATTGTGGGAGTCGTGCTGGCGACCGGCGCATTCACTTTTCGAATTACGTTGGACTCAGCAATATAGAAATTCCCGGCGCTGTCGACCACCACCCCCTGGGGGTTTGTCAATTGAGCCGATATCGCCGGACCGCCATCTCCCGTACTGCCGCGCGTCCCATTGCCGGCCACCGTTGTGATGATTCCGGACGCATCAACTCTGCGGACCCGATTGGTGGACTCCGAGATGTAGAGGTTTCCAGCATTATCGGCGGCGAGGGCTGAGACGCTCTTGACCTCCGCACTGGTCCCCGGTCCGCCGTCGCCTGTGTCGCCCAGCGTTCCAGTGCCGGCCACGGTTCTAATGACGCCGCTGGTATCCACCTTTTGGACACGCGCACCGTCGCTGAAATAAAAGTTGCCGGCGGAATCGACAGTCACAGACGAGGGCTGCTGAATGGGCACCTGTGTAGCCACGCCTCCGTCGTTCGCCGTCTGCTTGTTTTGAGGCACATTTCCATTGCCGGCGACGGTCGTGATCACACCGGTGTTCTTATCCACCCTGCGGATGCGATAGTTCGAGGAGTCGGCGATATAAACGTTTCCCGCGGCATCCACGGCGACGCCATCGGGAAGATTGAGCATGGCTGCCGTCGCCGGGCCGCCGTCGCCGGAGTACCCTCCCTGGCCGATGGAATTCGCGGTGCCGCTGCCGGCGAAGGTAGTGATGATGCCTGAAGGGTCCACTTTACGGATGCGATTGTTGTACAGATCGGCGATATAGAGATTGCCGCTACTGTCCACAGCGATCCCATGGCCCGGGAAGAACTGAGCGCTTGTGGCCGCGCCCCCATCCCCGCTGAATCCGCTGGTCCCGTTGCCGGCATAAGCGGTAATCGTTCCGTTCGTGGACACTTTCCGGACGCGCGCGATCCCGGTCTCGAGGATGTACAAATTCCCTGCGCTGTCCATCGCCAGTCCGGTGGGGGATGGCAAGCCGGCTTTGAGTGCCGGTCCTCCGTCACCGCTGTAGGTCCCGGAGCCGGAGCCCACGACGGTTGAGATTATGCCCGGTTGGCCAAGACAGATTGCTGGCACCGCTAAAAGCGTGAGCAGGCGAGAGAAAGTTCCCCCTCGGCCCAACCGGCTCAACGCAAATGAACCCGACAATTTCATCCGACCTCCTGAAGCGAAACAATGCAGGCAAACCTAAAAGCGAATGAGCACGGCAAATGTGCGA
>JAIQFJ010000015.1 GCA_020073325.1 Terriglobia bacterium | reverse complement strand
ACAAACAAACCCTAAACAACCCTCAACCCAACTAGTTCGACCTCGGCGGCAGAAATCATTTCCACGCTGTTTTTTTCGGTGATGCGTTACGATCCGAAAAATCCGCGCGATCCGCGTAACGACGTCTTCATTCTGTCGAAAGGTCACGCAGCGCCGATTCTCTACGCGGCCTGGGCCGAGGCCGGTTTGTTTCCGCGCGACGAATTGCTGAAGCTGCGGACGCTCGGGTCGAATCTGGAAGGTCACCCGACGCCGCGGCTGCCGTTTGTTCCAGTGGCGACCGGATCGCTCGGCCAGGGACTTTCCGTCGGAGTGGGAATGGCGCTCGCGGCCCGGCTCGACAAATCGCAGCGACGGATTTACGTGCTGATGGGCGACGGCGAATCGGCCGAAGGATCGGTCTGGGAAGCGGCGCACTCGGCGGCCTATCAAAAGCTCGACAATCTTTGCGCGACGATCGATGTCAACCGGCTGGGCCAGAGCGGCGAGACGATGGAGGGCCACGACATGGAAGCGTATCGCCGCCGCTTCGAGGCCTTCGGCTGGAACGCGATCGTGGTGGATGGTCACGATGTCGATGCGCTGCTCGACGCCTATCATCGCGCCGCGGAAACGCCGCATCGCCCTACGGTGGTGCTGGCGCGAACGATCAAGGGCCACGGAATTCCGGGCGAGGCGGATCACAACGGATTTCACGGACAGGCTCTCGACAAAGCGAAGGCCGACAAAGTGATCGCGGCACTGGAAAAGCAGCTCGGCCAGAACGGCGCGACGTGGACACCGCAGCTTCCCACGGGAAATCCTGCGCAATCCGCGCGTCCGACGGCCGTCGGCGATCCACCATGGTCGCCGGAGTCGCAGCCGGAGGCGACGCGCAAGGCATTCGCAATGGCCCTTGCCGCGCTCGGCAAAGCGAATCCGTTAGTCGTGACGCTCGACGGCGACGTGAAGAACTCCACGTACACGGAAGAGTTCGAAAAGGTCGCACCGGAGCGGTTTTTCGAAATGTTTATCGCCGAGCAGAACATGGTGGGCGCGGCGATGGGGCTGGCGGCGGCGCAGAAAATTCCGTTCGCGGCCACCTTCGCGTGTTTTTTCACGCGCGCCTACGACTTCATGCGCATGGCGGCGATCAGCGGATCGAACATCAAGCTGGTCGGGACGCACGCCGGAATTTCGATCGGCGAGGATGGGCCGTCACAGATGGGTCTGGAAGATCTTGCGATGACCACGGCGCAGCCGGATTTCGCGGTGTTCTATCCATCGGACGCGGTGAGCGCGTGGCGCGCCGTGGAACTCGCGTCGGCGATCCATGGACCCGTATATATTCGCACCAGCCGTCCGAAGACTCCGGTGATTTATCCTTCGACGGAGCGATTCGAGCTCGGCAAGGCGAAGGTGCTGCGCCGCGGCGATCGTGCCTGCGTGGTCGCGGCCGGCGTGACGCTGTTCGAAGCTTTGAAGGCGTGGGATCAACTCAAGAACTTCACCGTCGTCGATCTGTTCAGTGTTCAGCCGATCGATGTCGACACGTTGCGCGAATGCGCGCGCGAGTGCGGAGGCCGCGTGATCACGGTTGAGGATCACTATGTCCACGGCGGGATCGGCGACGCCGTGAGTCTGGCCGTCGGCGGCCCTGTCCAGCGGCTCGCGGTGCGTGATATTCCGCATAGCGGCAAGCCCGAAGAGCTGCTGGAACACTACGGCATCTCCGCAAAATCAATCATCGCCGCAGTGTCAGCCTAGTCCCTTGAAAAACATCGTGGGGCCGGTCGCAAGACCGGCTTTCTTTTCCAGTCAAGTACGCAATCGACTGAAAAATCAAAGACCAGCCGGTTTCACAACCGGCTTGCCGGTCTGGCGACCGGCCCCACAGGTTACTACAGCGGAATCAAGCCTTGCCTCAACCCGAGCATCACCGCCTCCGTCCGACTCCCCGCGTGCATTTTCGACAGGATCGAGTTCAGATGAAATTTCACCGTATGCTCGGAGATGCTGAGTTTCCAGGCGATCTCTTTGTTACTCGATCCTTCGGCGACCAGTCGCAGCACCTCGATTTCGCGCGGACTCAACGCCTCGCCCTGCGCCACGGCCCTTGTCCGAACCGCCGCATTGTCGACCGCGTCGGGATGCAGCACGACCAATCCTGCAGCGGCCGCATCGATCGCGGCAGCGATTTCCGCCGTCGACGCATCGCGCGGCAGAACGCCGCGAATTCCTGCGCGCAACCCCTCCCCGAGCCACGGCGGCTGCGGATCGACGGCCAGAACGATCAGCGGAGGAGCATCGGAGGCGAACTCGATCAGCTCCTGGGCCTGCTCGTGATCCCAATCGACCACGATCACGTCAGCGCTCAGCTCGGCGGCCTCTTGAAGCGTTTCGGCTGAGCCGGTCAGCTCGACGACGGACTCCAGGCCCGCGCGCAGCAACGCCGACGTCGTCACCACTCCGACGCGTGTCACGCGGCTTGCGCCCTCAATCGCACGGCGACTTCGCGGACTTGCCGCCGGCCGCCGCGAAGAAAGCGCAGCATCAGGACCTCGCACGAATCGATCGCGTCTTGCAGAGCGTCGGGAGAATCGAAGCCGACGAGCAGATCCCCTTGCAGCAGCGATGCATGAGCCGCGGGGCTGTTCGGCTCCACTTCGAGAATCAGCAGTCCTTCGCGCACCGGCTGCAGCACTACGCCGAGCGCCGCGCGCGGCTCCTGTTCGACAAACGCGGCCACTGCCGAGACCGGAATCGCATAGGCCAGCCCGCCCGCGATCATCGTGTTGATGCCGACCACGCGTCCTTCGGCGTCGGCCAGCGGACCGCCCGAGTTTCCCGGCGCCAGGCGAATATCGGCCTGAATCCAGCGCCGGTTTTGCGCGTGAACCACGCCGGTCGACAGCGCGCCGATGAATCCCAGCGGATTGCCCACCGCGACCACGATCTGTCCCGGCCGCAGCGCGCTCGAATCGCCCACGCGGGCGGGCGGCGCGTCCGTCATTGCCATTTCGAGCAACGCAAGATCGCGCCGCGCGTCGCGCTTGACCACCGCAGCATCGAGCTTTCGCCCGTCCCAAAGATCGACCACGTACCGGTCGTGCCGCGCGACATGCGCATTGGTGACGATCAGATCGGGTCGCCACAGAACCCCCGATCCGCCGCCGCGCACGTGCACGGTGGACCGCCGCAAATTTTCCGCGACGACGCCGAACATTATTTTTCTCCGATCGTCAGTCCGGCGAGCTCCGTGCGCTGGCCCCCGCGCACGATGGTTGTGCTGAACGTCTTGCCGATGGAATCGCCGAACAGGAACGCCTGCACGTCGGCGGTGTCCTTCACCGGACGCCCGTCGATGGCGACCAGAATGTCGCCGACCACAAGCCCGGCATTCGCCGCGGGACTCTTCTTCTCCACGCTCAGCACGATCATCCCCGCCGACCCGAGTTCTTCCGGCAGCGGCACCGGCTGCAGGCCGACGCCGAGATAGCCGCGGGCGACACGTCCGCGCTTGGCCAGCTCAGTCGCGACACGATCGACGGTCACACGCGGAACCGCAACCGGAGCGATGCGCGACAGGACAGACGTCGCGACGCCGAGCGCCTCGCCGCTCGAATTGACGATCGCCGCGCCGGACGATCCGGGATAAAGCGCCACGTCGAGCCGAATGAACTGGTCGACGCGACCTCCTCGCCACGTGTTCCAGCCGGGGCCAAGCACGCTGACGATTCCGAGCGCGGCGCACGTGCCGATTTCGCGATGGCGTCCCACGGCGACGATCAGGTCGCCCGTGCGCGGCGCGGCGTTCGTTGTCACGATCACCGGCACATCGCCCGCGTCGAACTTGAGCAGCGCCAGATCGCTGCCGGGGTCGCGTCCGGCGAGTTCCGCGGCGACGATTTTTCCGTCGGGCAGGCCGATTTTCAAGTCTTCATCGCGGCGCAGCGAGTGCTCGGCCGTGACGATGAATCCGGGCTTCCAATGCACGCCGCTCGAAGGAATGCGTCCGCCGCCGTAAATGGCGACCACGGATTTCCCCGCGCTTTCCACAATCGCGGCCACTTCATCGGAGAGCTGAATCAAACTGTTGGGCATTCGAAAAGAACCTCTGAACCCATGATGGAGGTCCACAGTTCGAGATGCACCGGAAATTCGGGCGGATTCAGCCTGGAAAAAAGATTAGGTCGGAATGGCCGCCGGCTATAAGTTGTGTTTCTTCAGCTTGTAGCGCAGCGCATCGCGGCCGATGCGCAATAGCCGAGCCGCCTGCGACTGGTTTCCCCCGGCCGCTTCCAAAGCGCGGATAATCAGCAGGCGTTCCTGCTCCTCCAGCGTGCCGACGCCCGGTTCCACCGGAGCCGAATTGGGAGCCGAAGCCGCGGCCGCTTCCGCCGACTCGCCTTTCGAGTGCAGATACGCGGGCAGATCCGGAACGTCGATCATTTCGCCCATCGTCATCATGCAGGCGTGGCCGATTACGTTTTCCAGTTCGCGGACATTGCCCGGCCATGCGTGCAGCGACAGCAGAATCTGCGCGCGATGCGTCAGGCCGCGGATCTGTTTGCCGTACTGCGTCGCAAAGCGCGTGATGAAGTGGCGCTCGAGCAGCGGCAGATCTTCTTTGCGCTCCGCCAGGCTCGGGACGTGGATCTCCACCATCGAAAGCCGATAGTACAAATCCTCGCGAAAACGTTTTTCGACGATCGCCTGCCGCAGATCGTGATTCGTCGCGGCGATCACGCGCACGTCGACTTTTTTCGCCGTCAGCGATCCCACGCGCTGCACTTCCTGGTTCTGCAGAACGCGCAGCAGCTTGGCCTGCGTCGCCAGCGGCATGTCGCCGATTTCGTCCAGGAACAGCGTCCCGCCGTGGGCGTGTTCGAACAAACCGGCTTTGTCGGTGGTTGCTCCCGTGAACGATCCTTTGACGTGGCCGAACAGCTCGCTTTCAAACAGCGTCTCGACGACCGCCGAACAATTCAGCACCACATAGCGTCCGGAATTGGCCGGACTCAGCGCATGCAGCGCGCGCGCGATCAGGTCCTTGCCGGTTCCGGTCTGGCCGGTGATCAGAATCGCGCGATAATGCGGCGCCACGCGGCGAACCTTCGAAAAAAGGTCCCACATCAGCGGGCTGTGGCCGACGATTCCTTCGAATTCCGCCGTCGCCAGCATCTCGTCTTCAAGCTGCATGGTGCGCTGGCGCTTGCGGACGTCGTCCACTAACCGGCCGATCCGTTCGCGCAGAGCCGTGATCGAGACGGGCTTGTTCAGATAATCCGACGCGCCTTTCTTGATCGCTTCGACGGCCGATTCCGTCGAATAGTGCGCCGTCATCAGGATCACTTCGATCGAGGGATCGAATTCGACGGTCCGCTCCAGCACTTCCAGGCCGCTCATGCGCGGCATCACCAGATCGGTGAGGACGATATGAGGATGGCGATTGTGGATGATGTCGAGCCCGGTCTCAGGATCGGAGGCGGTGAGAATTTCCACACCCTGTTGAGCCAGCGCCGTCGCCAGCATTTCCAGGCTCCCCGGGTGATCGTCAATAATTAAAAGCGAAATTGCAGCTTTAGGAGGATTCATGCGAGCAAACGCTCCACTTCTCCGCGCAGTGCGCCCAGGCGGATTGGCTTGGTGATGTAACCAGTGAATCCGATGGAGAGTGCACGTTCGCGGTCGCCTTGCATCGCGCTTGCAGTCAACGCCATGATCGGAGTCTTGGCAAATTGGGCCTCGCTGCGCAGTTGCTGAATCACGCCGAAGCCGTCCAGGCCCGGCATGTGCAGATCGAGGATAATCAGATCGGGATTCCGCTCGCGCGCGAAGCGGACCGCTTCCAGCCCGTCGCTCGCTTCAATGACCGTATATCCCGATTTTTCGAGAACCGTGCGCACCAGCTCGCGGCCGGTGGCTTTATCGTCCGCAACCAGAACCGTTTTCATGATTGCCCGGCCTCCCCGCTGGTGGACCCTTCAACAGGAATGGTGAACGTGAAGCGGCTTCCCTTGCCCGGCTCGCTCACGACGTAAATGGTCCCGCCGTGCTCTTCCACCAGCTTCTTGGTGATCGCCAGACCGAGCCCCGTTCCTTCGCGTACGCCTTTGGTCGTATGACCGACCTGATAAAACTTGTCGAACACCGACTTCTGCTCTTCGAAGGCGATACCGACTCCCGTGTCGATCACGCTGAATGCGATCTGCGCCTCGTCCATGACGGCCTCGACGCGAATCAAGCCGCCTTCCGGCGTGAATTTCACTGCGTTGCTGAGCAGGTTCAGCAGGATCTGCTTGAAGCGGAGCCGGTCCGCATAAACCGTGGGTAGTTCCGGCACCTCACGCTCGATCGTCAGCCGCTTGACTTCGCCGGTTTGTCGGACGGAGGCCAAAGCTTCTTCGATCACCGAAACCGTGTCGAACACTTCCGGGCGCAGCTCCAGCCGACCCGCCTCGATCTTGCTGAGATCCAGCACATCGTTGATCAGCTCGAGCAGGTGCATCGAGTCTTTATGGATGTGATTGATAAAGCGCTGCTGCTTTTCGTTCAGCGGACCTTCCAGCTCTTCGCCCAGGAGTTCGGAAAACCCGATGATCGTGTGCAGCGGCGTGCGCAGCTCATGGCTCATGCTCGCCAGAAATTCACTCTTCAGGCGATTGGCGCGCTCGATCTGCCGGTTGCGCTCTTCCAGCTCGCGATTCTTGTACGCCAGGTCGCGCGTGTACTGTTCCTGGATCACGTGGATGCGATCCTCGGCCTGCTTGCGCTCCGTGATGTCGCGAATGATCGCGGTGACGCGGAACGAATCGTCGGAATAGACCGGACTCAGGCTGATCTCCACCGGAAAACAGGTCCCGTCCTTGCGCTGTCCTTCCAAGGCGAGTCCGCTGCCCATGGCGCGGGTTTGCGGATGATCCCAATAATGCCCGCGATGCTTCGAATGGGCAAGCCGTAAATCGGCGGGGATCAGAACCTCCACCGACTTGCCGATCAGTTCCTCGCGCGGATAGCCGAACAATTTTTCGGTCACGCGGTTGAGAAGAATGATGCGGCCGTCGCGGTCGACTTCAATGATCGCGTCGGGCGCCGCTTCGAGCAACTCCCGGAATCTGCGTTCGCTTTGCGCCTCGCGGCGCGCCGCCTGCTCCTGTTCAGTCAAATCGGCAAGCTCCTGCTGCATTCGTTGTCGTGCAGTGGTGTCCGCCGCAAAGAGCAATTTGCCTTGGTCGTTTCCCCGAGCATCGCGCCAGTCAGCCACGCGCACATCCACTTCAATCCCCAACCCGTGCTTCGTCTGGAGAATGATTTCCTGGGGGTATGGCAGCAATTCGATGGCCAGTGGCAGCGGCCGATGGAAAACCTCCGCCTCGGTCCAGCCGAACAGGCGCTCGGCCTCCCTGTTCCACAGCTTCACCTGCCCTGTCTGATCAATGGCAATGATCGCCAGGGGTGAAGCGTCGAGGAGCGCTCGCAAGAATTCGGCCGGGTTTTCGGCAGGCATTTGAACCCTTCCGTTTTAGCACAGTTGTATGTAGATGACCCGATTTTCTGCGCGAAATCGCGCAGAGATGAGTCAATCGGCGCAAATTGCGCGTTTTCATCAGATAACCGTACGCCCAGCTTCGATGTTGTTGACCTTTTCCAGCCGCCGGACGTGGCGCTCTTCGGCGGTGAACTTCGCCGGAAGGTAGGCTTTCACCAGATCGCGCGCGAGCTCGACTCCGATGATGCGCGCCCCCAGCACCAGGACATTCATGGCGTCGTGCTCCACGCCCTGATGAGCCGAATAAACGTCGTGGCACAGCCCGGCGCGGATCCCGTGGATCTTGTTCGCCGCCACCGACGCGCCGACGCCGCTGCCGCAGATGAGAATCCCCCGGTCGGCGCCGCCATTGCGAAGCTCGTGCGCGACGGCCACGGCGTAGTCGGGATAATCCACCGGATTGGTGCTGTGGGTTCCGACATCGATGGGGTCGTGCCCAAGCTGTCTTACGAACTGCACCAGATTCTGTTTCATCTCAAATCCGGCATGATCCGATCCAAGCACGATGCGCATGTCTATAAGAGTACATCGCTCCCGCTGAATGCCAAACCCTCTCGCTGGCACTTTTGGTTCTTCACACGCGATTCTTCCCGCTACCGCGACCCTGACAAAGAGCCGCAACTGTCAGGGAGCGGGTGTGGTTTGCTTTCGGAGCCTCGCGAACAGCCCGGCCCGGAATCGGACAGTCCCCGATTCTAAAGACCCCATCTTTTCAATGACTTGTCATGGTCGCCCACGTGCAATCTCAGCGATTTATGGCGCCGCTCATCCAGGACATCCGCTATGCACTTCGCGTTTTGCTCAAAAGCCCGGGCTTCAGTTTCGCCGCCGTCGCGGTGCTCGCGCTCGGCATCGGAGCCAATTCCGCCATCTTCAGCGTCGTCAACACTGTTCTGCTGCGACCCCTCCCATTCCCGGCCGCCGACCGCCTGGTGCAGATCTATCATGTCCCGCCGGCCCGTGCGTTTCCCGGCATGAAGCGCTTCTCCGTCTCGCCTGGAAATTATCTCGACTGGCGCGCGCAAGGAAAATCGTTCGACGGGATGGCGGCCTACGGACCGCGTCAGTTCACCCTGACCGGGCTCGACCGTCCGGAGACGATTCGCGCGACGATGGCGGGCGGCGACTTCTTTGCCATCCTGGGCGCGCAGCCCGTGCTCGGCCGCCTGTTCGATAACAGCGACGATCAGCCCGGGCGCGGCAACGTCGCCGTGATCAGCGCATCGTTCTGGCAAAGCCACTTCGCGTCGAACCCCGGCGCGCTCGATCGCACGCTGATTCTCGAAGGCCAGCCGTATTCAATCATTGGCGTCGCGCCGAAAAATCTGCATTTTCCCGCCTGGATGCCGACGGCTTCTGACATCTGGATCCCGCTCGCCTGGAGCGACAAGACACGCGCGATCCGCAAGGACCACAACTATCTGGTCATGGCCCGGATGCGGCCCGGCGTGTCGATTCAGCAAGCGCAGGCCGAGATGAACACCATCTCGAACCGGCTGCAGGAACTCGATCCGGATGCGAATCGCGATTGGGGAGCCATCGTCTACCGGCTCAGCGACGATCTGGTCGGAAATATTCGCCCCGTGCTTTTAGTGCTGCTGGGGGCGGTGGCGTTCGTGCTGCTGATCGCCTGCGCGAACGTGGCCAACCTCGTCACGGCGCGCAATCTGGCGCGGAAAAAAGAAATCGCGATTCGCGCCGCGCTGGGTGCCAGCCGCGGACGCGCCCTGCAGCAACTGCTGTGCGAGACGCTGCTCCTGTCGATCGCTGGTGGAGCGGTGGGGCTGGCCATAGCCGCCGCGGCGATGCCGCTGCTGGTTCGTTTTGTCAGCCAGCAATTCGACGTCGGCGATGAAATTCCGCTTGATGCGCCGGTGCTGTTGTTCACCGCCGCCATCGCGATCCTCACAGGACTGCTGGCGGGAGCCGTCCCGGCGTGGCGCGGCTCGAAGTCCGATCTGAACGACGCGCTGAAGCAGGGCTCGCGCGGCGGGTCCGACACCGGCACGCGCCGCACGCGCAGCGCGCTGGTGGCCGCTGAAGTCGCCTTGTCGCTGATGCTGCTGGCCGGTGCGGGCCTGATGATTCGCAGCCTGTGGATCCTCACCGGCGTCAATCCCGGCTTCGATCCGAAAAACGTCCTGACGATGACCGTCCCGGTGTCGCCGACCGATCCCGCGCAGGTGGCTGCGGCTTATGACCGCGTCCTGGAGCGCGTGCGAGCGCTGCCCGGCGTGGAATCGGCCGGAGTGATCGGCGGACTCCCCCTGCGCGGCGGCAGCAATCAGCCGTTCACCATCGAAGGCAAGCCGGCCCTGCCGTTTGCGCAGCAGCCGAATGTCGCCGTGCGGTCCATCTCGCCCGGATATTTGCGCGCGATGCGCATTCCCGTGCTGCGCGGCCGCGATCTGAACGATTCCGACGCGGCAGACCGTCCGCATGCTGTTCTGATCAGCGAGTCCATGGCGAAACGCTTTTGGCCCGGCGAGAATCCTATCGGCCAGCATCTGCGCCTGTCGTTTTCCCCGGAAGAACCGCGCGAGGTGGTGGGCATTGTCGGCGACGTGAAGCAGGACGGCCTCGATACGGACCCGTCGTCAAGCCTTTATCAGGCCGAAAAACAGCAGTCTCTGGGGCAACTTTCGCTGGTGGTCCGCACAACCGTAAAGCCGGAGACGCTCATTTCGCCGATCACCGCCACGCTGCAGCAGCTTGACCCCACCAAGCCGCTGCGCAATGTGCGGACGATGCAGTCGATCGTCGAGGAATCGATCGCGGACCGCCGGCTCAGCATGTTCATGCTGGCGGCGTTTTCGGGACTGGCGCTGATCCTGGCCGCATTCGGGCTGTACAGCGTGCTGGCATACACGGTCCGGCGGAGGTTCCGCGAAATCGGGATCCGCATGGCCCTGGGAGCCGGCGAGGCCGACGTTCTGCGCATCGTCGCCCTCGAAAGCTTTCGCCCGACGGCCGCGGGAATTGTGATCGGGCTGGTAGGCTCCTATCTGCTGAGCACGCTGCTCGCAAAGCTGGTCTATGGAATCAGCCCCAACGATCCCGCGACGTTCGCGGCGGTCGCGCTGGTTCTGGCCTTCGTCGCGATTCTGGCCAGCGTCATTCCAGCCTGGCGAGCGACACGCGTCGATCCGCTGCAAGTGCTGCGCGACGAGTAGATCCCGCAAATACCGGCGCCGGCCGCTCCCTGCGGTCGCGGTTCACAAAATCGCGGTGTCGACAATGAACCGCGACCGGAGGAAGCGGCGAGCATTGAGTTTCACACAAACTCTGACCGGCGCGGCTTCCCTGCGGTCTTATCGTCGTGCAGTCTGGGTTTTCACCAATTCGCGGTCAGGATATAATCCGAGACAGCCTAACCCACGGAGGTTTGCCGTGAAGACCATCCTCTTTGCCTGCTCCGGCGCCTTGCTGCTCGCCGCGCCCGACGTTCCCCAGGACGTCACTTTTTCGAAAGACATCGCCCCGATTTTGCAGCGCAGTTGCCAGAACTGCCATCAGCCCAATTCGGTTGCACCCATGTCGCTGATTTCCTACAAAGAAGTCCGCCCCTGGGCCCGCGCGATCAAGGAACGCACCGCGCTCCGCGACCGCCGCGGCGCAATGCCGCCCTGGTATGTCGAAAAAAATATCGGTATTCAGCATTACAAGAACGATCCGTCGCTGAGCGATCTCGAAATCGCCAAGATCGCAAAATGGGCCGACAGCGGCGCGAAGGAAGGCGACACCAAGGATCTGCCCCCGCCGGTCCCGCTGGTGGATGGCACCAAGTGGCAGCTCGGCGAGCCGGACCTGGTGGTGTCGACTCCCGAGATCACGGTGAAAGCCGGAGCGCCCGACTGGTGGGGAGAACTGGACTCCGCGCCCACCGGACTGACCGAGGATCGCTGGGTGAAGTCCGTCGAAATGCGCGAGGTCAACGATATTCCTCCCGCCGGCAACGGCCGCTCGACGGTCGGCGCGCGCTACGTGTTTCATCACATGATCTGGACCACCACGTCGCCGAGTCAGCAGGCGGCGCTGGGCACCGACGTCGGCGAAGGCAGCGGCACCTGGCCGATTCATGAAGTCGGCCGCAACGCCGATATTTTTCCGGACGACGCCGGAAAATTGCTGAAGGCCGGGTCGAGCCTGGTCTTCGCTTCGACCCACATTCACTCAAATGGTCGCGACACCAAGGCTCGTCTTGTCTTCGGCTTCAAGTTTTTCCCCAAGGGCTATAAGCCGACGGTGCGGTATGCGCGGCGCTCGCTCGGCAACGGCGTCGATATCGACATCAAGCCCGGCGATCCGAATCAGAGGCTGGACGCGTACAACGTGCTTCAGGAACATACGAAGCTGACGTCGTTCGAGCCGCACCTGCATGCTCCCGGCGTCCGCATGTGCCTGGAAGCGATCTGGGGAATCAACGTCCAGACCTTGACGTGCGCGGGTTACGACCACAACTGGGTCCGCGTGTACGAATACGACGACGATTACGCGCCGCTGCTGCCCAAGGGCACGATCCTCCACATCATCGGCTACATGGATAATTCCGTGGCGAATAAAAATGTTCCCGATCCGCGCAACTGGAGCGGGTCCGGCAACCGGTCGATTTCGAATATGTTCATCGACCTGGGCCAGGGCGTCGCGCTGACCGACGAGCAGTTCTACGCGGAGATGAAAAAGCGGCGGGAGAAATTGAAGATGTCGCCGAACGATGTGCTGATCGGGTGTCCGCTATGCAATGGCGACCCGATCGCGCCGACGCCGCGCCGCAAGCCGACCGATACGCAGGGGGGCGGGAATCGGTAATGCGGTTTCGTGAACCACGCGCTCCTTCACAGGCGCGACAGTTATGGAGCGCATTGGCGATCCTGCTCGCACTGCCCCTGGCGCACGCGCAGCTTTCCTACTCGCGGGGCCAGAACGTTTATCCCGCCTACGAAGGCTGGGAAAAAATGCCCGACGGGTCGATCAACATGCTGTTCGGGTACATGAACTCGAACTGGGAAGAAGAGTTCGATATTCCCGTCGGCGCGGAAAACAGTTTTTCGCCCGGCGCGGCTGACCAGGGCCAGCCGACGCATTTTTTCCCGCGCCGCAATCGTTTCGTGTTTCGCGTCCCTGTGCCGAAGGATTTCGGAGAGAAGGAACTCGTTTGGACTCTGACTTCGCACGGCAAGACATACAAAGCGTACGGCACGCTCGCGCAGGATTATTTTCTCGACAACATGGTGTTTACGTCGGAAACCGGCGCGATCGGCGCGGGTGTGTCGAGTCCTGAGATTCGCGCCAACAAGGCTCCGGTGCTCGAAGCCGCGGGCGATCGCGTGCGGACGGTGAAGGTGGGCGAGACGATCGCGCTTTCGGCGCACGTAACGGATGACGGCGTCCCCAAGGCTCGCGCGCGCGGAGCGTTTCTCGACATCAATCGCAATGAGCCGGTGAAGGATCTGCGACTGGTCCCGCCGCGCCAGGTGACCGTCGGCAGCGCTACGGGTTTGTGGGTCGTGCTGTATGTGTATCGCGCCGCGGGTCACGTCACGATCTCGCCCGATCAGCCGAAGACCTGGGAAGACACGCGCGCGGGCGCCAATTCGCAATGGGCTCCTCTGTGGCAGGCGCCGGCGGCTCCGGCGGACGGGAAATGGTCGGTGGAGGTGAGGTTCGATCAGCCCGGCGAATATATCCTGCGCTGGCATGCTTCGGACGGCGCATTGTGGGCAGATGAAGATATCCGCGTCACCGTCCGGTAGCCGTTTCAAGCATTGACTCTGTCCGCAGCCGACTTACAATACCGAGTATCTTCATGGCGGCGATTCCTCAATGCTCGCTCTGCGGATCGGATCAGGTCGAGGTGATCGACCGGATCGTGACGGCGGGAATCGCCGGCGGTTACGATGCCGCGGTGACCAGTGTCGTCGCGGAAAATCTCAGCGCGAACGATGAGTTGAGCTTCTGCCGGTGCCGGGAATGCGATCTGCGCTATTTCTGGCCGATGATTACCGGATCGTCGAAATACTACGACGCTTTGCAGCGGTTTTCCTGGTATTACATCGAGGACAAGCCCGAATATCAGATCGCGAAGCAGTGGGTTTCACCGGGCGACCGGGTGCTCGAAATCGGGTGCGGGCGCGGAGCGTTTGCGACGCACATTCACACGCCGCATTACACGGGACTCGAATTCAGCGCGGAGGCGGTGCAATCGGCGGTAAATCGCGGTCTCGACGTGACGGCGGAGCCGATCGAGCAGCATGCGCGCAAGCATCCGCAGTCCTACGACGTGGTGTGCGCATTTCAGGTGCTGGAGCACGTCGCGCCGGTGGAGCCGTTTATCGATGCGTCGGTGGGCGCGATGAAACCGGGCGGACTGCTGCTGTACTGCGTGCCGAGCGAGGATTCCTACATCTCACTTTTGCGGAACGCGGTGCTGAATATGCCGCCGCATCATGTCACGCGATGGACGGACCAGGCGCTGCGCAGCGTGGCTCGCGTCTTCGGGCTGGAGGTGGTGGCGATCGATCACGAGATCCTGGCACCGATGCATGTCACGACCTATTCCGCGCTGATCGCGGAGCGCATGCTGCGGCGCGTGCTGCATTTGGAAGCGCAGAAGGGCCTGCTCGATACGTCGCTGCGGCAAAGAATGCTGGACAAGGCGGCGTACCGGCTGGGACGGCTGATCGAAAAAGGGCTGGACGAAGAGAAGCTGTATCCGCGCGGACATTCGGTGCTCGCGGTGTATCGAAAAGCAGCGTAAATGAACCGTGACCAAGCGGGTAAGATCATTAACTACGAAGAAGGCCAATACGGCGACGTAAAAGGTAAAGCGAAGAGGCCATCCAGTTTGAGCGAGGGCATTTCGGCTTTCGCGAATGCGGACGGCGGCGAGCTGTACATCGGAGTCGACGAGTTCGAACTCAACGGAGTTAAGGCGCGTTCTTGGCGTGGGTTCGCTTTGTTCGTTCGATGCATTGTTTCCGGTTGGGTCGGATCTACAATATGAGTTTCTGCGGTGCGACGGTCTCCCTGGTCTTGTATTGCACGTCACGATAAACAAAACGCGGGGGATGATACTCGCTTCGAACAACGTTCCGGCGGCGGCTGGAAGACGCCAAGGGCGCCCATTCCTTCGAAAGCGAGAGCACCAACGCCGATCTTCAGACCGTAACTGAATCCTTAATCGTTAGAGTCACGATCAACTTTGCAAGCTGGTTTGCATCGCGCGGACGCTTCACATGCATGCATTATCCTCGTCGTTGGGCGCCGGCGGGATCATCGTTTTGCGTCTCACTGAGCACCACCGAAAAGACGGTAACATCGCTACACGGTAAGCTTCCACGGACTCCGCGCTTCCCGCGAAAAATATTTTTTCGCTTCGGGCTGCGCGACGGTCCATGTTTTCGCATCGAAATCGACGCGGCAGCGGCTGCGCAGGGCGATGTTGCCGAGCAGGCATGCGGCGGTGGAACGCTGACAGGTTTCGATATCGCTCACGGGACGTTTGCGGGTGCGGACGCAATCGAGAAAATTCGACCAGTGCTCGGCGTTGCCGTAGTTCACCGACCGCATCTCCCACGCCGTCACACGCGCGCCATTTTCGGGGATCAGGCGCAGGCCGCCGCGGTCGACAAACAGCGTCGCCTCGCTGCCGTGAAACAGAATGCCGTAGTCGTGGCTGAACATCGATTGCGAATTCGACTCGCGATTCTCAAAGACAGCGACGAATCCGGGGTACTCGTAGGTTACCTGCAAAGTGTCCGGAGTGTCGCGATTGTCCTGGACGAAAAACTTGCTGCCGCTCGCGGCCGCGCTCTTCGGGAGCGCCTCGTCGAAGGCCCACTGCACGATGTCGATCAGGTGAACTCCCCAATCGGTCATCATGCCGCCGGCGTAGTCCCAGAAATAGCGGAAGCGCGAATAATAGCCGTCGCGCGGATCGACGCCGAAGCGATTTGCGTTGAAGGGGCGCATGGGCGCGGGGCCCAGCCACAGGTCCCAATCGAGTCCGGCGGGTATTTCGGAATCGGGTGGATTGCCGATGCCTTCGCGGCTCGAATGGCTGCAATACCAGGTCCGCGCGAAGGTCACCTGGCCCAGGTCGCCATTGCGGACGAGTTCCACGGCTTTCTGAAAGTGTCGTGCGGACCGCTGCATGGTTCCGGCTTGCACCACGCGGTTGTATTTGCGCGCGGCTTGCAGCATTTTTCCGCATTCCTCCATCGTAACCGCGAGCGGTTTTTCGACGAACACGTCTTTGCCGGCCTTGCAGGCTTCGACGGTCATGTAGGCGTGCCAGTGGTCGGGGGTCGCGATGCAGACGGCGTCGATGGATTTATCGGCGAGGATTTCGCGAAAATCGCGCACCGCGCGAGCCTTGCCATGGGTGGCGTCGGCGGCGAATTTCAAATTGCGCTCGAAGACATCGCAGAAGGCGACAACGTTCGCGTCGGGATTCCGCAGCGCGAATCGCAGGTTGTCGCGCCCCATTTTTCCCATGCCGATGAAGCCGAGGTTGATACGGTCGTTGGCGCTTCGCAGGAGCTGCGGTGCAAAGGCCGCGGCCGCGGTGGACTGGAGGAATTGCCGCCGATTTGCGTCCATAGCCGCCCATTCTAGTTCAACTTGGCGATTTGAAGGGGTAGTGTTTGTCACTTTTGCGAGTCATGATGGAGCACATTATGACGTTCCATCTCGCATTGAACATGGCGGGCGCGGTTTCGGCCGGAGCGTACACGGCGGGCGTGCTGGATTTTCTGATCGAAGCGCTGGATGAGTGGTATGACGCGCGCGAAACGCAGCGCGCGCTGCACGGCGACGATTTCGAGTCGTGGACGATTCCGGCGCACGAAGTGAAGCTGGATGTGCTGAGCGGCGCGTCGGCGGGCGGAATGTGCGCGGCGATTTCCGCGGTCGCGCTGCAGGAAATTTTCGATCACGTGCATCAGACCGAGTCGCCGATGGGGAACCGGTTGTATGAGAGCTGGGTGCGGTCGATCGACATTCTGCCGTTGTTGGGCACGGCCGATCTGCCGCCGGCGCATTCGCTGCTCGACAGCACACCGGTGGCGAAGATCGCGGTGACGGCAATCGCATCGCAGGCCGGCCGCGAAAAGAAGCGCGAATGGGTGGCGGAGCGGTTGCGCGTGATCCTGACGCTGTCGAATCTGCGCGGGATTCCGTATAGCGTCAACGAAGCGAATGCGGGGTCGTTCGAAGAGCGGATCGCGTATCATGCGGATCGGGTCGACTTTACGATTCCAGGCGCGGATTGGGCGGCGTTGCGGACTGCGGCGATGGCGACCGGCGCGGTTCCCGTGATGCTGGCGGCGCAGACGATCGAGCGGGCTCGCGCCGAATATGAGAACCGGCTGTGGAACGATTGCGGATCGATTTCGAAGATTCCGCCGGCGTGGGATGACTCGGTTGTGCCGCCGCGATTCGAAAATGTCTACGTCGATGGCGGAGTGACGAATAACAATCCGTTCGAGTGCGCGCGGGAGGCCCTGGCGCAGGCCGCGGGGAATGGCGGCAGGAATCCGCGCGCCGGCCGCGAGGCGAATGCGGCGGTGATCACGATCGCGCCGTTTCCCGGCGAGGAGCCGTTCGATCCCGCCTACGATGCCTCGAAGCAATCCGAGCTGCCGAATGTTTTGAAAGCGCTGATCTCGACGCTGGTGAGCCAGTCGCGATTCCAGGGAGAGGATCTGCGGCTGACGAAAGATCCGGATGTGCTGAGCCGTTTCGCCATCGCGCCGGTGGACAATAGCGTGCAAGACTTGCCTGCGCTGCTGTGCGGGTCGCTGGGTGCGTTCGGTGGATTTATCGATCAGAAATTCCGCGACCGCGATTATCAGTTGGGCCGGCGCAACTGCCAGCAATTCCTGCGCAAACATCTGGCGATGCCGGAAGGGAACGCCGCGATCGGGACGGGGGTTTCACCAGCGGTTCAGGACGAATACAGCTTTGTCGAGAACGGCACGCGCTGGTATCCGGTGATTCCGTTGATGCCGTCGCTGCGGGGAAAAATTCCGGCGCTGCCGCGCGACGAGTTCAAGACGACCGAGGCTCGGTTGGAGCAGGTGGCGTCAGCGGCAGCGGGGCGGCTGAAGGCGGTGCTCCACGCGCTGGCCGAGCATCATGCGGCGTGGTCGCTTCTACTGAGTGTGCTGTTCGACCTGGGCGGATCGGCGAAGGTGAAAGGAGTCATCCTCGATTTGCTGACCGATGATTTGAAAGCCACGGGCCAGGTGTGACGCTTTATTTTTCAGGGATGCGGAGGGTCGCGGAATCGTTGTCTTTGGACCAGCGCAGTTCGAGCGGCGCGTTCTTCTGGCGTTTGTATTGGGGGAAGAAAAGATAGCCGGCGACGGCGGAGCGCGCGGGACCCTCGGGCAGCACCCGTTCGCGAACGCGGCGCGCAAGGACAACTGGATCCGGACCGGGCGGAGGAGGTGGCGGCGCGGCGGCGCGCGGATCGTTGGTCACGCCGACGCTTTCATAGGTCCCCACATCGGTGTGGCGGCCGTAGACCGGATCGCTGGTGTGGCTGATGGCGACGCCGGTTTCGGTAAGAACGGTGACGGGCAGGGACGGCTGAGGCGTTTTCTCGGGCCACGGTGTCGTCACATCCAGCGGCTTTTCGACATGGGCGATGGTGTTGCCGATTTTCAAGTTGAAGTCGAACCAGTCGATGTCGAACTCGCTCTCGGGGTACAGCGCGACTTCCAGCACCACGTATTGCCGCGCGATTTCGGGGGAAAACATTTTCTCGATCTGCCGGGGCGGCACGCGCACGGCGGCGAGGGTCGCATGGGCGGCGGGCTGATGGGCGGGATAGTCCGAGGCATTCGCGCGGGGCGGGATGCCGTCGCCGGCGAGGACGAGCAACGCGGAACCGAAGATCAAAGCTGGCAGCCGCATGAGAACCTCCTGGGCTGGACGTGTCTCTATGCTATCGGGTTTCCGGCCTTACTCGCGGAGAGTTCGTTACCGCTTCAGCCCGCGTGACAATGCGGAGCTAAAGCTCCGCGCGGGTTGTCTTGTTTGTGGCGACAAGCCACTGGTTGAGAGCCCCGGCATTACGGCGGGGGTTGCAGGTTACTGGTTGGGCCATTTCCAGTCGCGGATTTCGGGCATGTCTTCGCCGTATTGCGCGATGTAGATTTTGTGGTCGATCAGCTTGTTTCGCAGCATTTGCTTGGTGTGGCCGGCTTTGTTGGCGAGCCCGGGGACGCGATCGATCACGTCGCTGACCAGGTGCAGGCGGTCCATGTCGTTCATGACGGTCATGTCGAACGGCGTCGTCGTGGTGCCTTCCTCTTTATAGCCGCGGACGTGGATGTTGTCGTGATTGCGGCGTCGATAGGTCAGGCGGTGGATCAGCCAGGGATAGCCGTGGAACGCGAAAATCACGGGTTTGTCGACGGTGAAGATAGAGTCGAACTCGCTGTCGGTCAGGCCATGCGGATGTTCGCTGCGGGGCTGCAGCGCCATCAAATCGACTACGTTGGCGACGCGAATTTTCAGGCCGGGAAGATGCTTGCGCATCAAGTCGACCGCGGCCAGCGTTTCGAGCGTCGGGATATCGCCGCAGCACGCCATGACGACGTCGGGTTCACCGCCTGCGTCGTTGCTGGCCCAGCTCCAGATGCCGGCGCCGGCGGCGCAGTGTTCGATGGCCTGCTCCATCGTCAGATATTGCAGCGCCGGCTGCTTCCCGGCGACGATCACGTTGACGTAATTCCGGCTGCGCAGGCAATGGTCGGCGACAGAGAGCAGACAATTCGCGTCCGGGGGCAGGTAAATGCGCACGACGTCGGCTTTCTTGTTCACGACGATGTCGAGAAATCCGGGATCCTGATGACTGAAGCCGTTGTGATCCTGACGCCACACGTGCGATGAGAGCAGATACGTCAGCGACGGAATCGGCCTGCGCCAGGGCACCGACTTTGCTTCCTTCAACCACTTCGCATGCTGGTTGAACATGGAATCGACGATGTGGACGAAGGCTTCGTAGCAATTGAACAGGCCATGGCGGCCGGTGAGCAGGTAGCCTTCAAGCCAACCCTGGCACATGTTTTCGCTGAGCACTTCCATGACGCGGCCGTCGAAGGAAAGATGATCGTCGGTGGGCAGGATTTCCGCGGTCCATTCGCGATTGGTGACTTCGAAGACCGCGTCGAGCCGGTTCGACGCGGTTTCATCGGGGCCCAGCAGGCGAAAATTTCGTGGATTCGCCTGGATCGTATCGCGCAGGAAATTTCCCAGCACGCGTGTCGATTCGGCCACCAGCTGCCCGGGCTTGTCGATCGCGACGGCGTACTTCCGAAAATCGGGCAGCGCGAGATCCTTCACCAGGAGTCCGCCGTTGGCATGCGGATTCGCTCCCATGCGGCGCGCGCCTTCGGGCGCCAGCGCGCGAAGTTCGGGAATCAGACCGCCGCGGTCGTCGAAAAGCTCCTCGGGACGATAGCTGCGCATCCACGTTTCGAGGATTTTCAAGTGCTCCGGTTTCGACTGGATCTCGGCGATGGGGACCTGGTGCGCCCGCCAGGTGCCTTCCACTTGTAAACCGTCGACCTTTTTGGGACCGGTCCAGCCTTTGGGCGTGATCATGATAATCAGCGGCCATTGCGGGCGATGTTTGAAGCCATGTTCGCGCGCGTCGCGCTGAATGGAGCGAATCTCGCCGATGACGCGGTCCATCATTTCAGCCATGGCGTGATGCATCGGCTCGGGCTCGTGCCCTTCGACGAAGTAGGGACGGTAGCCGTAGCCTTCAAACAGGTCGACCAGCTCGGCGCGCGGGATGCGGGCGAGGACGGTAGGGTTCGCGATCTTGTATCCGTTGAGATGCAGAATCGGCAGGACGGCTCCATCGACGGCGGGATTGAGAAATTTGTTCGAGTGCCAGCTGGTGGCGAGCGCGCCGGTTTCGGCCTCGCCATCGCCGACCACGCAGCAGGCGATCAGATCGGGGTTGTCGAAGACGGCTCCGTTGGCGTGGAGGATGGAGTAGCCCAGCTCGCCGCCTTCGTTGATCGACCCGGGAGTCTGGGCCGCGGCGTGGCTCGGGATGCCGCCGGGGAAGGAGAACTGCTTGAAGAGACGCTTCATTCCCTCGGCGTCCTGCGTGATGTTGGGATACATCTCGCTGTAAGTGCCCTCGAGGAATGTATTCGCGACCATGCCGGGTCCGCCGTGGCCGGGTCCGCAGACGTAGATCATGTCGAGGTCGAATTTCCGGATGACGCGGTTGCAGTGTGCGTAGATGAAATTCAGCCCGGGCGTGGTTCCCCAGTGTCCTAAAAGGCGCGGCTTGACGTGCGCGACATTTAGAGGCTCGGTCAGCAGCGGATTGTCATAGAGATAAATCTGGCCGACGGAAAGATAATTGGCGGCGCGCCAGTAGGCGTCAATCTTACGAAGCTCGTCGGGGGTCATGGTTCGATTATCCGCCCCGGCTGTTGCATTTCCATTACCCAAATAGGGGACCCGATGGAGGTATATGCGACGTTTCCGCGGGCGGGATCATCGAAATGGGCGTGACCGCCGTACTCGAATCCGACGTGACGCTTCGGGATGGCGCGAAGGTCCACATCCGGCCGATCCGGCCGGAGGACGACCACGTGCTGGTCGATCTGTTCCATCATTTGAGTCCGCAGTCGATTTATCAGCGATTTTTCACGGCGATGCCGGAGCTGACGCCGGGGATGGCTCGCTATTTATCGCACGTAAATTACACGAATCGGCTGGCGCTGGTGGCGGAATCGGGCGGCGAACTGGTGGGGGTCGGGCGGTATGAGCGGACCAACGATGCGGACACGGTGGAGTTGAGCCTGGTGATCGTCGACGCGTGGCAGGGTCGCGGACTGGGCCGAATTTTGCTGCGCGAGACGATCAAAGCGGCGGAGGCGAACGGGATCCGCCGGTTCAAGGCGGATGTGCTTTCGGAAAATCGCAGGATGCTGCGGCTGTTGATGGAAGAGACGCAGGTCATTGAGAAGAAATCGGAAGCGGGCGTCACACAGTTCTTGCTGACGGCGCGCGGTTTGCGGAGCTGAAGCTCCGCGCGGGATGAATTCCGCCCTCCTTCGGCGGCGGTGATAATCTGTTCCTATGCTCAAGTACTCCCTCGCTGCTTTCTTTCTAGCCGGCACAGTTTTCGCGCAGAATACGATTTCAGCTGAAAAGCAGGCCGCCATGAAGGCGGACCTGGTCGGCGAAATCGATCATATGAAGAAGCAGGCCCAGGTGATGGTCGATAGCGTGTTCAGCTTCGGCGAACTCGGGTTTCAGGAATTCGAAACGTCGAAATACCTGACCGGCGTGCTCGAAAAAGAAGGCTTCAAGATTGAGCGCGGCTTTGCCGGGATTCCGACGGCGTGGGTCGCGTCGTGGGGCGAGGGCAAGCCGGTGATTTCGCTGGGCTCCGATATCGACGATATTCCGCAGGCGTCGCAGAAACCGGGCGTGGCGTATCACGAACCGATGATCGAGGGCGCGCCGGGCCACGGCGAGGGACACAATTCAGGCGTGCCGCTGAACATCATCGCGGCGATCGCGGTGAAAAAAGTGATGGAGCGCGAGCATCTCAAGGGCACGATTCGCCTGTGGCCGGGCGTCGCCGAGGAGCTGGTCGGCACGAAGGCGTATTTCGTCAAGGCGGGGATGTTCAAGGACGTCGACATTTGCCTGTTCACGCACGTCGGCAACAATCTGGGCGTGAGCTGGGGACCGAGCGGGCAGAACGGGCTGGTTTCGATCGAGTACATGTTCAAGGGCGAGAGTGCCCATGCGGCCGGCGCTCCGTGGCGCGGCAAGAGCGCGCTGGATGCGGTGGAGCTGATGGATGTCGGCTACAATTTTCGCCGCGAGCATCTGAGGTTAGCGACGCGCGTTCACAACGTGATCACCAATGGGGGCGATCAGCCGAACGTCGTGCCGCCGAACGCGGCGGTCTGGTATTACTTCCGCGAAGCCGATTACGACCACATCATGAATCTGTGGCGGATTGGCGACAACATGGCCAAGGCCGCCACGTTGATGACGGATACGGAATATACCGAGCGCCTGCTGGGCAGCGCGTGGCCGGGGCACTTCAGCAAACCGATCGCGGAGGACATGTACGAGAACATCAAGAAGGTCGGGCTGCCGCAATGGTCGGAGGACGATCAGAAACTCGCGCGCGCATTTCAAGCCGAGCTGAAGCAGCCGGTGCGTGGCCTGGCGACGAAGCTGC
The DNA here is from genome assembly GCA_020073325.1 of Terriglobia bacterium. Taxonomy (GTDB): domain Bacteria; phylum Acidobacteriota; class Terriglobia; order Bryobacterales; family Bryobacteraceae; genus Palsa-187. The sequence goes on along the minus strand of JAIQFJ010000015.1, from coordinate 11,066 downwards.
AGGAAATGCGTCCGCCGCGCGAGGAGCGGCCGGAAGGGGAAGAGGGCGCACAGCAGCCGATGGGGGGCGGATCGGACGATATCGGCGACGTGTCGTGGACCCTGCCGACGGTGACGCTGCGGTTCCCGTCGAACATTCCGGGAGGTCCGGGGCACAACTGGGCCAACGCGATCTCGATGGCGACGCCGATCGCTCATAAGGGCGTGATCGCGGGCGCCAAGGTGCAGGCGATGACGATGATCGACATCCTGACGCATCCGGAGCTGGTGAAGTCGGCGTGGGATTACTACAACAATGTCCAGACCAAGGTGGTGAAGTACAAGAGCTTCGTCCGCGACGGCGATAAGCCGGCCATCTGGCTGAACGAAGCCACCATGGCGAAGTATCGCGAACAGATGAAGAAGCTCTACTACAATCCCGCGAAGTACGACACGTACCTGGAGCAGTTGGGGATCAAGTATCCGACGGTGCGGTCGGGCGCGGGAAGCAATCAGTAACATATTGGCACTCGCCGCTCCCTTTGGTCGCGGTTCAACGTTAGGTACGAACCGCGACCGGAGTGAGCGGCCTCAGGTCGATGATGAGAGGCCCGTCCAGACCCGATCGGATCGATCACGAGAACCTGATCGACTCGTTCAGGAGAATTCTCCCGGAGTTGGAACCGCGATGCGCCTCCGAAATTAGTGAAAACGGCGAGCGGCCGAGTCCTTACAACTTCGCTGGGTTTGTATTCAAGCCCCTTTTCATGCACGAACTTGAGAAGGACACAGCGAGCGACTTTCTTGGCCGCCCGGCCCCAATTGTTTGAGAGCATCTGCCTGACCGGAGACCCAGAGGCAATAAACGTCATCTGGATAAAGGTTTTCGAATGGCTTCTGCCTCGGTCAGCGAAGCTCGCCGTGCTATGGCCTATTCTTGGGGTGGAGACAAAGCGGTACATCCGTGACGCTGCCTCGCGCTGGGGCTACGCGTTAAAGCTTGAGGAATGATCCTCGCACGCGGTTCGGCGTTCCATATATAATGAATTCAGAGGGTTTCACCGGCTTCTTCATGTAGACGGCGAAAAGCCTCACGCTCACATATGGATCACAAAATTCGGGTGCTGGTCGCGAAGCCCGGCCTCGACGGACACGACCGCGGCGCAAAGGTAATCGCCCGCGCGCTGCGCGATGCCGGTATGGAGGTCGTTTACACCGGCCTGCGCCAGACTCCGGAGATGATCGTGAACGCGGCGTTGCAGGAAGACGTGCAGGTCATCGGCCTGTCGATTCTTTCGGGCGCACACAATGCCATCGTGCCTCGCGTGATGGAGTTGCTCAAAGATAAACAGATGACCGACGTGCTGGTCATCGTCGGCGGCATCGTTCCGGATGAGGATGCCGCCAGTTTAAAACGCCTCGGTGTGGCCGCCGTGTATCAACCCGGCGCCTCGCTGGAGGAAATTGTGGAGTTCATCCGCAGCTCGGTGAAGCAAGCCGCCTAAGTGCGTCTTTCTTCCCGAAGAAAGAATGTTCATGCAAGATAAATTGAATATCGCGGTGTTCGTCGACTACGACAACATCGAGATCGGGCTCAAGTCGACGCTTCGACGTGAGTTCGACGTATCCCTGGCGCTGGAAGCGCTCAAGGAACGCGGCGACATCGTCGCCAAATTCGCCTACGCGAACTGGGGCCGCCAGGACGGGGCAACTCGACAAATGGCGGAAAATGCCGTGCAGATGGTCCAGCGCATTCCCTCGCCGCGCGGCGATAAGAACGGCGCGGACATCAATCTCGCGCTCGACGCTTTGGAAATGGCCTTCACGCATACGCATGTGAATGCCTTCGCCATCGTCAGCGGCGATTCGGATTTCATTCCGCTGGTCAACAAACTGAAGGAGTACGGCAAGACCGTGTTTGTGGTGGGCGGCAAGGCCTTCACCTCGACCATTCTTCAGCAGAATTGCCACGAGTTCATCAGCTTTGAGTCGCTCCTTTCGGATGCGCCGCCCAGTTCGATGGCGCCGGCTTTTGGAGGCCAGGGCGAGCAGCGTCCGCCGCGCGATCGCGGTGGTCGTCCGGATCGCCAGGACCGGCAGGATCGCGGCGATCGCCGCCAGCGGCCGGCACCGCTGGAGCTTTCCCAAGCCATGCCTCTGGTGGAGCGCGCGCTTCAGGTTCTGGAGCGTCGCGCCGTGCAGCCGCAGCTTGGCTTATTGAAGTCGACCATGCTGCAGCTCGATTCGGCCTTCAACGAACGCGCCTACGGTGCGTCGAGCTTTTCGGATTTCGTCGAAAAGCTGAAGCGCGCCGAGCTGGTCAACGTGAGCGGAACCGGCGGACGCTATATCATCGAGCGCAAGGGCTCGACCACTCCGGAGCGGCCGAACCTCAAGCCTGAGGATCTACTGCCGCCGCTGCGCGACGTGCTGGAAAATCATCGCCTGGAGATCGAAAACGGGTGTCCGATCGAGGATCTGGAACACTGGTTCCGCGGCGAACAGCCGAGCCTCGATCCGACGGCTTACGGCTTTCAGCAATTTTCGGAATTCCTGAACTACGCGCAGGACAAGACCGTGGTTCGCCTGGAGCCGACCGAAGAACAGGGCATGCTGGTGTACCTCGGGGCGGAATTTTATCCGCCGGCCGAGCCGCCGCGGGCCGAGCCTGAAGCGGCCGCCGAGGAAGTGGAAGAAGACGAGCCGCAGCCGTACGTCGAAGGCCAGCCGACCATCTTCGAGCCGAATCCGCCGCCGCCCAAGCCGAAGAAGGCTCCGGCGCGGAAGCGTGCTCCGAAACCTGCCGGAGGCGGCGCCGCGCGCCGTCCGCGCCGCAAGAAAACCGACTAAGTTTCTATGGCGATCGAGCGCATTTTCCCGCACAACGCTCCGACGCCCCGCGGGCCCTATTCGCCCGCGGTGCGCGCCGGTGATTTTATCTACGTCAGCGGCCAGGGTCCCATCGACCCGACCACCGACAAGCTCATCAGCGGCGACATTCAGCAGCAGACGCGCCAGGTGCTGGCCAATATCAAACGCATCCTGGATGCGGCCGGCGCAACGATGGCGGATGTCGTGAAGTGCTCCGTGTTCCTCAAAAACGCGGGCGACTTCAAGGCGATGAACGAGGTCTACACCGAATTTTTCGGGACCGATCGACCCGCACGCACCACCGTCGCATGCGAGTTTGTCAGCGACATGCTGGTCGAAATCGACTGCGTCGCTTATCAGCCGAAGTGACCTCGCTCTGCCCCGGCTGCGGACTGGAGCTGCCTTCGGACAGCACCGCGCCGGAGGGGCGGCACAACAGCTCGCCCGAATGCTGGCGGCTCTTTGGCGAGTTGTCCGCGTACACGCTGACGCACGGCGATCCCGGGTTCATCCATCAGCATGCAGTCGACGCGTGGCAGTTGCAGCATTCGCTGATCACAAAATCGAACATCGGAATCGCGTTTTCGCTGATCGGGCTTTATCTGGCGATCGAGAAGGGGCAGACTGGTCGACAGGCGCAGCTCGCGCATATGGAACTCGGGCGCGTGAAACGCGACTGGGGTCGATTCGAGATTCCGGAGCAGCGCGCATCGCTGACTGTTCGCGACGTGCTCGAAGTACCGCCAGGGCCGGGCCGCGAGGCGAAGCTGATGGAGTGGGCGAAGGCGGTGTGGATGTCGTGGTCGCACGCGCATGGCTGGACTGCGGAGATCTGCAAAAACCTTTTAAGCCGTGAATGAACGTCAATCAACGTGAATCAAAACATTCATGTTCATTGACGTTAAGGGCTGATTTCTAAGCGACCGTCTGCGCCCCAGTGCGGATCGGCATCCCGAAGCGCGCCAGCGTTTCCTCGACGTCGGTCTTCATCATTCGCGACGCGTCGTAATCGACCGTCAGTTTGTCGAGCGACGCCGATGGCACCACGCGCACGATGCCGAAAACGCTGTGGATGTTCGAAATCGCCGGCAGGTCTTCATCCGTGAGCCTGCGCAGCAGATCGTAGTGCAGAGTTACCTTGGTCATGCGGAGAAGTTCAGGATAGCAACTTCCACAACACCTGCCGAAGCATGCCTTGCCACACTTCTGCGTCGTGCGCGTTCAAATCCATGCGGCGGACCAGCCTGCGGATCTTCATTTTCGTGGAGCCTTCGACGCGGGCGTGTACGTAGCCCGATTTCTCCAGCATTTCTTCGAGCAGCGACGTGATCCGCTCGACGTCCTCCATCTTGGCGGGATGTTTCGCTTCCGGCTTCGCGCGGGCCGCGGCCGGATTGCGCATGATTTCGTACAGGCACACCGCGACGGCCTGGCCCAGATTCATCGACCCATGCTCGTCGCGCGTCGGGATGCGCATCAGCCAGTGGCAGTGGCTCATGTCGTCATTCGACAAGCCGAATTTTTCCGAGCCAAACAGCAGCGCGACCGGACCCGCCGATTTCGCGATCAGCCGGCCGCCCATTTCGAGCCGGTGCAGCGAATGCTCCAACGTACGATGACCCTTCGAAGTCGTGCCGACCACCAGCGCGCAATCGGCGACGGCTTCGGCGACGGTCGGGAATTCACGCGCGGCTTCGAGCACCGCGTGCGCTTTCACCGCCGACTTCGCTTCGCGAAACGCGACCTCGTAGGGATTGACCAGGCGCAGCTCGAGGACCCCGAAATTGCTCATCGCGCGGGCGGCGGCGCCGATGTTGAGAGGATTCCGCGGAGCAACCAGGACCACACGCAACGCGGTCATCGACAGGGTGCGAGGTTCATTCGGAATGCTGGCTCCTGACTCCGGAATCCCCGCGATGTACTGCGTCCAGCACACCGTTGATGAACGACACCGATTCGTCGCCCGAAAACTGGCGCGCCAGTTCCAGCGCCTCATCGATCACCACAGGAGCCGGCGTCTTCATCTCGTTCATCTCGTACACCGCGAGGCGCAGGATGTTTCGATCGACGGCCGGCATGCGCTCCAGACGCCAGTGCTCGGATTTTTCGGTGATGCGCTGGTCGATCTCCGTGGCCTTCTCGGAGGCGCCGCGCACCAGCTTTTCCATGAATTCGTCGGGAGCGGCGCGTTTGGGCTCGTCGTCGTCCGACGTCAGGGTGTCGTAAAACGCCGAGATCGCATCGTCGATTTTCTGGCGGCGCAGGTCCCACAGGAAGAGCACCTGAAGGGCACGCTGGCGGGAGCGGTGACGCGCAGGCATGGCTAGCTCCGCGCGGCCTTGGCGCCGGAGAGCGCGATCACACGCGCCACGCGAGCCATTTCAATCGCGGTCATCGCCGCGTCAAAGCCCTTGTCTGTGCGAGCCTCCGCCTGCTCGACATTGTCCGTGGTCAGGACGCCGAAGGCCACGGGAAGGCCGGTTTCGAGCGCCACCTGCTGCAACCCTCGGGCCGCTTCGCCGGCCACATAGTCGAAATGCGGAGTCCCGCCGCGAATCACCGCGCCCAGCGCGATGATGCCGTGAAATGCGTGCGTGTGCGCCAGCAGCTTTGCCGCCAGCGGCAATTCGAACGCGCCGGGAACATGAAAGACCTCATAGCTTTCGGCTCCTGCGCGCTCCAGGGCCCGCTTGGCGCCGTCGAGCAATTTTTCAGTAATATCGCCGTTGAAACGCGCGACGACAATCGCGAACGTCAATCCGCGCGCGTCGTGCTCCCAATTGATCTGATCGGTAGACAAGGCTCTGCCTCATCATACCGTGCTCACTGGACGGCCATGGTTACGCCGCTCTGCGAGGGGACGCCGCCGATCGTGACCAGGATCGGCACAGCCGCGCCCGGCGTCACGCTTGCGGGCACGACAGCGTTGATTTGCAGCAGCCCCGCGATCGATCCGCCCGCCGACCCGGCGTATTGCAGGCCGTGTCGATGCCGCCGATCGAGACGTGGACGTCAGCAACGGCTCGCCGCAAATCGGTTCCGATCACGCTGCCTGCTACACCTTCGTCGCGATTGAGCGCCATTCCAAACTGGTGCTGAACAGAGCGATGGGCAATCGCGATCATGCGACCACGGACGGCGTTTTCACTAAAGGCGTCCGCCGCGGCGCGGTGGCGCTTCCAAATCACGACGGATGGCTTCGCGCCGTACCGCTCCGCTATCACCACGACGCTGCACGACCGTTGTGACTTCGCGCAACTGATCAAGGTCTCGAATAATCTCAGGGACACAGATTTAGCGCGCTACCCGGAAGCTTCTGCACACGGGCGTCCCTTATCATGGATATAGTGGACCCCCAGCACATCCGGAACTTCAGTATCATTGCGCACATCGATCACGGCAAGTCGACGCTTGCCGATCGTCTGCTGGAAACCACCGGCGCGCTTTCCTCCCGCGAAATGATGGAGCAGGTCCTCGATTCGATGGATCTGGAACGCGAACGCGGCATCACGATCAAGGCGCACGCGGTGCGGCTGAACTACAAAGCCGACGACGGCGAGATGTATCAGCTCAACCTGATCGACACGCCGGGCCACGTCGATTTTACGTATGAAGTTTCGCGCAGCCTGCAGGCCTGCGAAGGCGCGTTGCTGGTGGTCGATGCGTCGCAGGGTGTCGAGGCGCAGACGCTGGCGAATACGTATCTCGCGCTGCACCACAACCTCGAGATCATTCCGGTGATCAACAAAATCGATCTGCCGTCGGCCGAGCCGGACCGGATTCGCGAACAGATCGAGCACGTCATCGGGCTCGACGCGAGCGGCGCGATTCTGGCCAGCGCGAAGAACGGCATCGGCATTCACGACGTGCTGGAAGCGGTGGTGCATCTGGTGCCGCATCCCAAAGGGTTGCCTGACGATCCGCTGCGCGCGCTGATTTTCGATTCCTGGTTCGATCCGTATCGCGGCGTGATCATTCTGGCGCGCCTGTTTTCGGGCCGGCTGCGCAAGGGCCAGAAGATTCGCATGTGGAACACCGGGACGATTCACGAGGTGGACGGCATCGGGTTTCAGTCGCCCAAGCCGATCCCGTGCGACGAGCTTTCGGCCGGCGAAGTGGGATTTTTGTTCGCGAATATCAAGAACGTCGCCGACGCGCAGATCGGCGACACGATCATCGACCACGCCAATCCGGCGTCGGAACCGCTGCCCGGTTTCGAGCCGATGAAGCCGATGGTGTTCGCGGGCCTGTATCCGGTGGAGTCCCACGAGCACGGCCTGCTGCGCGAGGCGCTCGAAAAGCTGCGGCTCAACGACAGCGCGTTCAGTTTCGAGCCGGAAAATTCGGTCGCGCTGGGCTTCGGTTTCCGCTGCGGATTTCTTGGATTGCTGCATCTGGAGATCGTGCAGGAACGGCTGGAGCGCGAATTTCAGATCGACCTGATCACCACGGCGCCGGGCGTACGATATCGCGTGACGCTCAACGACGGCACGGTTTACGAGTTCGAAAATCCGACCAAGTATCCCGATCCGTCGAGCATCAAACAGATTGAAGAGCCGATCATCGACGCCACGGTGATCACGCGCGAAGAATATCTGGGCGGGATTCTGGCGCTGCTCGAAGAAAAGCGCGGGACGCAGAAGAAGTTCGAATATATCGGCACGGGCCGCGTGCTGCTGACGTATGAGCTGCCGCTGAATGAAATCGTTCTCGATTTTTACGATCGCCTGAAGAGCGCGTCGAGCGGCTACGCTTCGCTCGATTATCATTTCGCCGGTCATCGCGTGTCGCCGATGGTGAAACTCGACGTGCTGGTGGCGGGCGATCCCATTGACGCGCTTTCGATGATCGTGCATCGCGATTTCGCCTATGAGCGCGGCAAGGTGCTGATCGAAAGACTGCGGAAGCTGATCCCGCGCCAGATGTTCGAAGTCGCGCTACAGGCGGCGATCGGGAATAAGGTTGTGGCTCGTGAGAATATCCCGGCGATGCGCAAGAACGTCCTGGCGAAATGCTACGGCGGCGACATTTCGCGAAAACGAAAACTCCTCGAAAAGCAGAAGGAAGGCAAACGCCGCATGAAGCGCGTGGGAAGAGTCGAGATCCCGCAGGAAGCGTTTTTGGCGGTATTGAAGGTCGGCGACAGCAGCGACGACTAACCCTCACCTGGAAAGCGCGAGGAAGGATTGTTCGAGATCTGCCAGAAATTCGGCTACGATAACCACCCGAGTCCGCAGCAGGTTGACGAAACCGCGCAGGAAGCTTCTCTGGTGAAAATCACCGTCCTTGCTGGCGATTGCGTAACGATGCGTGGTCGCGTAGTTCCAAACGTCTTCGTCGCTGGCCTTGATCAGGCCGCACTCCCGCACGTGCGTGGGATCGGGGTAGAAGTCCTGCAGCTCGGCAGGCAGGCGGTACGACAGATTCTGATCGAACAACAGTCTCAAGCGGGAACGTTGGCGAGACGCCGTTCACGATCGGCGGCGAAGGCGAGACAAGCGCGAATATCATCCGCGTTCAGATCCGGGAAATCGGAAAGAATCTCCTCTTCGGTCATACCCGAAGCGAGATAATCCAGGATGTCGTAAACAGTGATCCGAAGGCCGCGAATGCAGGGCTTGCCGCCCATTTTCCCCGGCTCGATGGTGATCACCTCGCGGTAGTCCATACTTTCATTCTACTGAAGGGGGCTTTGAAATGACGCTCAGTTCTTTCTGATCCGCCATGGCGACCAATTCGCGGGAGTCGATCAACAGAGTGCGTCCAGCGTCGATCGAAAGTGCAGTCGTGTTGGTCTCGATCATCACCTGAATCGTCTGCGGACCGACGACCGGAACGTCGAACAGCAGATGTTTTCTCCGTTGCGACGCTTTCACGAGCCGCAGCGGCTTGCCTTCCGCCAGCGATGCGGCGCGGCGGAGCATGGCGTCGGTGCCCTCCATCGCTTCGACGGCGACACAGGCCCGGTCTGCGATCGCGACGCTTTGGCCGATGTCGAGACTCGCCAGAGCGCCCGCGATTTTGCGGCCGTATTCGATGTCGCGGAGTTCTTCCGGAGCCGGTTTGCGCCGCGTCAGGACGCCTTCGGGGGCCAGGAGATCCTTCAGCAGCAAGGTCGAGTCGACCAGTTCGATGCCTTCGTCGCGCAGAACCCTGGCGACGGCGCCGATCAGTCCTTCGGTGTTCTTCGTATCGATCGAGGCGAGCAGCTTGACGAGTCTCCAATCGGGGACGATGGACGAAAAAATCCTGGCGTGCTTCACCTGGCCGCACATCATGATCTGCGTGATGTGTTCGCTCTTGCAGATGTCGATCAGCTTTGAAAGTTGGCCGAGCGAGATCCAGTGAGTCCGCGCGAGCTGTTCGATTTCCGCGGACGCTTCTTCCTTGATTCCGATCGCGACCACTTCGAGACCGGCGCGGCGTGCGGCTTCGAGCGCGAGGACGGGAAAGCGTCCGTTGCCGGCGATCAGACCGATGGGCATTTACTTGATGAATCCGCGCTCGGCGGTGCGGATGAAGCCGATCAGCTCATCGACCTCGGCGGACGATGGAATTTCCGCGGCGATGCGCTCCAGGGCCTGCGTGGTGTTCAGGCCGGAGTGCGCCAGCAGCCGGAATGCCTTGTGCAGGGAGTCGCACTGTTCGGAGGTGAATCCGCGCCGCTTCAGGCCCGTGGAGTTTTCCCCGAACACCTTGGCTTCGCGCGCGGTGACGGTATTCGAATAGGGCAGCACGTCCTGCGTAATCACGCTGTAGCCGCCGACGAAGGCGTGGCGGCCGATGCGGCAGAACTGATGCACGCCGCTGGACGCGCTGACGATCACCCAATCGCCGACCGTCACGTGGCCGCCGATTGTGGCGGCGTGTCCCAGCACCGTATGGCTGCCGATGTGCGAATCGTGCGCCAGGTGCACGTAAGCCATCAAGAGATTGTCGTCACCGACCGACGTCAACATCCCGCCGCCTTCAGTGCCGCGATGAATCGTGACGAACTCGCGGATCTGGTTGCGCTGGCCGATGCGCGTCGCCGAGGGTTCGCCCTGATACTTCAAATCCTGCGAAGCAACGCCGATCGTGGAATAGGGAAAGAAGACATTGTCGTCGCCGACGGTTAACCGGCCATCCATGAAAACATGCGCCATAAGGCGCGTGCGTTCGCCGATCTTCACCTCGGGCCCGATGATGCAATAGGGACCGATCTCGGCCGATCCGGCGATTTCCGCGCCTGCAGCGACAATGGCGCTGGGGTGGATCATTCCGCTTTATCGGCGGCCCGGTCGGCGAGCTTGCACATCATGGTGGCTTCGGCAACGACAACGCCGTCGACCGTCGCGACGCCGGACATTTTCGCGATGGTGGCTTTACGTCTCACCACCTTCATTTCGATGCGAAGCTGATCGCCGGGGCGGACGGGTTTGCGAAATTTCGCTTCTTCGACCGCGGCCAGAAGCACCAGCTTGGACGCGCGATCCTCCATCTGGCTGAGGACCAGAACGCCGGCGACTTGCGCCATCGCTTCGACGATCAGGACGCCGGGCATCACCGGAAAATCGGGAAAATGGCCGGTGAAAAACGGCTCGTTGATGGTGACGTTTTTGATGCCGACGATGCGCTCGGCCTCGATTTCTTCGATGCGGTCGACCAGAAGAAACGGGTAACGGTGCGGCAGGATGTCCTGGATCCGCTGAATGTCCATTACTGGCATGGAATACTCGTTAGTATAACAACCATGGATCAGTTCCTCCGGTATGCGAAGCAGAAACAGAAAGAGATCATCGCGTTGACGCGCGAACTGGTGGAGTGCGAATCGCCCAGCGACGATCCGGCGTCGGTGGCGCGATTGGTTCAGTTGATGACGCAGCGGACGAAGGATATTGCGACTGTAAACGTTTCACGTGGAACTACTTACGGGCCGAATGCGCGGTTCACGTTCACGCTGCCCGGAGAAAAAAAAGACGGGCAGATTCTGGTACTTGGACATTCCGACACCGTGTGGCCGATGGGGACGCTTGCGAAAATGCCGTTTCGCGAATCGAAGGGGCGGTTGTGGGGACCGGGCGTGCTCGACATGAAGGCGGGGATGGTGTTTTTCATTTTCGCGATGCGGGCGCTGCGCGACCTGGAGGTTCCGGTGCGGCGCAGAGTCGTGCTGCAGGTGAATGCGGATGAAGAAGTGGGCAGCGACTCGTCGCGCGCGTGGACGGAGGAGGCCGC
>JAIQFJ010000406.1 GCA_020073325.1 Terriglobia bacterium | reverse complement strand
CCGCAGATCGAAGTGACCTTCGACATCGACGCCAACGGCATCCTGAACGTCACGGCGAAGGACAAGGCCACCAACAACGAACAGAAAATCACCATCACGTCTTCGTCCGGCCTCAGCAAGGAAGAGGTCGACAAGATGGCGCGCGACGCCGAGGCGAACTCGGCGGACGACAAGAAGCGCAAGGACGAGATCGACGCGCGCAACCGCGCGGACTCGATGGTCTACCAGGTCGAAAAGATGCTGAAGGATCATCGCGACAAGATCAGTCCGGAAGATGCGACCAACGTCGAAGCGGCGCTGGAAGGCGCGCGCAAGGCGATGAGCGGCGGCTCGATCGAAGAGATCAACAAGGCCGTCGACAACCTGACCTCGGCCAGCCACAAGCTGGCGGAGGCGATGTACAAGGCGTCGTCGACGACGGGCGGTCCGCAGGGTGGCGCTCAGGGTGCTCCTTCGGGAGACGGCGCCGGCCAGCAGGAGCAGAAGAAGAAGGACAACGTGGTCGACGCAGAGTTCGTGGACGTCGACGAAAACAAGAAGTAAATAAGAAAAAGGAGTCAGGAGTCAGGAATCAGGAGTCAGAATCGAGCATCGGCATTCTGACTCCTGTCTTCTGACTCCTGACTCCTCGATTTTCAGTTATGGCTCAACAGGACTATTACCAAACCCTCGGGGTCGAGCGCGGCGCGAGCGAAGATGACATTCGCAAAGCGTACCGGAAGCTCGCGCGCAAGCATCATCCGGATCTGAATCCGGGCGACAAAGCCGCTGAGGACCGTTTTAAGAAAGTCCAGGAAGCCTACGATATCTTGAGCGATCCGAAAAAGAAGACCATGTACGATCAGTACGGCTTCTATTCGGAGAACGGCATGCCCGGCGGCGGCCCAGGACCAGGAGCCGGAGGACCTCGCGGGCCTCACATGGATTTCGGAGGATTCGATTTCTCCGACGCCTTCAACCGCGGAGCGGCGGGCGGCGGCCGCCGGCCAGCCGATGAATCGGCCAACTTCCAGGACATTTTCAGCCAGTGGTTCGGACGCCAGGGCGGAGCGGAGGCGGCTCCGCAAGCGCAGAAGGGCTCCGACCTCGAATATTTTCTGAACATCGATTTCTGGCAGGCGATCAAGGGCACGCAGGTTCGCATTCAGATTTCCCGCCAGGAAGTTTGCGCGACTTGCGGCGGATCGGGCGCGGCGAAAAATCAGGGGACCACGGTCTGTCCCGAATGCAACGGCAGCGGCAACGTCACGCAGGCCGCAGGCGCGATGCGATTCAGCCTGACGTGTCCGCGCTGCAACGGCAGCGGCCGTCTGCGGAATACGTGTCCCGCATGCCACGGCGACGGTCGTATTTCGACCAAGGAGACGGTGGAGGTCCGGATCCCCCCGGGTGCGCAGGAAGGCTCGCGGCTGCGGGTCGCGGGCAAAGGCAACGCGGGAACCGGCGGCGCGCCTCCGGGCGATTTGTACATCACGATGCGCGTCGAGCCGCATCCGCTTTCCGCCGTGACGGCGACGATATCGAAATTACGGTCCCGGTGCGGATCGATGAAGCCGGGCTGGGAACGAAGATCGAGGTCCCCACGATCGACGGACGCGCGCTGCTGAAGATTCCGCAGGGGACCAGGAACGGGCAGAAATTCCGGCTGCGCGAAAAGGGCGTCCTGAATTCGCGGACATCGCGGCGAGGCGACCAGATCGTCGAGGTCTCGATCGAAGCGCCCGTCGTGCAGGACGAACGAACCAAGGAGCTGTTGCGCGAATATGCGAAGCTCCACCCGGAGGACCCTCGCGCTGAAATCTGGTCGCAGGGTGTCGAATCCAAATGAAGAAACGGAGCAAGGCCGCGTACATGATCTCGGCCGTGGCCGAGCAGTACCAGATTCATCCGCAGACGCTGCGTCTGTATGAGCGCGAAGGCTTGCTGAAGCCGTCCCGCAGCGACGGCAACACGCGTCTCTACACCGATGACGATCTGGAGCGGCTGGAAGTGATCCTCAAACTGACTCGCGACCTGGGCGTGAACCTGGCGGGCGTCGAGATCATCCTCAACATGCGGGAAAAGATGGCGGAGATGCAGCGCCAGATCGAGCAGTTCGTCTCCAGCCTGAACACCGAGATCACGGCACGCCGCCCCGCGCCGCCGGAGCCGGTGAATTCGCTGATCCCGGTGATCGAGATCAAGCGCGTGCGTAAGCTGTAGCCTGAATCGACCGGCCGCAACATCTCTGCGCGACAATGAAGGTTCATGAAAGCACTCTGCAAAAGCAAGCGCGAGCCGGGGTTGTGGCTCGAAGAGATCGAAGCGCCTCGGCCCGGGATCAACGATGTCCTGATCCGCGTCAAACGCGCCGGGATTTGCGGGACTGACGTCCATATCTACAAATGGGACGATTGGGCGCAGCGGACCATCCCTGTGCCGATGGCCATCGGCCATGAGTTCGTCGGCGAAATCGTCGAGGCTGGGTCGAACGTCAGCGATTTTCATCCCGGCGATATCGTCAGCGGCGAAGGACACGTGGTCTGCGGACGATGCCGCAATTGTCTCGCCGGACGCCGCCATTTGTGCGCGCACACGCTCGGCGTCGGCGTGAATCGTCCCGGAGCGTTCGCCGAATATATCGTCCTGCCGATGACAAACATCTGGCGGCATTCCCCGTCTATTGATCTGGATATCGCCGCGATTTTCGATCCCTTCGGCAACGCGGTCCACACGGCGCTGTCGTTTCCGGTGCTCGGCGAAGATGTGCTGATCACGGGCGCGGGGCCGATCGGACTGATGGCGGCCGCGGTCGCCAAGCACGCCGGCGCGCGCTATGTCGTGGTGACGGATATGAATCCGTTCCGGCTCGACCTGGCGAAAAAGATGGGCGCGACGGTGGCGCTCGACGTCACTAAAGGAACCCTGGGCGATGTGCAGAAACAGCTCGGCATGACGGAAGGATTCGATATCGGCCTGGAAATGTCGGGCAATGGCGCGGCATTTCGCGACATGATCGCGAACATGAGCCATGGCGCGAAGATCGCAATGCTGGGCATTCCCGATAAAGAAATGTCGATCGACTGGCGCACCGTCGTGTTCAATATGCTCACGATCAAGGGAATTTACGGGCGCGAAATGTACGAGACCTGGTACAAGATGACAGTGATGCTGCAATCGGGGCTCGACATTCATCCGGTGATCACGCATCGCTTCCACTACACGGAGTTCGAAAAAGGTTTCGAGGCGATGGTCAGCGGGAAATCGGCCAAGGTGATCCTGAGTTTTGAATAGAATCCTCTGCCGTGACGCCGTCAAGCGGTTCAAGGATTTCACCGCGGTCGACCATGTTTCGATCGCCGTGGAGTCGGGCGTCTGCGCACTGCTCGGGCCGAACGGCGCGGGAAAATCGACGCTGCTGAAGATGCTGACGGGCCTGCTGCCGTTCGATTCGGGCAGCGCGACGATTTGCGGGCTGGACGTCGCCACTCAGCCGATCGAAGTCCGCAAAATGATCGGCGTGCTGCCGGAAGACCTCGGACTATTCGATTCGCTGACGGTGCAGGAGCATCTGGAATTGTCCGGCCCGATCTACGGAGTCGGCAAAAAAGAAACGCGCGATCGCGCGGCGGCCCTGCTGCGGGTGCTGCGCCTCGATCACGCGCGCGATATTTTCATCGACCAGTGCTCGCACGGGATGAAGAAGAAAACCGCGCTGGCGATGGCGCTGCTGCACAATCCGCGCGTCGTATTTCTGGACGAGCCGTTTGAAGGAATCGATCCTGTCTCGGCGCGTACGATCCACGATCTGCTGACATCGCTTGCAGAGCGCGGTACGACGGTGTTTTTCACGTCGCATATTCTGTCGATCGTCGACCGGCTGGCGACGGAAACGATGATGATCCGCGCGGGAAAAATCGTGTGGAACTCGAAACAGCAGGCGCAGCAACGGCCGCTTGAAGAGATTTATTTCGAGCTGGTGGAAGCGCCGCCGTCGGAGGATCTGCCGTGGCTCGGGTCGCGATCATCCTAGCCGCCATCGGACGCGCGGTGCGTCGCGAGGTGGGGACGTTCGGCTCGCTCGGCGGAAATAATTTCGTCTTCTTCATCGCGCTGATGATGTACGGCGCGGCGCAGAGCGGTGTGGAACCGAAAAGCTCGTATCCTCCGCTGCTGTTTTTGTTGATCGTGCTGATGTTCCCGCTGTCGTCCGATCCGCTGGAGAAAATTCCGGCGAGCCGGCTGGGGCTCTGGCCGCTCACGCCTTCAGAACGGGTCCAACTGCGCGCTCTGAGTATCCTGCTGAGCCCGGTGCTGTGGATCGCGGCCGCGCTGTTTGTTTTCAAGCGAATCCGTCCGGCGATCGCGATTGCTTTTCTCACCGCGCTGATCGGCGTACAGGTGATCGCGATGGTCGCGCGCGGTTTGCTGGCTCGCGCGCCGCGTTTCGACGCTTTGAAGTTCGTTCCACCGCTGCCGGGCAAGCTCGGCGGACTGGTCCGCAATAACGTGCGACAGATTTTTCAGGTGCTCGATTTTTATATCGCGCTGATTCTGGCGGCCGGGGCCTGCGCGTATCGCGCATTTGCAGCGAAGCCGGAACCGGAAGCCTTCCCGATTCTTTCGGTGATGATCGCGCTGACGCTCAGCACCTACGCGCAGGTGTTGTTTGGTTTGGATCGGACCTCGTCGGCGCTCACCCGGTACCGTTTATTCCCGCTGCACGGATGGCAAGTCCTGTTAGCGAAGGACATTGCGTTTCTGGCGGTGTTGTTGGTGCTGGTGCTGCCGGTGGATCCGCTGCCGGGGCTCGCATTCGGACTCTTCGCGCTGGCGGCGGGACACCACGCGTCGGTTCTGGAGAAAATCCCCCTGCGGCACTGGCGATTTTCGGGAGGACGCGCGTTCATCGGAGTGGTGCAATGCGTTGGCGGATTCATGCTCGGAATTTCAACGCATCGCGTGAGTCCGCTCTATGCGGCCGCCGCGGCGGGCCTGTATGCGGTGTCGCTGGCATTTTACGGATGGCGATTGGGAAAGGTTCACGTCAACGGGATGTGAAACTCCCGGAGGATGGGCCGGGGTTCGATCGTCACCGGCATCGTCGCAGGCGGAAGCGGCGGATATTGCGTTCGATAGTTAGGGTCGAGTTGCCGGGGCAACGCGTAGATGGTGTACTCGCCGGGAGGCAGGGAGAGCAGCACGAAATATTGAGTACTGAGTTGCACTCGCTGCGCCCTCGGCGGACGCGCCAGAAGCAGGCGATTCACGCTGAGGCACGGCGTCACGAAGATGTCGACATGCGTGGCCGGCGAATTGCCCGGCTCGGGGACAATGCTGACGGCCACCGCCGAATTTTTCGTATCGGGCACCTCGCTTTCGACAATCCAGTTCTTGTCGCGCTCCATGGTGAGATAAAGATCGCAAGTCGCGCAGGGGGTTGCGGGATCCAGGGCGACCCGTCCCATCAGAGCTTCCCGCGCATGGTGAAGCTTCGGCGATGCAAGGGCTTGCGCGAGCCCGTCCTCGAACGCATTGGCGCCGAAATCGCCCCAGAAATTGCGGCAGCAGCCCATCAGACGGCCGTTCCAGTTCAGGACTGGCGCGGTCCACAGTTGATAGCAAATCGAGCGGGCGTAGGCCGATCCCGTGGCGTTGTAGTGCTCGTCGCGCGTGGTGCGGAGCCCGGTCTGAATCTGCACCAGCTGCGGGTCGCGGATCGGCGAAAAGTCTTTGTCCCAGGAAATTTTGGGCCGAAACGCCATCCCCAGCTCGGCGGCCAGCCGTTTGGCGGCTTCGAGCTCGTGTTCGTTGTGCCCGAAGACCACGTATTGCCATGCAAGGAAAGGAAATGCGGAGCGATGCTTGCGTTTGAACTCGTTCAAAATGCGGATGTTGGCGATGACGCGATCGAAGTCTCCTTTGACCCGATATTTTGCATAGCTTTCGGGCGAGGCGCCGTCGATCGAGACGGTCATGCTTCGTAACTGATAGAGAACAAGAGCCTCCAGCGTAGCGGGCGACGC
>JAIQFJ010000014.1 GCA_020073325.1 Terriglobia bacterium | reverse complement strand
GTCAATTCGGGATGCGCGAAGAATCCGAAGACACCCAGGCGATAGTTGATGGTCACCAGCACGACGCCTTTTTTCGCCAGCGCCTCGCCGTCGTAGGTGGGCAGCGAACCGGAGCCGCGCGTGAGCGCGCCGCCGTGGATCCACACCATCACCGGACGCCGTTCCTTGGCCGACTTGGCGCCGGTCCAGACGTTGAGGTAGAGGCAGTCCTCACTGACCGGTTCATCGGCATGATGATACGGCGAGCCCTCGGCGTAGTTGGTTTGCATGCACGTCGCCGAAAATTGATCGGCTTTGCGCACGCCGTCCCATTTCGCGGGAGCCTTGGGGGCTCGCCAGCGAAGGTCGGCGACGGGCGGCGCGGCATAGGGAATGCCCTTGTACACCGTAATTTCAGGGTTGTTGCCGGGGACGCCTTGCAGGAGTCCGGCTTCGACTCGGACGTCGTTGCCCGCTACGAGGGGGAGTGCCGCCAGGCACAGTACGAAAGAGCGCATCTGAACATAATATCGTGGCTCGCAGGCACTGGAGCGGGCCTGTGCATAATACGTTTGTGGCTCGCGAAAAACCGCTGCTGATCTACGACGGACGTTGTGGGTTCTGCAAGATCTGGATCGATTATTGGAAGCAACTCACCGGCGACCGTGTCGATTACGCTCCTTCGCAGGAGGTCCGCGGCCAGTTTCCGCAAATTCCGGCGCAGGCGTTCAGCGAATCCGTACAGCTTGTCCGTACCGACGGCTCGGTGATCAACGGCGCGCGCGCGGTGTTCGAAACCTTGGGTCTGGAGAAAGTTTATGAGCGGTCCGGCGTGCTTGCCTGGATCGCCGAACGCGGCTATCGCGTGGTCGCGCGGCATCGCGATTTTTTTTACTGGGTCACGCGCCTGACGTTCGGAACGCGACTCGAGCCCGCGCGATTCGCGGCCACGCAATGGATTTTTCTCCGCGCGCTGGCCGTGGTGTATGGAATCGCGTTCCTCTCGCTGGCGACCCAGATCAAAGGACTGATCGGCTCGCACGGAATCCTGCCGCTGGCGCAATTCATGGACGCCGTCGCGAAGAGCCTGGGACCGTCGCGATTTTACGCCATGCCGACGGTCTTCTGGATCGATTCGAGCGACGGCGCGCTGATGACCATCTGCGTGCTCGGCGTCGCATTTTCGCTGCTTTTACTGGCCGGGCGGCTGGAACGACTGATGCTCGTGCTGCTGTTCGTGCTCTATTTGTCGCTCAGCCTGGCGGGTCAGGATTTTTTGTCCTTCCAATGGGACGCACTGCTGCTCGAAGCGGGGTTCCTGGCGATTTTCCTGGGACGCGCGACCGTGATCGTCTGGCTGTTCCGCGTTCTCGTTTTCCGGCTGAATTTCATGTCGGGATTCGTGAAGCTGCTGAGCGGCGATCCAACGTGGCGCAGCCTGACCGCGCTCGATTACCACTACCATACGCAGCCGCTGCCAAATTTCATTTCCTGGTACGCCGACAAGTTGCCGCGCGCCTTCGAACATTTTTCGACCGCCGCGGTTTTGGGCATCGAGATCGGCATTCCGTTTCTGATTTTCCTGCCGCGGCGGATCCGGATCTTCGGCGCGTGGTGCCTGATCGGGTTGCAGATCCTGATCCTGCTGACTGGAAATTTCGCGTTCTTCAACTGGCTGACGCTGGCGCTGTGTGTTTTTCTGTTCGACGATCAGGCGCTGGCCCGATTCGCGCCCCGGCGGCCGGTGCTCGGGCAGCTGCCGCGCGTCGAGCGAGCTTTCGTGGCGGTCTTTGCGGGCGTCATGTTCCTGCTGGGATCGGCGCGCATTCTCGAAATGTTCGGGCGCGCTCCGGATGCGCTCAGCGCCGTCGCGAAGATTGTCTCTCCGTTTCAAATCGTCAATTCGTACGGACTCTTCGCGTCGATGACGACCACGCGGCCGGAAATCATCGTCGAAGGATCGGACGACGGCGACCACTGGACGCCCTATGAGTTCCGCTATAAACCCGGCGACCTGAACCGCGCGCCGCGCTGGGTGGCGCCGTTTCAGCCGAGGCTCGACTGGCAGATGTGGTTCGCCGCCCTGGGGAATTACCGGCAGAATCTATGGTTCGTCGGATTCGTGGCGAAGCTGCTGGAAGGGTCGCCTGACGTGATCGCGCTGATCGAGAAGAATCCGTTCCCGAACGCGCCGCCGAAATATATCCGGGCGATGGTTTACGAATATTCGTTCACGAATCGGGGCGAGCCGGGATGGTGGACTCGTAAGCCGCTGGGGACGTATCTGCCTCCGGTAGGGATGCGCGAAAAGTAGCGCGCGACGCAAAACCTATCGCTTCGCCGAAAACGAGATTCCTTCCCAGCGGGCCACCACGGCCGTCGCCAGGCAATTTCCCAGCACGTTGACCGACGTCCGCGCCATGTCGAGCAGTGCGTCGATTCCGAGCAGCAGCGCGATTCCTTCCGCCGGCAAATTGAAGCTCGACGCTGTCCCCGCCAGAATCACCAGCGCCGCGCGCGGGATTCCCGCGACTCCCTTGCTGGTCAGCATCAGGGTCAGCATCATCACGAGCTGTGTTCCGAGCGGCATGGGAATATCGCCCGCTTGCGCGATAAAAACCGCGGCTAACGAAAGATACAGCGTCGAGCCCACCAGGTTGAAGCTGTATCCCAGTGGCAACACGAACGACACGATATGTTTCGGCACGCCGAACTGTTCCATGTTCTCCAGCGCGCGCGGCAGCGCCGCCTCGCTCGACGCCGTCGAAAATGCGATCAGAAACGGTTCGCGCGCGTATTGGATGAAGCGTCCGATCGGCACCCGCGCGACGATGGCCGATCCGCCGAAGCAGATCAGCACCACGATCGCCTCCGCGGCGTAGAGGGTCGCCACCAGCTTGCCCAAGTTCAACAGAACGCCCAGTCCTTTGGCGCCCACCGTGGCCGCGATCGCGCCAAAGACGCCGAACGGCGCAAACAGCATGACGTAGTTCGTGAAGCGGAACATCACTTCGGAAAGCGAGTCGCAAAATTCCACGACGGACCGGGCCTTCGCTCCGATCGCGGCGCATGCCGCGCCGAAGATGAACGCGAACACCACGATCTGCAAGACATCGCCGCGCGCCATGGAGTCGATGAGGCTGGTCGGGAAAATATGTTCGACAATCTGCGAAAAATCCTGCTTCGCCGCAGCCAGCGCCGTGGCGCCGCCGCCCTCCAGACGCACGCCGGCGCCTGGTTTTACGAGATTCACCGTGCCCAATCCGATGAACAGGGCGACTGTCGTGACGATTTCGAAATACAGAATCGCCTTGCCGCCGATGCGCCCCATCGTCTTGATGCTGCCCGTGCCGGCGATCCCCACCACCAGCGTCCCGAACAGCAGCGGCGCGATGATCGCTTTGATCAGCCGCAGGAAAATCGTGCCGAGCAGGCTCATTTTCACCGCCTGCGCCGGCCACAGCGCGCCAACCGCGATCCCCGCTGCGAGCCCGATCAGGATCCACGTGGTGAGCGAGATTTTCTTCATCCGCAGTTTGCCTCCGCTGTGACGCGGAACCGCTCCCTTCGGTCACGGCTTGCAGCGACGCGGTCCGACATCGAGGTGTTCATCGCCCGCCCCACTTCAACTTCTCCCGCAGCACGTCGAAGAACATCATCTCGGGCGGACGAATCAGGCAAATCGAATTTTCAGACCGCTTGCACTCGACCACGTCTCCGCGCCGCAGCAACTCGCCCACCTGCCCGTCGATGGTCAGATACGTCGCCGAATCGTCGCTCAGATTCGTCACCGAAATTGCGCTCGCGTCGTCCAGAACCACGGGACGATTGGTCAAGGTGTGGGGACAAATCGGCGTCACCACGATCGCGCCGACGCTTGGAAACACGATCGGCCCGCCGGCCGAAAGCGAATACGCGGTGGACCCGGTGGGCGTCGCGATGATCAGCCCGTCAGCCCGGTACACGCATACGAAATTGCCGTCGATGTGCATTTCGAGATCGATCATGCGCGCGATTTCGAATTTCGTCAGCACGACGTCGTTGAGCGCGTCATAGCGGGCCAGTACGTCGCTGCCGCGGCGATGCTCGCAATGCAGCATGCGCCGCCGGCCGACGCGGTAATCGCCCTGCAATGCGCGTTCGAGCTGCGGATAAATCTCGTCGACGGTAATCGCGGTCAGAAATCCAAGCCCGCCCAGGTTCACCGCGAACAGCGGAATATCGCCTCCGCCGATGGCGCGCGCGGCCTAAAGCAATGTTCCATCGCCGCCCAGCACGATGACGAGTTGCGCGCCCCGCGGCACTTCGGTACGCGACAGCCCGCGCGAAACCTGCGCGTAGTGCGCCGTCTCGTCATCCAGCCGCACCCGGACGCCGCGATCGGAAAGCCAGCGGATCAGCTCCGGAACGATGCGCGCCGCCAGTTCGCTGCGCGGCTTCGAGACGATCCCGACCGTATCAATGGTGGCCATACAACAGAAATTCCCGATTCCCCTCTGCCCCGAGGATCGGGCTCTCGATGATATCAGTCTTGAACCCCGCGGCTTCAACCGCGGCGCGAACGCGCTCGCAGGCAGCCGCGTGCAGAGCCGGGTCGCGCACGATCCCGCCCTTGCCGACGTCTTCGCGTCCCACTTCGAACTGCGGCTTCACCAGCACGATCATCCGATCCGCCAGCGGCGCCATCGCGGGCACGATCATCGTCGCGGAAATGAAACTCACGTCGCACACCGCCAGATCGAAATGCGGGAAATCCTCCGCGCGGAGGTGCCGCGCATTCACGCCTTCCTGCACCACCACGCGAGGATCATTGCGAATTTTCCAATCGAGCTGCGCGTGCCCCACGTCGATCGCCCATACGCGCGCGGCGCCACGTTGCAGCAGGACATCCGTGAATCCGCCGGTCGACGCGCCCACGTCGATACAGGTCAGCGCGCTCACGTCGATGTGAAAATGATCGAGCGCCGCCGCCAGCTTGTATCCGCCGCGGCTCACATACGGCATTTTTTCGAGCAGCTCGACGCGGCTCCCTTCGCCGATGCTGCGGCCGGGTTTATCGCTTTTCTGTCCGTCGACCAGAACTTGCCCGGCGAGAATCAGGGCCTGCGCTTTTTCTCGCGAATCGGCCAGGCCTCGCTCCACCAGCAGTTGATCGAGCCTGATTTTGCGGACGGCGGCCATCATGCGTTACGCCGGACGACGTAATCGGCAATCTCGCGCAGCCGTTCGGCGCGATCGTCGAACATTTGCAGCGCAAGATGGGCCTGAATGCGCTCCTGTTCCGCCATCTCGCGCGACCGCTCGATTCCATACACCGCCGGAAACGTGATTTTCTGCTGCTTGGCGTCCTTGCCCGCCGTTTTTCCCAGCGCCTCCGAGGACTGCTCGACATCCAGCACATCGTCGACGATCTGAAACGCGAGTCCCACGTGCTCACCGAATTTTGTCATCGCGTCGAGCTGCGCCGCGTCGGCGCCGCCGTAGATCGCGCCCATGCGAACGCTTGCCTTGAGCAACGCGCCCGTTTTGGCGCGATGGATCGATTCGAGCAGCGCCGCCGTGGCGAATTTTCCTTCGCCCTCGATATCGCACACCTGCCCGCCGATCATCCCGCCCACGGTTCCCGACGCCGTCGCCAGCTCCGCCACCAGCGCCGACCGCCGCTCGGGATCCACGCAATCGAGCTTCGCCAGGACTTCAAACGCCAGCGTCAGCAGGGCATCGCCGGCCAGGATCGCCATGGCTTCGCCGAACACTTTGTGACACGTCGGACGCCCGCGCCGCAGATCGTCGTTGTCAAGCGCCGGAAGATCGTCGTGAATCAGCGAATAGGTATGGATCAGTTCCAGCGAGCACGCCGCCGATTCGATTCCCGCCGGCGCGTCCGAAACCGCATCCGCCGCGGCGATCGCCAGCAGCGGACGCATCCGCTTTCCGCCGGCGAACAGGCTGTAGCGCATCGCGCGATGGATCGTCGTGGGCTCGACCGATTCGGCCGGCACCCGGCGATCGAGCGCCGCGTCCACCCGCTTCTGCTGCGTGGCGATAAATTCGGAAAAGGTCATTTGTCGGTCTTGAAGGGCTGCGCCTGCATCTCGCCGGCGCGCTTCATCAGGACCTCGACACGCGTTTCGGCTTCTTCCAGTTGCTTGCGGCAGGTTTCGCTCAGTTTGGTTCCGCGCTCGAACAACTCGATGGCGCGTTCGAGCGGCAGGTCGCCGCCTTCCATCTCTTTCACGATCGTCTCCAGTTGCTGGAGGCCCGCCTCGAAACTCAAGGGCGCTTCATCAGGCATCGCTCTATTATGCCGCGTCTATTTGAAAATGTAGCGGATCCCCGCGTATGGCCCGATCAGCGTCTGGTAAAAATAATTGTCCGAAACATTCGGCGAGGTCTTGAAATGGAACGCCTTGCCGCCCACCAGCAGCTCGACGCGCGTCGTCTTGAAAATCAGGTTTGCCTCGGTGTCCCACAAATCGGCATGGTGCGGAATTCCAAACCCGCTTCCCTTGGCCTCGAATACGACGTGTTTGGACGCATGATACTCAATCCCCAGGCCAAGCGCCGGAAGAATCACGTTCTTGCGGCCCTCCGTGGTGGTGGTCGCGGTGTCGCCGGGAGCGTCGAACACGCCATGCATGCCGACGTATTGGATCTCCCACAAGGTTTTCAGGCGGAACTTGGATCCAGCCGATGGAAAGGGATACGTCAGAAAATTCCAGGAAAGCTTGAGGTATTGCATGGTGTAGTGCATGGCGACCGCGTCACCGCTGTAGAACGGGTCGCCGAAAAGTGAATAATCCGTTCCTAATGTGGTGTTTGACATGCCAAGCTTGCGGACGTAGGTGAGCTGCAAACTGTTCTCATGTCCGGTCGGAATCGTGAGGACGCCGCCCAGTCCGTATTTCTTGTTTCCGTCCATATCCAGGTTGCCGGACTGCGTCACAAAGGAGTTGTGGCCTTTTCGCACAAACGGTTGCCCGGGCGCCATCCAGTAAAGGGGCATGATCGAAAACCCGTCGCCTTCGGTGTCGCGCTCCGGCGGCGGAGCTTTCGACGGCTGGCCTTGCGGCTGCGGCGGCATGGTCACGGTGGGTTTCACCGACGCCGGGGTCCCGGGCGCGGTGGGCGGAGGCTGCTGCGGTTGTTGGGGCGGCGGCGTTTGCGGCGGCGTCTGTGGTGGTTGGGGATCCTGACCGTAGGCCAGATACGTTGCGCAGCACAGGAGGCCGCAGGCGAGTCTCAACTTCACGAAATCCTCATTGGTGTTGTATTTTTGGGGCGAGCTTCCGCCTATTCTAGCAGTTACAAGAAGCTTAGGCGTACGCCGCGCGGGTTACGTTTCGTCGATCCTCACGATCCGATCACATCGCCTTGCCGAGCCAGCGGATCCGGACGACGAAATGCCTCCCCTCGCTGCCGAAAAACTGGACCGGCATCCCCGGAAGCGTCTGCGCGAGCGTCGGGTTATTGCGGTTGGTTACATTATTCACGCCGCCGCGCAGCGCCCAGCGGCGGCCGAACGCGTTGAACTTCCATTCGGGATGGATGTTCAGGGTGAAGAATCGCGGGAAGCGCTGCGAATCCACCGCTCCCACCACTTGTCCGAAATCGTTGATGCGTGAATAGGGGAATCCGGTGCGCATCTCCGCGGAATAGCCGATCGCCCAGTTGCGCCATTTGGTCGGCAGATATCCCCAACTCACGAAACGATTCGGCGCATCCCACGCGACCGGACCGCTGTTGTCGAAAATCTCCAGCGGCTGATCCACCGTCACGTCGATCACGGCGTTGGAATAGGCGCGCGACCGGGTATAGCTGGCCATCCATTCGTACGCCTCGCCGAAGCGCTGATGAAGGGCGACCTCCATCGCAGCGTAGGCGTCGTGCCGCGCGTTCGCCAGGGTGTACACGCCGGTTGCCGCGGGGATGTAAGCGAGCCCGTCGTCACCGCGCTTGCGCAGTCCGGTCAACGTCAGATCGAATCGATGGCCAAAGCGCTGCTCCAGCCCGACCGTCCAGTTCTGATAGAGCGGCGCTTTCAACCGGGGATCAGGAATCTCGAACGACGTGGTGTACGACGCGCCGGTCTCGAGCGTCTGAATCGCGAACTGGTCGCGAGGCCGCGTGAACAATTCGAGCGGCGTCGCGTCGCGCACCACGGCGTAGCCCGCCGAGATTTTGGTGTCCTTCGATCCGAACGGCGCCCACGCCACCGACGCGCGCGGAGAAAACGCCGCCTGGCGCAACACCTGGTCCCAATCCTGGCGGATCCCGTACTCGATCAGCAGATCGGGCCGGATTTTCCAGTGATCCATCGCATACCAGGACGCTTCGGACCCGGCCTGCGCCAGCAGCCCGCTGCCTCCGAAAATGGTCTGGCGGACCAGGGCGCCCGCGACGTCGTAGACGTTAATTCCGGTGCGCCGCGCGTCCTGCCAGTAGCGCAACCGGTCGAGGTCGGCGCCGATTTTCCACTGATGCTTGCCTACCGCCGGCAAAAAAAGATTGGCCAAAAATTGTCCGCGACGCGAACGCTGTTCCGAGTTGAGATAGAAGTTCCCGCCGCGCGCATAGGGCGTGAGCTGATAAAACTGATCGCCCTGCGGAACCACGCGCAGATAGTTGAGATCCTGCGCATAGCCGACTTCGAGCAGCATGCCGTGCTTCAAATAGATCTGGTCTTTGAGGCTCGCGAACCAGGTGTGCGATCGCCGGTCCGCCGTCGTCGACAATGGATCGAGCGCGTCCAGCCCGGTTCGCGGCGCAAACGTGTAATCGACCAGCACGTCGGCAAACAGGATCTGCGACGGCGTCAGATTCGCCTGCACGCGGGCAAGATTGCTGCCCTGAAAAACCTGCGTGCGATCCTGTCCGCGCGGCAGGTCGGGAGCGACGGGCACGGAATATTCCAGGTCGAGATGTTCGGAAAACCAGAGGCGTCCCGGCACGACGGGCCCGGAAATATTGAAGCGCGGCGCCCAGGTCCCCAGATGAAATCCGCCGCGGGTGTCGAAGCCGGGCAGGAAATTGGTGGACGAATAGCGCCAGCGATCGTCGCCCATGTCGGTATGAATGGCGAGCGCTCCGCCGGAGCCTTTGCCGAACTCGGCCGAATAGCGCCCGCTCGCCCAGTCGATGGTCCGCACCGATTCGACGCTCACGCGAGTGTTCAGTTTTCCCGTCAGCGGATCGCTGAAATTGAATCCATCGAGCAGATACAGCGTCTGGCCTTCGGCGGCGCCGTCGAAATGCAGGCTGCCGGAGGGATCCTGCAGGACGCCGGGCATGAGCGTCAGGGCCGCGCGCAGATCGCGTGTCGGCGCGTAGGGCACGTCGATCATTTCCAGCCCGGTCAGCTTGCGCTCGGCGGCGATTTTGTCGACATCCACGGCGCCGGTGGATTCATGCACGTTGAGCGATTCGCTCACTTCGCGGACGTGATTCAAGGTGAGATGAAGCTCGCGTGTGTCCTCGGCGATGTCGATGGGAAAATCCTTGAGCGGGAAAAAACCTTCGTGCTCGGCGCGCGCCGTATAGTGTCCGGGGGGAAGCTCGATCGAAAACGCGCCGGTGGGGTCGCACAGCGCGGAGGTGTCGCCCGAAGCGGAGTGAAATGTGACACGCGCTTGAGCCACACCCGCATTGTTCTCATCGGCCACGCGTCCGGTAAGGGCCGCCGCATGGGCCGAAAGAGCGATCGCGATGATAGCGCCCGCGAGCGTGACACCCCGTGACACGGCAAATACCTTGGCACCATTATATGGGCCGGGCATATGTGGCCGGGTCGATGTGCCGGGGAGAAACGAGCTGTTTCCGAAAATATACAGTTGACGGGGTCCGCGGCGAGTGCTAATTTTCTAGCAGGCATGGAAAAGCTGAGCCGGCGCGAACGGCAGATCCTCGACATCCTCTATTCCCGCGGCCGGGCGACGGCGGCCGATGTGCAGGCATCTCTGCCGGATCCGCCCAGCTACTCCGCCACGCGGGCGCTGCTGCGGATCCTGGAAGAAAAAGGCCACGTGCGGCATGAGGCGGATGGAGCCCGTTACGTTTTTTCGCCGGCCGTGCCGCGGGAACGGGCGCGGAGGTCGGCGCTGAAGCACCTGCTCGAAACGTTTTTCGACAATTCGGCCACCGACGCCGTCGCGGCTTTGCTGGACGCGCGCAAAGTGACGCCGGAAGAACTGGACCGGATCCAATCCCTGATCGAGCGCAGTCGAAAGGAGCGCAAATCGTGAACGTCATTCTGGACTCCGCACTGAAATCCACCGCCATTCTTTCGGCGGCCTGGATCATCGCGCAACTTTTGCGACGCGCCTCGGCCGACGTGCGGCATCGCGTCTGGCTGGCCGCGCTGCTGGCGGTGGCGGTGTTGCCGGTCGCCGCACTTTCGATTCCGCGCTCGTGGCCGGTGGCGCAGATCGCGGCCGCATCGCCGATCCTGGCGGGAACGGCGCGCGCGGAACGAGCCATGCGCGGATTTTCCTGGCTCGCGGCGATCTGGGCGGCGGGCGCGAGCGTGGTGATGCTCCGGCTGCTGGCCGGGATGGCGCGGATCGCGCGGATCACCCGAAGCGCGGTCGAGCGCGACGGCATCTTCTATAGCCACGCGGTGTCGACGCCGCTGACCTGGGGCGTCCTCAGTCCCGCGATCGTGCTGCCGGCGACGGCCGCCGGGTGGAGCGCGGCGCAGCTCGACGCCGCACTGCGGCATGAGCGAGCGCACATCCTGCGACAAGACTGGCTGTGGCAGACCATCGCGCGGATGATCGCCGCGGCGTTCTGGTTCCAGCCGCTGGTGTGGCTGGCCGACCGCGCGCTGCGGCGCGAGGCCGAGCAGGCCGTCGACGATTGCGTGCTGGCGTCGGGAGCGAATCCCGCCGAATACGCCGGCGACTTGCTGGCCATCGCGCGCGGGCTGAGCGGCGGGGCTCCGGCGGCAGCGGTCGCGATGGTGCGGAGTTCCGAGCTCGAAACGCGCGTACGGTCGATTCTCGACGATGCGCGTCCGCGTTCGCGCGCCGGCTGGGCGGCTCGCATCGCGATTGCGGTGGTCGCGGCGGCCATCGTGCTGCCGCTGGCCGCTTTTCAGGATCCGACGGTTCACAAGATCGGGGAGGCGGGCTTGACTCCGCCGCGCGTGATCTCAAAAGTTGAGCCTGTGTATACGCCCGAAGCCCGCGATGCGAAGATCGACGGGACCGTGGTGCTGAAGTGCGTCATCGGCGACTCGGGCTTGGCGGAAAACATCGAAGTGGTGCGATCGGTTGACGCGGGGCTCGATTCAAACGCGGTCGCGGCGGTTTCGCAATGGCAGTTCTCGCCCGCCAGGAAAGACGGCAAGCCGGTGCCTGTGCAGGCCACCATTGAAGTCAACTTTCATTTGAAGTAACGGGTCAGAACGCCGCGCAGACCGGCGCCGTCTCCCACAGCACCGATTCCTGGTGAAAATCGCGCTTATAGAGCCGGACGATCTCCGTAATCGACTGCCTCACCGATGGCGTCTCGTCGTGAACGAGAAGCAGCACCCTGGCTGGTTCTCGCGCGATCTTGCCCTCTGAAGTCCGCCATTGGCCGTCGGCTTGCCACACGGTCAGGCCGTCCGGAAAGCGCGGCGTCACCTGCTGCCGCAAGAATGTCTGCCACTGACTTTCACTGATCACTCCCGCGGGATGGCTGAGGCCGAAATACAGCGTGGTGCGCATCTGGTGCGATCCGTTCGATCCGCAGAACGCGGCGGAAGGGGCACTCTGCGCCCGGCCGGTCGATTGCGGAAGAAGCGCGGCGAGCGCCGCGATGAGCACTGCCACTGCCAAGGCTCGCATGGAGTCCTCCTATTTGACGGCGCGCAATCGGGCGACCTGCTCGGCAAGATCGCGCTTGCCCTGCTCGAACAACTGCACGGCCGATGCCGGCGGCTGCCGGTCCGCACTCAGCGCGACGCTGAGAGCGGTGTTCAACTCATTCATGGCGGCGGCGATGGTCGGTCCACCCGATCCGCCGCGTCCCCCGCCCGATCCTGCAATCGCCGCGCCTTCCGGCCCCTTGGAGCGAGCCTGGCGCATCGCATCCGCGCCCTCCTTCAGCGACGCCATCACCTGCAGGCTGAAGTCGAGCTGCTTCTGAAGATCGGCCGCCGTCGCGACGGACCGCGGATCCATGGCGACCTTTAGCGTCTCCGTCAGCGTTTTTCCATCGGCGATCAGGCGAACCGTATAATTCCCCGGCAGCACCTGCGGGCCGCGCGAGCCGCCACGTCCGCCGCCTTCGACGCCTTCCGGCATGCCGTAGCGAAGATCCCAGGCGTAGCGATTCATACCGGATTTCGCGTTGACGCGCGGCGGAGGCGTGATCCAGACGTCGGCAATCGCGCCGCCGCGTCCGCCCGGCGATAGCCGGTCGCTGCTGGACACTTTGCGGATCACCTGGTTTTTCGAATCGAGCACCTCGATCACGACCTCGCCGGACGGCGCCGATTTGAAGTAGTAATCGATCATCGCTCCATCGGCAGGATTCTTCGCCTTGGGTTCCTCGACCGGATACGGCGTACCCGAGAACGATTCGGGATTCAGACGAATCACCGGCGCGGGTTTGTAGAGGTACGTGCTGCTGATCTTGTCGTCAACCTGGCGCAGCGGAGCCATATCGTCGAGCACCCAGAAGGCGCGGCCGTGTGTCGCGATCACCAGATCGTCGCCGTGGATCGTCAGGTCGCGCACCGAAACCGGAGGCAGGTTGAGTTGCAGCGATTGCCAGTTCTGTCCGTCGTCGAACGACACCACCACGCCGAGTTCGGTGCAGCCGTAGAGCAGTCCTTTGCGCACCGGATCTTCGCGAACGCAGTTCATGAAGGCGGGTTCTTCGAGTCCGCCGGCGATCAACGACCATGTCTTGCCGTAGTCGCGGGTGCGATAGATGTAGGGCTTGTAGTCTTCCATGCGATGGCGATCGATGGAGGCGTAGGCGGTGCCGGCGTCGAAATGTGAGGTGTCGATCTGCG
Source organism: Terriglobia bacterium (assembly GCA_020073325.1). Classification (GTDB taxonomy): domain Bacteria; phylum Acidobacteriota; class Terriglobia; order Bryobacterales; family Bryobacteraceae; genus Palsa-187. The sequence continues at coordinate 20,900 of JAIQFJ010000014.1, read as the reverse complement.
AAACTTTACTCCACGCGGGAAGGCCGGGAGGCGTGACGTTCGACCATGTTTTTCCGCCGTCGCGCGTCAGATGGATCAGTCCGGTGTCGCTGCCGGCCCAGATTTCGCCGGCTTTGAATTTCGACGGAGCGATCGAGTAGACGACGCCGTAGCCCTGCTGAATTTTGACCGCGGGATCATTGATGTTGCCGTCGATTCCGATGCGATTTTTCGCGCCGGTCAAATCCGGGCTGATCGTGTCCCAATGCAGCCCGCCGTCGACGGTCTTCATGACGTACTGCGATCCCCAATACAGCGCGTGATCGACGGGCGAAAAAATCAGCGGCGAGGTCCACGGGTAGCGATATTTTTCCTGCGAAATATCGCCGCGCGCGCCGCGCATCGGCCAGGGCGTGATGTTCTGCGCCTCGCCCGTGCGCTTGTCGAAGCGATTCAGCGCGCCGTTGGTGTTGCCGACGTAGACGATATTCGGATCTTTCGGATAGATGGCGACATAACCGCTCTCTTCGCCGCCAAAGCTGATCCAGTCGCGCGCGTCGATCTCGCCGTGGTTGGTCCGGTTCGGCACGGCCGCGGTCCCGCTGTCCTGCTGCGAGCCATAAATCCAATAGGGGAACTGATTGTCGGTGATGACGTGATAGAACTGCGCGGTCGGCTGGTTGTACCAGCTCGACCAGGATTTGCCGGCGTTCAGAGAAATGTTCGTCCCTTGATCGGAGCCGAGAATCATGTGGCGCGGGTCGGCGGAGTCCATCCAGATGATGCGGTAGTCGTCGCCGCCAGGGGCGCCGCGATTGATCGTGAAATTTTTCCCGCCGTCGAGCGAATGATAAACCGCGACGTTGGGGATCCACACATCGTCGGGATTTTTCGGATTCACGGTGATCCCCGAAAAATACCAGTTGCGGCTGGTGATGCCGGGATTCGCGTTGACGCGAGTCCAGTTGGCGCCGTTCTCGTCTTAGCTGTAGAGGCCGGAGCATGCGTTGTCGGCTTCGAGAAGCACATAAACCCGATTGCCGGATGTCACGACGCCGGAGCGATGCCATCCGGAAGCAGGCAGGCCGTTTCCGGTGATTTGCGTCCAGTGATCGCCGCCGTCGGTGGTCTTCCAAAGGCCGCTGCCCGGTCCCTCGAGCGGCGCGTACTGCGACCATTGCGGACGTTTTCCGTTCCATACCGTCGCGTAGATCACCTGCGAATTTGCGGGATCGAACGTCATATCGACCGCGCCGACTTCGGGTCCCCGATCGAGCACGCGCTGCCACGTCGCGCCGCCGTCCTTCGACCGAAACACGCCGCGCTCGTTGTTTGGCCCATAGGCATGGCCGAGCGCGGCGACGTAAACCAGGTTGGGATTTTTCGGATCGACCAGAACTTTGGCGATCTGCCGCGAGTCGCGCAGACCGATATGCTTCCACGTCCTGCCCGCGTCGGTGGATTTATACATGCCGTCGCCGAAGCCGATCTGCGAACGAATATCGGCCTCGCCTGTGCCGACGTAGACGACGTTGTGATCGGACGGCGCGACGGCGATCGCGCCGATAGAGGAGATGTGCTGCTGATCGAAGACGGGAGCCCAGGTGGTGCCGGCGTCCTCGGTCTTCCACACGCCGCCGCCGACCGATCCGAAATAACCCAGCGCGAGATCGCCCGGTGCACCGGCGACGGCGGCGACCCGTCCTCCCCGGAAGGGACCGACCAACCGCCATTCGAGTTTGTCGAACAGCGCCGGGTCGGCGGCGTGGAGCGAGAGGGTAGACGAAAGCAGCAGCAGAGATGAGAGGCGCATTGCTACAAATGTATCTCGGATGGGTTGAGGTGTTGCGGGAACCGCAACGGCGGCCTTAGTGAATCCGCCACGATCCCGGCGGCGTCGGGCCGCTGTGAAAGAATTTTTCAGGCGTCATGACGCCGTCCTTCTTGAATACGATGCCGTCCTTCATCACGAAATTCACCGAGCGTAGCGCGTCGATATCCTGCAGAGGATTTCCGCGCATCGCGATCAGGTCGGCGGCGAGGCCCACCTTGATCGGCCCGCGCTTGTCGGCGATTTCCGAAACCTGGTAGCCATTGATCGTCATGATCTTCAGAATCTCGGGCGCGGAGAAATCGGCGGCCTTCCAGCTCTTCAGAAAATCGATCACGACCTGCGCGCGCGTCATGTTCGGGATGTAGTAATCGGCATCGGTCGAAAAGGCCATCTTCACGCCGTTCGCTTTGGCGTTCTTCATGCCGTCGATGGTGCGCTGAAATGTCGCGCGTGTGCGATCGTTGACGCCGGTGTGATAGTCGGTCATCGGAGTTTCGGTGCCGACGCGCCAGATCCCTTTGCGAGCCATCGCTTTGTGCGCCTCATCGTCGAGCGCGTTCGAATGCTCGATCGAAAAAATTCCGGCCTCGATCGCGCGCATCGCCCCAGCCTTGGTTTGCACGTGTCCGGCGACATGCAGGCCCGCCTTCGCGGCTTCGGAAATGAAGAGTCGCATTTCGTCGGCGGTGTAGCCGTAGGGTTTGCAATCGACACAAATTTTGATCACCTTCGCGCCGTATAAAATATTCCGGCGCACCGCCTTGATGATTTCGTCGTTGGTGTCGGCGTTGAGATATTCGGGATAAATCAGCGACTCGCGCTCCGGCACCGGGTAGAACTGCCCGCCGAAGCCGCCGATGATGATTCCGGAGTTGATCATCGTCGGTCCGGGGACCCAGCCCTGTTCGATGGCGACGCGCAGCGCGGTATCGGCGTAGTTCGCGTTGTTGCCCAGGTCGCGGACCACGGTGAAGCCGGCGCCGAGCATCACGATCCCGTTCGACACGGCCTGAATCGCGCGCAGCGGCGTCGAATCGAGCACGCTGGTCAGGTAATACGAGTTGTTTTCCGGATCCATTTTGTACGTCAGCGCGAGATGATTGTGCGCGTCGACCAGGCCGGGTGAAATGTACGATTGCGACAGGTCGATCACTTCGGCTCCGGCGGGAATCGAGATATTCGCGCCGACGGCGGTGAACTTGCCGTCCTGGATCAGGATGATCTGATTGTCGGCTGCGCGGCCGGTTTCCGGATCCACCAGATGACCGGCGCGGATCGCGGTGACCTGGGCCGAGGAGATTGTGGCGAAAGCGAGCATCGCTAAGGCGATTTGTGGTCTCATGAGGATTCGTTTTTATCACGTTTCGCAAGGTGCGCGTGAAGGTCGATGCGGAGAAATTTGGTCCCCGGCAATCTCGCGCTCGAAGCGGAGAGCGTCATCGATAGCGAGGTCTAAACACCGAGATCGAGGAGAAGTGGCGCACGCATTTCGAAACGATGTCGGACGATGATCTGCGAGGGCTCGACATCGATGCGTTATTCGCCGGCCCGCTTGACCGTATCGAACGAGTCAAGCGCACGTGTGTCGAGGCGATCGATCAGCGGGAACAGCGCGCGGCGGCGCAATGAACCCGCAAACGCGTGAGTGCGTCAGATACGCTTCTGTGATAAATTGAATCCCGCGCGACCATCGTGACGGCGCGTCGTTACTGCCTATCTGGGAGACCACCGTGAAACGTTTTTCCATTGGATTGTTCCTGCTGTTCGGCCCTGTGGCCTTCTCACAGCAGTCCGTTCCTGAGATTCCGTTCGACTCCGTGCCGAACTTCCTGCAATTGCCCAAGGATCTCTACCTGGGCGAGGCTTCGGGCGTGGCGCTGAACTCAAAAGGACACATTTTCGTGTTCTCGCGCGGCAACACGACTGGGCCGGCCTACGGAGCCACTGCGTCGCAGATCCTGGAGTTCGGGCCCACCGGGAAATACATCGGCGAGATCGGCCACAATCTCTACGCGTGGAGCTACGCGCACGTGATCCGGTTCGACAAGGACGACAATCTGTGGGCGATCGACAAGGGTTCGGACATGATCATCAAGTTCAATCCCGAAGGTCGCGTGGTGATGGTGTTCGGCCGCAAGAAAGAAGCCTCCGACGAAGCGACGCCGTGGACGCACGTGAATCCGCCGCGTCCGGCGATCGACGGGCAGTTCCGCCAGCCGACCGACGTGACCTGGGACCCGCAGGGCAACATCTTTATCAGCGACGGCTATATCAATTCGCGCGTCGCGAAATTCGACAAGAACGGGCGCTGGGTGAAGTCGTTCGGCGTGCCGGTTCCGCCCGAAGACCGCGCGAATCCGAAGCCGGGCCAGCTCAACACGCCGCACTCGATCGCGTCGGATGCGAAGGGCAATATTTATGTCGCCGACCGCGGCAATCGCCGCATTCAGGTGTTCGATCCGGACGGCACTTTCCAGCGCGAAATCAAGATCGACGTGCCGGTGCCGCCGGATGTGCAGCCGTGGATGGGTCCGAAGCCGTCGCCCGAGGGCGCGGCAAGGCAGAGCGGCGCTCCCTGGGCGATCTGCATTACGCCGGGGCCGACGCAGTATCTGTATAGCGCCGACGCGTATCCGGGCCGCGTGTACAAGCTGTCGCTGGACGGCAAAGTGCTCGGCGTGCTGGGGACATCGGGACGCCAGTTGAAGGAATTCGGCTGGATCCACGAAATCGCGTGCCCGTCGGAGAACACGATTTACGTCGCGGAAATCTTGAACTGGCGCGTCCAGAAACTGCTGCTGCATCCCGAGAAGGCTGCGGGGACTTCGAGCAATCAGTAGCCATTTGGAAACTTAGGGGGGCGGATCTCTGGGGCCGCGCGCGGACCAGGGGGCCCGCCCCCCGTCGCTTTGGACAATTTATGCAAACCGCAAAATCCGGCGCGAAAGAGAAGCTTGAATCGGTCCGCGCGAGCCTGGTCGACCTGAGCCATCGCATCCACGCGAAGCCGGAACTGGGATTTGAGGAAGAACACGCCTCGACTTGGCTCTGCGAAGCGCTCGATGCGGCCGGGTTTCGCGTCGAACGGGGAGTCGCGGGCATGCCGACCGCGTTCATCGCGCGGGCCGGCAGAGGGCCGCTCAACATCGGGATCTGCGCCGAATACGATTCGCTTCCCGGCATCGGGCACGCGTGCGGGCACAACCTGATCGCCGCGATGTCGACCGGTGCGGGAATCGCGGCGGCGAAAATCGCCGATGAGCTGGGTGTCACGATTACGGTGCTCGGCACGCCGGCGGAAGAAGTGGGCAACGCGAGCGGAAAAATCCTGATGCTCGAACGCGGCCGTTTTGAGGGAATCCACGCGTCGATGATGGTGCATCCGGCGCCGTTCGATCTGGCGACGATGAAGATCATCGCGGCGTCGATGTTCGAAGCCTGCTATCACGGCAAGGAAGCGCATGCGTCGGCATTTCCTGAGCAGGGAATCAACGCGGCCGACGCGCTGACCATCGCGCAAACTTCCATCGGTCTCTTGCGGCAGCACATCAAACAGACAGATCGGATCCACGGAATCGTGACCAAGGGCGGCGACGCGCCGAACATCGTCCCGGCGCATACGGCGGCGCGCTACATCATCCGCTCGGAAAACGTGCCGGAACTGGAACAGCTTCGAGAGAAGGTCTACCGCTGTTTCGAAGCCGGAGCGATCGCGACCGGGTCGAAGCTCGAACTGAACGGCGGCGACAAACCCTACGCCGAAATGAATCACGATCTGGAACTGGCGGCGATCTATCAGCGCAACGCGGAAGCGATCGGCCGCAAGTTCGCCGATCTTGGACCGATGAAAGAACGGCTGGCCGCGTCGACCGACATGGGCAACGTGTCGCACGCGATTCCGTCGATTCACCCGATGATCGGGATCGATTGCCTTCCGGCGGCGAATCATCAGCCCGAGTTCACCGCGCATTGCATCAAGCCGGCGGCCGATCAGGCGATTTTCGACGGCGCACTGGCGATGGCGTGGACCATCGCGGATCTGGCGACGAGTCCCGCGACACGAGCGCGGCTATTGGGAGGGCGGCCTTAGCCCGCAATCGAGTAGCGTGGCTGAAGCCACGCGCCGGCTGAAGCCCGCCCTCCTATCTCAGCAGATTCGCCATCGTCGTAATGATGAGCGAATTGCTGAAGTCGATCAGAAACGCCCCGACGACAGGCACCACCAGGAACGCCTCCGGCGCCGCGCCGTATTTTTCGACCAGCTCCTCCATGCACGCCACTGCGTTCGCGGTGATGCCGAGCATGTAGCCGCAAAAGCCCGCGCTTTCGACCGCCGATTCGTAGTTGCGGCCCATTGCCCAGAAAACCATCGTCACGCACATCGCGATGCACAGCAGCACCTGCGCCGCCAGGATCGCGATCATCGGCAGAGCGAGGTGCGCCAGTTCCCACAGCTTCAGCGCGATCAGCGCCATCACGATAAACAGGTTCAGCGCGATGCGTCCGCATTGATTCACGTCGGCCTGTGAGATGGTTGCGAAGTGAAAAGAATCGTTCAGATTGCGGATCGCCGCTGCGACGATCATCGCGCCGATGTACGGCGGAAGAATCAACCCGGCCCGCTCCAACGCACCGCTCAGCAGATTGCCGAGCCCCATGGCGATCGCGATCACCAGCACGGTCGTGACCAGCGAGTCCTCTTCTTTTTCGATCTTCGCGGGGTCCGCCGTCGCGCCCGAGGATTTCAGCTTGTGCCGCCGGACCAGCCATCCCCCGACGTATCCGCCAAGCAACCCTGCCACCGCGATTCCAAACGTCGCTGATGCCATGCCGACCACCTCGGCTCCGGCGACTCCCATCTTCTGGAACGTGCCGCCGAACGCGACCGCGGTGCCGGGTCCGCCGGTCAACGCGACCGATCCCGCAAGAATTCCCAGGCGCGGATCGATGAACAGCGCCTTCGCGAGTCCGATCCCCAGCAGGTTCTGAAGCACCGCGCCGACGGAGCTGACCGCCAGCAGCACGACCAGTTTTTTTCCGCCTTCGCGCAGCAATTGGAAGCGCGCGCTGAGTCCGACGGTGGTCATGAACGCGATCAGCAGAAGATCGCGCAGCAGCGTGTCGGGCTCGAGATTCACGACGCGGTCGTGCAGCGCCAGCGCGAGGATCGCGTAGACCATGCCGCCCGCGATTGAGGTGGGGATATTCAGGCGATCGAGAATCGGCAGGCGTCGTTTCAGCCATCCGCCGAGGACCACACCGAGCGCGGACGCGCCCAGGACCTGCACAAGGCTGAGCTTCCAGGTGGTCACGGAAGCATTATCGGGGAACCGTTGCCATCGGTCGCGGCCGAACCGCTGGTTTGTCGCTCAGCGGCTTTTCGAGGATATCCGCGGAGAATAGCACCAGAGCGATCCACAGGAGATCGGCCAGCAGCAGATGCACAAGCTGCATCCAGACCGGAGCCAGCAGCGCAAGATTCACGACGCCCGCCGCAAGCTGCAGCCCGACCAGCGCGATTACGGCCATCCCGAGTCGCAATCCTCGTCCGAGCCGCATCGCGACTGCGGCGATATACAAGCCGGCGGCCACGGCGATCGCGGGGTGCCAGATTCTGAGGCGCATCAACATGGGTGACGCAGAAGAAAAATCCGCTTCGAGTCCCGCCCGTAGCGAGGTCTGCGGAAAAAGCGTGTCGCTCAGCGCGGCGATGGCTCCGCTGACGCCGACGATCAACGCGGCAACAATCGCCCAGCCGAGAAGACGCGAACTTTTACCGGACCATTCGATTCCGCGATGCCCCGACGCCCACCATGCCGTCAGCGCCATCGCGGCCAGCATCAGCAGCGTGTTCACCAGGTGCGCTGAGAGGTAAATCGCGCGACCGGCGGACACGTCGGCGCCGGTGTATCGGAACAAAACGAGTCCCGCGCCGAGCAGCGCTTCGGTCACGATCAAGACCAGCGAAGCCATTGCGCCCCGCCAGATGGGTCCGGGACGATATGCGCGGAAAGCCCACAGCGCCATCGCGACCACGGAAAAGAACGCGATCCCGGTGGTCGCGCGATGGGTAAATTCGATGATCGTGGCGATTTCCGCGGCGTGCGGGATGACGGTGCCGTTGCACAGCGGCCAGTGGTCGCCGCAGCCTTCACCGGATCGCGAGGCGCGAACCAGCGCTCCCCACAGGATCACCAGAAGATTGAATCCGAGGACCGCCCATGCGAATTTTGCGAATCGCCGCACTCATTTCGATTATGGCATCGCGTGAAATGCGGCGAAGTGCGCCGCGCCTTCTTTGCCCAGGTATTTTTCGCGCAGCCCGCACTCCATCCGCGCCATGTCGACCATCACGAGTCCATCGAGCACGTCCGAAAAATCGGCATCGACGTTGAACGCCAGAATCTCGCCGCCGACGTTCAGATATTGCCGCAGCAATACGGGCACACCTTTGCCGTCCGGTTCCAGATCGGCGACGACGTCGGAAAGCTCGTCGACGTTTGCCAGCAGCGAGCCGAGCAAATGCAGGTCGCAGGCTCGCAAACGGCGCGCGTGGAAGGGACGCTTCGGCTCGACCAGTTCGGCCAGCTTCGGATTCGCGCAGCGCGATCGCAAATAGGAAACCATCACTGCGCGCGAGGCGGAATTATATTCGCGGCTGATGCTTACCGGCCCGAACAGGACGCGATAGCGCGGATTTTTCGCAACATACTGTCCGATCCCTTTCCACAGCAGCAGCAGCGCGACGTAGCTGCGTTGATATTCGGGCCGCACGAAGGACCGGCCAAGCTCGAGCGCGGGATACAGGTTGTCGAGGAGCCCCGGGCGGAAGCGGAACAGCGTGCTGGTGTAGAGATCGCGCGGCGACGCGGCTCGGTCGGTCCCCATCAGGCGATAGGCGCCGACCACCTCGCGCGCTTTCTGATTCCAGATCCAGAGGTGCTGATAGTGGCCGTCGAACCGGTCGAGATCGAGCGAGCGCCCGGTGCCTTCGCCCGCGGCTCGAAACGCGATTTCGCGCAGCCGGCCGATTTCGCGCAGCGTATTCGGAATCGAGCCGGACGCCGCGACGCGCACGGAGTAGTCGCCGCATTGGAGCATCGGATCGATCCGCTCCGCTTCCGCCGCGAGCAGTGCAGGATCCACCGCGCCGGCAATGTGCGCTTGCCGCGGCTCGAATTTCAGGAATCGACGCTGCGGCTTGCGAGCCTCCAGGGCGTAGGTCCGCTGCCACAGATAGTCGGTCGCTTCGCGCTCGCGCAATCGTGCGACGCGATCTGCCGAGATCGGGCGGCCGAGCGAAACACGGATCGTCCGCCCGCGCTTGTTCAGCAGCTCGCGCGGCAGCAGCGCCGTACGAAGTGCCGGATGGATCATTCCCGCCATCTGAAATCCCGCGCCGTTGTTGCCGTGAAAATAAACCGGGACCGACGCCGCGCCGCTGATGCGGATCATGCGCGCGACATTTTCATTCCACTCCGGATCGGCAATCTGAAGTGCGGGAAACTGCAGCGAGGAGACCTCGCCCGCGGGAAATGTCACCAGTACGCCGCCCTGCTCGAGCCACTCCAAACTTCGCCGCAGCGATCGCCAGTTCGCCCGCGCCGCGCCGCCAAACGGGTCCACGGGAATCACGAAATCGTCCAGCGCAGGCGTCCCCGCCAGCAGGGAGTTCGCCAGAATCTTGAAGTCGGGCCGCACGCGCGCGACCAGGGCTCCGGCGATCGCGCCTTCGATCAGCCCAAAGGGATGATTCGCGACGACGACTACCGGTCCCTTGGCGGGAATGCGCGCCACTTTCGCCGCGTCGCAATCGTAGCTCACGTGCATCGCGGATAGAAAATTCTCGAACACCGAGCTTCCGCCCGCTTGCCGAGCCGCATCGAGCCAGGTTCGCTCCAGTTCGGGCGGCACCAGAATGTTTTGCAGAACCGCGCCGACCGGGCCCCGCTCCAGCAGTCCGCGCGCCGCATCGAAAATCCCCGTTGGTTGTGTCGGCATCGGCCACAGAATAGGATCGTCCCGTTAAACGCGCGTTAACGGCGGGTTGCTGTCGCGCGAATCGGTGAAATCGATTGGCTTCGGCCTGCGCGGCGTGAGATCCTCAAGAAAGCTGTGGATTCGAAAACGCAACCGCTGAAGATTGTTTCGATCGGCGGCGGCACCGGCCTGTCGACGCTTCTTCGCGGCGTGAAGCGTTACGCCAAGGCCGGGCGCGGCGCCATCGAAGTGACCGCCGTGGTCACCGTGACCGACGACGGCGGCAGCTCCGGCCGCCTGCGCCGCGAGTGCGATGTGCTGCCGCCCGGCGACATCCGCAACTGCATGGTCGCGCTTTCCGAAGATGAAACATTATTGTCGAAATTGTTTCAGTACCGTTTCTCGAACGGACGCGGACTGAAGGGCCACAGCTTCGGCAATCTTTTCCTTACGGCGATGACGCACCTGACCGGCGACTTCGGCACCGCCGTCAAGTTGTCTTCGGAAGTCCTGGCCGCGCTCGGAAAAATTTATCCTTCGACGGCCGCGAACGTCGCGCTTCAGGCGACGCTCGCCGACGGCAGCACGGTGCTGGGAGAATCGCGCATCAGCCGCAGCAAGCATCGCATCGAACGCATCGAGCTGCGTCCGCGCCGTCCCAAGCCGCTGCCCGAAACTTTGAAGGCCATCGCCGAGGCCGACCTGATCACGCTCGGCCCCGGGTCGCTGTTCACCAGCGTGATTCCCAATCTTCTGGTCGACGGCGTTTCCCGCGCGATCGCGCAATCGCGCGCGCTGAAGGTATATTTTATGAACCTGATGTCGCAGCCGGGCGAGACCACCAATTTCCGCGCCTCGGATCACGTCGCGGCCATTCTGCGTCATGCCGGGCGAAGATCCGGAGGCTCGCTGATCGACGCGTGCGTCATCAATACGCGATCGATCCGCGGGCCCGTACTGCATCGTTATCAGGCGCAGGCGGCGCGGCCGGTGGAAGTCGACACGGAGCGCCTGGAGAGCATGGGTATGCGCATCATCGGCGTCGATCTGCTGCGCAAGTCCGGCGCGCGGCCGCAGGAAAAGATCCGCCACGATCAGGGCGCGCTGGGCGCGGTCGTGGTGGAACTCGCCGAAGAGGGCCGTTACGCGAAAATGAAAAAGACATGACCACAACCGTCGTGATACTGGCCGCGGGTTTGGGAACCCGCATGCGCAGCAAGCGAGCCAAGGTTCTGCATCGCGCCGGCGGACTCGCGCTGGTGGAGCACGTCGTGGAGGCCGCCCGCGCCGTCGCGCCCGCCGATTCGATCGTCGCCGTGACGGGCCATCAGGCCGAAGCTGTCGAAGAATTGCTCGCGCCTCGCAAGATTCGCTTCGCCCGCCAGAAAAAGCAGAAGGGGACCGGCCACGCCCTTGCGTGCGCTCGCGAGGCCGCGCCGCCTTCGGATCTGGTCATGGTGCTTTACGGCGACACGCCGCTGCTTTCCGCCGACACGCTGACTCGTCTGCGCGACGCGCAGGCCGGCTCCACGGCCGCCGCGACTCTGATTACGACGTCTCTCGATGCTCCGGCCGGCTACGGACGAGTCATCCTTGATGCTACCGACGCTGTCCGCGCGATCGTCGAAGAAAAAGCCTGCACGCCGGAGCAGCGCGCGATCCGCCTGATCAACTCCGGCATCTATTGTTTCCGCGCCGATCTTCTCTGGGCGCATCTTTCCGAAATTCAGCCGACCCTCCCCGCGGGCGAATATTACCTGACCGACATGGCCGCGATTCTCAACACACACGGCCATCGGGTCGAGGCCCGGCACGTCGCAGATTCGAGCGAACTGCTCGGAATCAACACGCGCATCGAACTCGCCGACGCCGATCGCCTCCTGCGCCGCCGCAAGGCCGAGCAACTGATGCTCGAGGGCGTCACCATCGAGCGGCCGGAGACCGTTTCCATCGACAGCAGCGTCCGCATCGGCATGGACACCATCGTCGAGCCGTTCGCGCGCATCCTGGGCGAAACCGTCATCGGCGAGGATTGCCGCATCGGCGCCGGAGCGATCGTCGAATCGTCCGTCCTGGCCGATGGCGCGATCGTCCGGCCGTACACTCTGATCGCCGATTCACGGGTCGCCGAGAAAGCGCAAATCGGTCCCTTCGCCCGGCTGCGGATGAACGCCAACATCGGCATGGATGCGCGCGTCGGAAATTTTGTCGAGGTGAAGAAGAGCCGCCTCGGCGCCGGAACCAAGGCGCAGCACCTGGCCTATCTCGGCGACGCCGAAATCGGCGATCGCGTGAACGTCGGCGCGGGCACGATCACCTGCAATTTCGACGGCGTAAAGAAAAACGAGACCAGGATCGGATCCGGCGCCTTCATCGGCAGCAATTCGACGCTGGTCGCTCCGCTCGAAGTCGGCGCGGAGAGCTACCTGGGAGCCGGAAGTGTCATCACCGAAGACGTCCCCAAACAGGCTCTCGCGCTCGGCCGCGCGCGCCAGGTCGTCAAGACCGATTGGATCGAGAAGCGTAAGAAAACCGAGTAGGGCGCCGCGAAGCTACTTCATCTTGTTCGTGTGCACCACCACCAGGGTTGCCACGTCGCCATCCTCGCCCGAAATATAGCGGACCGTCACGCGCGCCTTCGCGCGCAGCTTTCCCTCGACCTTCGTCTCCGGCGTCATGCGAAACGTGCGCTGCTCCTTCTTCGCCGCCACCGGCCGCGACACCACCAGCTTCGCCGCATCCCAGGACGAAACGGTTCCCGCAAAGAATGTATCTTCTTTTTTTGAAGCGGATTCCTGCGCCGTTAAACTGATCGCGCAGAGCAGCAGAAAAGACAGGATTCGGCCGACGGTCACGTTGAGTATTGAACCCGTCCGAATATTATCTCACTCGAAAGTGAAACTTCCTTCACGCTGGCGCGATACCGCGACCGCCGATTTTCAGGTAAGCTGCATCTTATGTCTAAATTTGCTTCCAACCGCAGGGAGTTTTTCTCCGCGCTGATCGGCGGCGCTGCGGGCCTGTCGCTGACCTACCGCGCGTTCGGCCAGAATCCTCCGGCTCCGATCAAAGCGACCAAGCTTTCCGACTCGCTCGCAGTCATGATGGGCGACGGCGGAAACATCGGTGTGGTCATCTCGCCCGACGGACTGATGATGATCGACGGCGGTTATCCGGAGCGCGCGGCCGACCTCGCCAAGGCGATCGGCGAACAGGTGGACGCGCACAAGGTGAACCTGCTGTTCGACACGCATTGGCACTTCGACCATGTCGGCTCGAATGAATCGCTGGGCCGCGCGGGCGTGAAGATCATGGCGCAGGAGAACGTGAAAAAACGCCTCAGCGTCCGCACCACGATGGAAGCGAACGGCCGCACGTTCGATCCGCTCAAACCCGAAGGCCTGCCCACGCAGGAATTCGCCAAAGGCGGCAAGCTGACGTACGGAAAAGAGAAAATCGAGTACGTGCACATCCCGCTGGCGCACACCGACGGCGATACGTATCTCTTTTTCCCCGGTCCCAACGTCCTGCATACCGGCGACATGCTGTTCAACGGGATGTATCCGGTGATCGATTATTCCACCGGCGGATGGGTCGGCGGCATGGCAGCCGCGGCCGAAGCGATGCACAAGGTGGGCGATGCGAAGACGCGCATCATTCCCGGGCACGGGCCGATGGGGACCAAAGACGATCTCAAAGCGTCGCACGAGATGCTCGCCGCCGTGACCCAGCGCCTGGAAAAACTGATCAAGGAAGGGAAGTCGGTGGACGAAGCGGTCGCCGCGGCGCCGACCAAGGACTTCGACGAAAAATTCGGCCGCGGAATCTTCAAGCCGGACGCCTGGACGAAAATCGCATATGCCAGCGTCGTGCGCCATAATCAAAAGTCGTGATTCGTTTTCTGAAAGACCGCTTGGCGCTGGGACGGCTGGAATCGTCGGTGATGGATGTGCTGTGGACCCGCGGCGAAAGCTCGGTCCGCGATGTCGGCGAGCACCTTGGGCGTCCCCTCGCCTATACCACCGTGATGACCACGCTCGACCGGTTGTATAAGAAAGGCATGCTCGACCGCCGTAAGTTTGAGCGCGCTTTTCTTTACTCGCCGAAACTGACGCGCCGCGAGTGGGAACAGAAGCGCGCGGGCCATCTTCTGTCCGGCCTGCTTTCCACCCGCGAGCACTCAAGCGAGATGCTGATTTCGTTTCTGGTCGATGCGGTCGGGCAGGAAGACGCTGCTCTACTTGACGAACTCGAGCGCAAGATCCGGCTGAAACGCCGCGAGCTGGAGCGGAGGAACGACGGATGACGGCTTCTTACGTTCTCAAGCTCGCCTGTTTTTCGCTCGCGACATTTTTCGCCGTGTCCTTTGCCGCGAGTGTGCTGCTGACGCTGCTTTCCTCCTGGGCGATCCGTTTCGCCCAACGCATGCAGGCCCGGACGGCCGCGCGATTTCTCTTCGCCCTGCGCATCGCTCCGGCCGCGCTCGGAATTTTTGCCGTCTTCGGCTTGTGCATTCCGAGTTATCTATGGTTTGAGCCGGAGGCAGCCGCGGAACAACTGGGCGCGGTGTGCATCGCCGCGTCGATTGCGACGGTGGTGCTGTGGACGCGCGCGGTTCTTTCCGCTGGACGGGCGCTGCTGAAATCACACCGGCTTCTGCAATCGTCGCGGTTCGCCGGAGAAACGAAGATCGTCGCGGGCGAGCCGGCGCTGGTCGTCCGCACAGCACGAACCACGGTGCTCGCCGGAGTTTTTCGTCCGGTCCTGATTCTCTCGCGCGACGTGCTCGAAACGCTGTCGCCTGAGCAGGTGGAAGCGGCGGTTCGGCATGAGCGGTCGCACTCGATTTCGCGCGATAACCTGAAGCGGCTCGCGATTCTCCTGGCCCCCGCGTTTCTGCCCCTGGCCCGGATTGAAAAAGCCTGGAGGCGCTACGCCGAGTGGGCCGCCGACGATCTGGCTGTGGCTGAAGATCGCCCCCGATCGCTGGCCCTGGCCGAAGCTCTGGTGCGCGTCGCACGGCTGGGTGCACACACGGAGGTATCGCCGCTGGTGACCTCGCTGCTGGGCGAAGATCTGGAAGCCCGCGTCGACCGTCTGCTCAACGGTGAGCCTCCCCGCCAGCCACTGCCCTGGAAATCCCTCGCCCTCGCGATGCTCGCGGCTACCGCGATCCTATTGAGACCCTCGACTTTCGATCTGGTTCATCGCGCTCTGGAAACACTGATCCACTAAATGACCAAGTTCATCCGTTATCATCATCAGGGCCGCGATTCCTACGGCATCCTTGACGGCCAGACTGTCCGCGAACTTGACGGCGATTTGTTCCAGCATCGCGAAACCGGCGCGACACACAAGCTCGCCGAGGTGAAGCTGCTGCCGCCCTGTACGCCGTCGAAGATTCTAGCTGTCGGCCTGAACTACGGGAGCCATCTGAACGGACGCCCGGCTCCTGCGGCTCCTGAGATTTTCTACAAACCTGTCTCCTGCCTGATCGCGACCGACGAGCCGATCGTGATCCCCAAGGACGCGAAAAACGTCCATTCCGAAGGCGAACTGGTGATCGTCATCGGTCCCGATTCGTCGATCTTCGGCGTCACCTGCGGCAACGACGTCAGCGAGCGCGACTGGCAGCATGGTCCGAATAAAGACCTGCAATGGTGGCGCGCCAAAGGATCCGACACGTTCGGTCCGCTCGGCCCCGCCATTCTTACCGGTATCGATTTTTCGAATCTGCTGCTGCAGACGCGCTACAACGGCGAAACGGTGCAGAAGCAGTACACGTCCGATCTGATGTTCAACTGCCCGGCGATCGTCGACTACGTCCGCCAATGGGTGACGCTGGCGCCCGGCGACGTGATCTACACCGGCACGCCCGGCAGCACCAAGAAAATGAATCCAGGCGACACCGTCGAGGTCGAAATTGAAGGCATCGGCGTGTTGCGGAATCGAGTTGCATGAAGACGGCATTATTCATCGCGCTGGCGATTTTCGGAGCCACCTATCTCTACGTCTGGATCGCTGAGATCCGCGAGCGGCGCGACCGCCCCAAGCCCGACCTTCGCGACGGTTTCATCGGCCTCATTACGAATTTCTTCGACACGCTGGGCATCGGCTCTTACGCCACGACGACCTCGTTTTTTAAACTCTGGGGCCTGGTTCCCGACGAACAGATCCCCGGGACGCTCAACGTCGGCCACACCGTCCCGACCCTGATTCAGGCATTTATCTACATCGCCGTGGTGAAGGTCGACGTGATGACGCTGGCGTTGATGGTCGGCGCCGCGGCGCTCGGCGCATGGCTCGGCGCGGGCGTGGTCGCAAGCTGGTCGCGGCGGAAAATCCAGATCGGCATGGGCATCGCGCTGCTGGTCATGGCCGTGTTCTTCCTGCTTCGTCAGCTCGATTTTCTGCCCGCCGGCGGCAATGAGTATGGATTGACGGGCATCAAGCTGATCATCGGAGTCGCCGTCAATGCCGTGCTCGGCGCGCTGATGACGCTCGGAATCGGAATGTATGCGCCATGCATGGTGCTGATCTCGCTGCTCGGCATGAACTCGACCACCGCGTATCCCATCATGATGGGGTCCTGCGCGTTTCTCATGCCCGTCGGCAGCGCGCGCTTCATCCGCGAGGCGAAGTACAACCTGAAATCGGCGTTCGGCCTTGCGATCGGCGGGATTCCCGGGGTCCTGATCGCGGCCTTCATCGTCGGCGAAAAAATGTCTGTCGTCACCGTGCGCTGGTTGGTGATTGTGGTCGTGATCTACACCGCCATCATGATGCTGCGGTCTGCGTACGTAGAACGGCGCGTCAAAGCGGCCGTTCCCGCCGCGAATTCCATCTGAGAATTTTCCCCGCCGAATCGCACAACCTCGTGTGGCTTCTCCGCACGAGCATGTGATGATCGGGCTTTTCCTGGACGTCCCGAACATACCACGGCGTGCTCTAACAGGCCGTGGTATACCGATGTTCGGGCGGAAAGGAGGGCACGATGATCACAGTCGTGATCAGCGTCGTCACCGTGATGGCGCTCACGGTCACGATTACCGTGCGCTGGAAAAAGCGGCGGTAGTGTCAAAGCAGGGGGCCCTCATCCGGCTCCTTGCTCTCCTTCAGTATAGACCCGCCGTGCCCCAGGCTATTACGGATTTTCCCTATCCCACTGAGAAAACAGGCTTACCCAGGACGTCCATCCTCGGCTCGATCCCCAATCCCGGATGATTCGTCGTGGTCATTCGCCCGTTGATCCGTTGCGGAGCCCCTTCGGCGATGCTCACCGTGACGTAGCTGTTGAAGTCCGTTGTGGTGAATAACATCTCGGGAGGCGTACTATGCGCCAGATGGGCGATCGCCGCCGTCGTAATGTCGCCGCCCCAGGTATCCTCGATCGTCAGCGCGATTCCGAGCGACACACAAAGATCGCGGATCTGCCGCGCCGCCGTCAGGCCGCCGACTTTGGAAATCTTCAAGTTGATCACGTCCATCGCGTGATCCGCCGCGCCGCGCACCACCATGCCCAGATCGTCAATCACTTCATCCAGCACGAATGGACGATTCGTGTGCCGCCGCACCGCCAGGCATTCTTCATAGGTCCGGCAAGGCTGCTCGATGTACACGTCGACGTGACGAACCGCATCCGCCACGCGCAGCGCCTGATGCTGCGTCCAACCCGTATTCGCGTCCGCAATCAAAACGTCACCGGGTTGCAATCGTTCCGCAACCGCGAAAATCCGCGCGATATCCGTTTCCACATCGCTGCCGACCTTGAGTTGAAACTTCGTGTATCCCTGCGCGCGATACACGCCGACCATCTCCGCCATCGCCACCGGAGCGTCCTGCGAAATCGCGCGGTACAGCGGAAAATCTTCTCCGAAACGCCCGCCGAGCAGCGTCGCCACGCTTTGGCCCGACGCTTTTCCCAAAATATCCCAGCACGCGACGTCCAGGGCCGATTTCACATACGGGTGCCCGCGCATCTTCTGATTCATGAAGCGATGCACCGCGCCGGTCTGCGTCGGATCAAGCCCGATCATCTGCGGGGCCAGCTCTGCGATCCCCGCCCGCGCGCCCGCCGCGTACGCCGGCAGATAGGCCGGACCCAGAGGGCAAACTTCTCCATAGCCCGTGATCCCAGCGTCGGTGTGGACCGCCACCACGGTCGAATCGAACACGCTCACCGCGTTTCCGCCCGACCATTTATAGCTGCCTTCATGCAGCGGCAACTCGACCCGATACGCTTCGATTCTCGTGATCCGCACCGTGTCAGGTTATCATGTGGCACATGACCGCAGCCGATTTTCGCAAGCTCGCTCTCAGCTTTCCGGATACGGTGGAAGCGTCGCACATGGGCCATCCCGACTTCCGCGCGCACGGCAAAATTTTCGCCACGTTTCCCAAGCCCGACGAGAAGGTCGGAATGATCAAGCTGACGCCGGAGCAGCAGGCGATGTTCGTCAAAGATGAGCCCGACATGTTCGAGCCCGTACCTGGAGGCTGGGGCCGCGGTGGCGCGACGCTGGTAAAGCTGAAGGCCGCGAAAATCACGATCGTGCGCCGCGCCATGCAGCAAGCCGTCGCCAATGTGACCGCGAAAAAGAAATGATCAGCGCCGGTCGATCTCGTGCTGGACTAGGTCCCGCAACTGCTCCGGCCGGTAGCTCGATCCCCCCACCAGTGCCGCCAGTTTGCCGTCCCGGCCGATGATCCCCGTCGTCACCGTATGCGTGATCGATCCGTCTTCAGGCCAATAGATCAGCCCGAATAATCCCGCGACCTCGCGCACCTGTTCGATCGAGCCCGTGAGAAATCTCCACCGCTCCCCATCGCTTCCATAACGGCGGCCGTACTCGGCAAGCACAGCCGGCGTATCGAACTGCGGATCGATGGTCACCGAAAGCAGTTGCACCTCCGGCACGCGCTTCGCAAGGTACGCGAAGTTCGCTGAAAGCCGGGGGCACACGTCGGGCAGCGGACAGCGAGTATAAATAAAATCGACCGCGACCACGCGCCCCGCAAAATCGCCGAGCCGGACGACGCGACCCGCCTGATCGGTCAATGAAAAATCCGGGACCCGAGCCCCCGGTGACAACCGGTTGGCCGGCGCCGGCGCCGGATAATCCAGCGTCGCTGTTTCCACGCGAACGTGCCTCGCGACGGACTCCTTCTTCCCGACGTACAGATCGAACTTCACGCGCGCGCCTGTTGCGAGGTTCGAAAAATCCTCGCCGCGCGCGACATGAAACGGCATCGCCATGCCGGGCATAAAACCTTCGACCGGCCGGTGTGAAACGACCATGGTGCGCTCCGCCGGATCGGTTTGCAGCACGAGTCCCTCCATGCGATACCGATGCGCACACCCGGCCAACAAGCTCGCCGCGGCGGCCGGGATCAGGATTCGTCTCACATAAGAAATCTTGCCACGAATTTCCCCCGGCTCAATGGAGGCGCAACTCCTCGTCCATTCCCGATAGACGAAAGTTAGGCCCGGCGTGCCAAAAGAAATGTCCGTCCACTTCGAATTCCGGTTTATTCTCTGTAGAGTTGCTGCTCCATAAGCGCACAAGCACGCAGTCTGTCCCGACTCCAGCGTGCTGAGCGGCAAGCTGCAGGGCCGTCACGCCTTTCTGGTCGACCCGGCCCTGCAGATAAAAGGTGACTCTCTGTCTGCCTGTTAATCAAATAAAAACAAGTATTATTGTCATATGTGGCATTTGTGAATGTGTCGCACAGTACTCCGGTGTGTCTTGAAGATCCCATGAACAAAGCCTAATACGCTTGTGTCGCAGTCGCTAGGAGTTCCCATAAAAGAACGACAAAGCGGAGCGACAAAAGCCTGAAAACGTAACAATTCTACGCGTAAAGATTTACCGTAGACGTAAGATTGTCTGACCCCGCAAGGCTCCGCATCGCTCCGATCCACGGAATCTCTTCGCATTGCGTGTGTTGTGCTCTGGCGAACCGATTGCTCCCTCGGCGGGCAGACTCACACAGCCGGCCCGATGTGTCGGAGAAGTGTGCGTTCGAACAAAAGGAGACCGAACAAAATGAAGAAGCTGATGGGCGCACTTCTCGCCGTGTCGATGCTCACAGGCACCGCGTCGCTTTCTTTCGCGCAGGACAAACAGGACGCGCCGAAGAAGGACGGCAAGGACACGGGAAAGAAGGGTGACAAGAAGGACGACAAGAAAGGCGACAAGAAGGGCGGCGGCTACTAGGCCGTGACCTCGCGCCGCGCGCGCGTTTTCGCCAGCGCGCGGCGCTGTCCCCCTCCGGCCGCAGGGCGGCAGCCGCAAGGCCGCAATGGAAGGCTCCGAACTCGCGCCTCATAATAGGGTATGGCGACGGCGATCGTCCCGAACCTTCTCCAGTTCGAAAAAGCGATTCCGAGACTGCTCAATGCCAGCCGCGGACGCGTTCTGGCAGTCACCGCGGCGACGATTACGGCGATCGCGCTGGCGGACTGGCGCGTCGGCACGCTCTCGCTCGGCGGAATCTATATCTTTCCGATGCTGCTGGCGGCTACCATCCTGCCGTCGCGCGCCATTATCGCGCTCGCCGTCGGCTGCGCCGTGCTCCGCTGCTCCTTCGATAATTCTCATTTCGCGATCGAGTACGCGCTGCGTTTTACGTTTTCATTCCTGAGCTATGTCGCCTCCGGCCTGTTCGTCGTCGCCGTGATGCGGAACCGGCGGATGGCGCTCGATCACGTCGAGCAGATTACGCAGGAACAGCGCCTTCGCAACGAGGCGCAGGAGCGGCTGAAAACGCTGGTCGCCAGCAGTCCGGCCGCGATTCTGACGCTCAACTTCGAGGGAACCGTGATCGCGGCCAATCACGCCGCCAACGATATGTTCGGCGTGTCGGGCGAGATGGAAGGCCGTTCGATCAAGCCATACCTGCCGATGCTGGCCGAAGCGCTTCGGCTGGGAACCGCCGGAAAGCCGTTCCGCACAGCGGCCCAGGCGCAAGGGCGAAAACAAAACGGCGAGATTTTTCTGGCCGACCTTTGGTTCTCCACTTACGCCAACGGCGAGGGCACCCAACTGGCCGCCATCGTGGTCGATTCCTCGGAAGAGCTGCGCGATCGGGAACAGGAAAATCTCCG
>JAIQFJ010000013.1 GCA_020073325.1 Terriglobia bacterium | reverse complement strand
GAGCGCGTCAACGACTGGTTCGAGGTCTACCAGGATTTTCCCGTCGAAGAAGCGCGCAGACAGGCCGCGCGGTGCATGGATTGCGGCGTGCCGTTCTGCAACGCGGGGTGTCCGCTGAATAACGTCATTCCCGACTGGAACGACCTGGTCTATAAGGATCGCTGGCACGACGCGAGCCGCTTCCTGCACGCGACCAATAATTTTCCCGAGTTCACCGGCCGCGTCTGCCCCGCTCCATGCGAGGCGGCGTGCGTGCTGGGGATCAATGAAAAGCCGGTGTCGATCAAGGCGATCGAGTGCTCGATTGTCGACCGCGGATTCGCGGAGGGCTGGATTCGTCCCGAGCCTGCATCGATTCGAAGCGGAAAACGCGTTGCGGTGATCGGCTCTGGACCCGCGGGTCTCGCCGCCGCGCAGCAGCTGGCGCGCGCGGGGCACGACGTCACTGTTTTCGAAAAAGCCGGCCGCGTGGGAGGACTGCTTCGTTACGGCATTCCCGATTTCAAGATGCAGAAGCATCTGATCGATCGACGCGTGGAGCAGATGACAGCGGAGGGCGTGAAGTTCGTGACGAAGTCGCATGTCGCGTCGCTCGACGATCTGCGGCGCGAGTTCGACGCGATGCTGCTGGCCATCGGCGCGGAGCAGCCGCGCGACCTTCCGATCCCCGGGCGCAATCTGCAAGGCATCCATTTCGCGATGGATTTTCTGACGCAGCAGAATTGCCGCGTCGCGGGTGAGCAAATCGCGAATCAGATCCTGGCGACCGGCAAGCGAGTGGTCATCATCGGCGGCGGCGACACGGGCGCGGATTGCCTGGGCACTTCGCATCGCCACAAAGCGGCGTCAGTGCATCAATTCGAAATTCTGCCGATGCCTCCGAACGAGCGCGCCGATTCGACGCCGTGGCCGCTGTGGCCGATGCAGCTTCGCCTGGAAAGCTCGCACGAAGAAGGCGGGCTGCGCGAATGGGCTGTGCAGACTACGCGATTTTCGGGGCGTGGATCGGTGGAGAAACTGCACTACGTTCGCGTGGGCGATTCGTCGGGCGAAGAATTTTCGCTGGACGTGGACCTGGTGCTGCTGGCCATGGGATTTACGGGTCCCGTGAAGCGCGGATTGCTTGAGCCGCTGGTCTCGGACGCGCGCGGAAACATCGCGACTGACGATTGTCAGACGTCGATGAAAGGTGTCTTCGCGGCGGGCGATGCGCGCCGCGGGCAGTCGCTGGTGGTGTGGGCGATCGCGGAAGGCCGTAAGGCGGCTGCGGCGGTCGACCGGTTTTTGTTGGCTTCTTAAATGGGGTCCGGGCTTGCAGCAGGGGCGGGCACAATGGCCTCCGCCGGCTGCAAGCCTACCCCACAGCTTAGGGCGCGCACGCGGTTTTCAGGTCGACGCCCAGTTTCTCCGCGAGTGCAACGTCCAGTTTTCCGCCGCCCGATGTGACATAGAACACATCCAGCGCGCGATGCGCTTCGGTGTCGATCAGCACCACCTCGATGTTGCAGTCTGCGGCGCTCAGCACGCGCGTCAGATCGTAGAGCAGGCCTGCGCGATCTTCGGCGACAATCTCGATCAGCGTCGCCGTTTCCGAGGCCGAATCATCCAGTCGAACGCGAGGCTCGAAGCGCGCGCCGCGCGACGGCAGCAGCGGCTTCGGGCGGCCTTTCAGCAATTGCGCGGCGTCGAGTTTTCCTTCCACCACCTTCCGCACGATGCCGCGCAGGCGGTCCACTTCGGGAGGATTCAATTCGAGCGAGCGGTGCGGATCGGAGAAGGTGAACGTGTCGACCACGATGCCGTGCGCGTTCGAAAAGGCCTCCGCCTTCAGAATGCTGAGGCCGAAGCTGGAGATGGCACCGGCGACCGATGAGAACAGTCCGGGATGATCGCGCGTCAGCAGCGTCAGCCGGTAAAACCCGCGCTCGTGCACGATCTCGATCGCGACCGGACGCGATTCGAGCTGCTGCGCCAGCGCCATGTGCACTTCGATTTCAGAATCGGTGTGGGTCCGCAGGTAGCGCACGGGAAGTCCTTCGAGAAACGCCGCGCGTTCGCCGGCCGCGTCGTGAATGCGATCCGTGTAGAGCGTCTTGGTCAATTCCGCGTAGGCCAGCAGATACACGCGCCAGAGTTGCTCCAGGCGCCACGGCGTCATGGCGTGCGGATTCACGGCGCTGATGTCGGCATAGGTCAGCAGCGTCAGGCGCTTCAGGCGCTCCACGGTTCCGACGCGCTCGGCCAGCATCTGCGCGGTGGATTCGTCGGTAAGATCGCGCGACGTCATGACGGTGGAAAGGTCCAGGTGATGCAAGATGAGAAACTCGATCGTGGCGCGATCGGCTTCGGGAGCGTTGAGCCGCTTCATTACCTCGCGCGCGATCTGCGCCGACTCTTCGACATGATCGCGGCCGGATCCTTTGCCGATATCGTGCACCAGCAGCGCGAAGCGAACCGCGGCGGGATCGTCGATTTCCGACCAGAGATCGGCGAAGCGGCGATCCTCAATCGAGGCGAGCGAATCGAGCGCGACCAGCGTGTGCTCGTCCACGGTGTATTGATGATAGAAGTCGCGGACCACCAGGCAGTCGATATGTTTCCATTCGGGCAGCGCCGCGACGAGCACGCCCGATTCCTGCATCGCGCGCAGGCCGAGGCTCGAGTGCGGCAGCGAAAGCAGCGCGCGCCAATCCGCCCACGACGTTTCCGGCGCGCACCCCTGCAGCCGATCGAGGGTGTCGAAAGCGAGCCGCAGCTCATGCCGCGCGACGAATTCGAACAGACCGAGCCCGCGCTCGACCGCGGCCGGTGCCCGGAGCCACACGCGGTCGCGCAGAACCGTGAATTCGGTGGTGGAAAATCGCGAGCGGAGATCCTGAAAGCGTTCGATCAGGTTGCCGGGCCGACCCTGCGCGGTCTCCATCGCGCGACGCGCCGCACGATCGACGCCGCGCGCATGCCGAAAATAATCGCGCATGAGCGCCGCCGGGTCGGCTGCGAGCGATTCCTGAATATCGAAGCTCAACAAATTCTGGTCTCGCCCGGCCGATTCATGAATGCGCACGCGAATCGCGGCGAGAAAATTGAATGCGTCCGAAAGATCGGGCGCCGTGACGCGCGGTGTCAGCGCCGCGAGCCAACGCACCGTTTGAAGATCGCGCAGACCGCCGGGACCGTCCTTAAGATTCGGCTCCAAATGATAGACCGTATCGTGAAACTTCGCGCGTCGCCCTTGCGCCAGGCCGACCAGCTTATCGGCGATCGCGCCGCCGCGCTTTGCGATGAAGGCGCGAAAACGCTCGTCCAGCCACCGGAACATCGCTTCGTCGCCGGCCAGGAATCGACGGTCGAGCAGGCTGATGGTCAGCTCGATGTTGTCGTCGTGATCGGTCGCGCAGTAATTGACGGTCTGCACCGCATGGCTGGGGCGCAGGCCGCGGTCCCACAAATCCTGCAAGAAGGCCGAGAGCAGCGGCTTCATCGGCGCGATCTGATGTTCGGATTCGACCACGAACACAAGGTCCACATCGGAATGCGGAAACAATTCACTGCGTCCAAATCCGCCGCCGGCAATCAGCGCTACACCGGAAGGGAAGCGGCTGCCCGTGAATGCACCGCGGACGCGCTCCTCTACGTCTGCCGTGCGCGAGGCCAGCGTCTCGTGAACGCCGGGTACTGCGAGAGAATTCACAACGCTGCTTCTCCCCGATCGTCGTTGCGGATGCGGATGGCGTCCGCGACGTCGAACACGAAAATCTTGCCGTCGCCGATCTTGCCGGTGCGCGCGGCGGCGACCAGCGTGCGGATCAGTTCGTCGAGCCGCGCGTCGGCCACCACGATTTCAACTTTGATCTTCGGCAGCAGGTCGACCTGATACTCCATGCCGCGATAGATCTCTTTGTGCCCCTTCTGGCGGCCGTGCCCGCGGACTTCGGCGATGGTCATGCCGTCGATGCCGATCGCTTTGACGGCTTCCTTCACTTCTTCGAGCTTGTGCGGCTGAATGATGGCTTCGATTTTTTTCATGGGGTTTCTTTAAAAGGCGGTTAAGCCTCGAAATTGTATCCCTCTTCGCCGTGCAAGCTCAAATCGAGCCCTTCGATCTCATGCTCTTCTTCGGCGCGAACACCAGTGACGGCATCGCACACTCTCAAGATGATCCACGTCGCGACCGCCGCCAGCACCAACGCGATCGCGCAGCCGACAAGCTGATTCAGCATCTGGCCCGCGTTGCCGTCCACCCATCCCATCGGCTTGCCGTTCCACACGTCGTTGACTGCTTTAGTCGCAAAAACTCCGGTGAGGATCGCGCCCAGCGTTCCGCCCGCGCCGTGGACCCCGAACGCGTCGAGCGAATCGTCATAGTTGAACCTGCGCTTCACGGCGCTCACCATGAAGTAGCAGAAAACACCGGCGGCCGCGCCGATCAGGATCGCCGGAAATGGTTTCACGAATCCCGACGCCGGAGTGATCGCGACCAGGCCCGCGACCGCGCCCGAAATTCCGCCCAGCATGCTCGGTTTTCCGCTCACGACCCATTCCGCGAAAAGCCACGACAACGCCGCGGCCGCCGCGCCGAAATGCGTCGCCACGAATGCCGAGGTCGCCAGTCCGGAGGCCGAGAGCGCGCTGCCCGCGTTGAATCCGAACCATCCCACCCACAGCAGGCACGCGCCGACCGTGCTGAAAACCAGGTTGTGCGGCCGCATCGGATCCACTCCGTAGCCTTTGCGCGGACCCAGATACAACGCGCAGATCAGCGCCGAAATTCCCGACGTGATGTGCACCACGGTTCCACCCGCGAAATCGAAACATGGAATTTTTCCGCCCAGTGACGCATTCAGCAGCCCGCCTTTTCCCCACACCATGTGGGCCATCGGGAAATACACGATGGACGTCCACAGCACCGTGAACAGCAGCATTCCCGAAAATTTCATGCGCTCCGCGAAGGCTCCCGAAATCAGCGCCGGCGTAATCACCGCGAACATGAGCTGATACACCATGAACGTCTGCTGCGGAATGGTTCCCGCGTAGGCATCGTTCGGCGCGGTGCCGACGCCGTTTAGAAATAGATACTGGCCGCCTCCGAAAAACGGCGTCCATTCACCGAAGGCGACGCTGTATCCGAAAATCGCCCACAACATCGTTACGACAGCCATCAGCACGAAGCTGTGCATCATCGTACTGAGGACGTTTTTGCGCCGCACGAGCCCGCCGTAAAACAGCGCGAGCCCGGGACCCGTCATCATCAGGACCAGCGCCGCACTGACCAGCATCCATGCGTTGTCGCCCGCGCTCTGGGCCGATTTCACGGCCTTTTCGAGCGCGTCGATCCTGGAATCTTCGGCGAACAGCGAAGTCGCCAACAGCGGGATGAGAAAGTACACTTTTCGCATGGTTCCCAATGCGGGTACCTCAGTATACGGTGGGAACGCGCGATTCTCCGCTCAAACGTTTTGATCGGCTCAATCGAAAGTTTCTATAGAACCGATTGTCATAAGACAAGCTGCGTTTGAGTCACGAGCGCTACCAGGCGGCCTTGTTCGGTCGAGATGCGAGTCTGCCACACCATGGTCCGCTTGCCGCGATGCACGGGCGTGCATTCGCCGGTGACGAACGATCCCACAGGCGCCGGCGCGACGAAGTTCGTCTTACTTTCGATGGTCGTTGTGCCTGCGCCTTCGGGAAGATTCATGACGGTGGCGATCGCGCCGAGGTTGTCGGCAAACGCCATGGCCGCGCCGCCGTGCAACACCGCGGGACGCGTGCATAGTTCATCACGAACCAGCATCCGCGCAGTGACCTTGTCCGGCTTCGCTTCGATGATCTCGATTCCCAACAACTTCGCAAACGGCAGCGGGTCCATTTCAGCTCTCCTTGGCTCGATTGCCCGCGTCGCGAATCGCCGCCAGGGCCGCTGGAGCGCGGCTCGACGCATGCGTTCGCACGCGCAGCGAATGCAATTTTTCCGCCTTGACCTGCTCGGCGTGATGAACCAGCTGATCCAGATCGTCGAACGGCGTCAGATAGAGCCCCGTCAGCGCGTCCGCGCGTCCCGCTGCAAGTTCCACGATGAGTTCAGCCGGCTTTTCCGGAGGCAGGTCCAGATGTTCTTCGAAGATCCTGCGGAACCACGGAATCCATTTCCGCCCTTCCTCGGAGCCGAGCGAGTGCGCCGTCATTTTGGTCCGCACGGTTCCCGGCGCGACCGAAAATACAAAAACACCGTGCGGCTCCAGTTCGGCGGCCAGGCATTCGGTCGCGCGGACCAGCGCCGTCTTGCTCGACATGTATGCGGAAAGACAAGCCGCTGGAATCGCGCCGGTCGCCAGATTGACGATGCGCCCCGATCGCCGCGCGATCATTCCGGGAACGACGGCGCGCGTGCAGAGCATCGCGCCGCGGACGTTCACCTCCATGGCGGCCCACCACCTTTCGAAATCCACTTCCCAGAGCGGGCCGATCGGCCCCATCACACCGGCGTTGTTCACCAGCACGTCCACCGGACCGATCTTCGCGAAAATTTCCGCGACCGCACCCGCGTCCGCGATGTCGCAAGGAAAACTACACGCCTGTGGGCCAAGCAGTGCGGCGGTATCCTTCAATTCATCCGCCGATCGCGCGACCACGACGACATCCGCTCCGGCTGCATCCAGCGCCTGCGCGAATGCGCGTCCCAGTCCGCGGCCGCCGCCCGTGACCACCGCCGTTTTGCCGCGCAAATCCGCCATGAAGCGATTCTACCTGCCAGGACACGCGTCAAAAGACATGCGTTAAAATTGGACCGTCTTCATGCGGCTCCCCAAATTTTCCATCGGCGTGGGCGACCGCTTTGCGCATCAGGCCAAAGCGCAGCTCGCGGCGTGCGTCTGCGCCGCCGGACGCGGCCTCGAAATCGCTCCGGTGTGGAATAAATCGAATCGGGAACACCTGATCGCCGGGTCCGATCCGCGCGCGACGCGTGCGGCCGCCGATGCAGCGGTGCGCGCGGCGAATTGGAAGGGTCCCTATTTTGTCGACGCGGATCACATCAATCTTGGGACAGTCGACCGGTTTTTGGAGCCGTGCGACTTCTTCACCATCGACGTTGCCGACGCGATCGGTAAACCTCCGGCGCATGGAGAAGCGGAAAAGTTCGCGGATCGCCATCCCGAATTCGACCGGGCGATCGCCGTCGCCGCGGCGTACAAATATCTGTTCGCGACCGAGGAAGCCGGTAAAATTTATCGCAAAATCGCCGACGTGAAAGGCGCCGGAAATTTCGTAACCGAAGTTTCCATGGACGAAACCGATTCCCCGCAGACCCCGGCCGAGCTGCAAGTGATCCTCGCCGCCATCGCCGACGAGCAGATCCCGATTCAAACCATCGCGCCGAAATTCACGGGTCGTTTCAACAAAGGCGTGGACTATGTCGGCGACGTGCGCCAGTTCGAACGCGAATTTGCCGATGACGTCACGGCCATCGCACAGGCGGTCGCGCGCTACGGCCTGCCCGCGAATCTCAAGCTGAGCGTCCATTCGGGCAGCGACAAATTTTCGATTTACGCGTCGATCCGCCGCGTGCTTCAGGCGACCGGCGCGGGTGTGCACTTGAAAACCGCGGGCACCACGTGGCTCGAAGAGTTGATCGGGCTGGCCGAATCGGGCGGCGAGGGGCTCGCGCTTTGCCGCGAAGTTTACGCCGAAGCCTACGCACATCGCCAGGAACTCTGCGCGCCTTACGCTGCCGTGATCGATATCGACGCGGCGCGCTTACCCTCGCCCGGCGAGGTCAGCCAGTGGACGGCGGAGCAGTTCACTTCAGCCGTTCGGCACAATCAGTCTGATCCGGCATTCAATCCGAGCGTCCGCCAGCTTCTGCATGTCGGATACAAAATCGCGGCGCACATGGGCGATCGCTACACGGCTCTGCTCGACGCCTGCGAGCCCGCCATTGCGCGCAACGTGACCACGAATCTCTACCACCGGCACATCGTGCCTGTTTTTTTCGGCGCGTGATGAAGGACCGATGAAGGATCGTCTGGCGCAAGTAGAGGAGCGAATCGCCAAAGCCGCCGAGCGCGCCGGCCGCAGCCGCGGCGACATCACCCTGGTCGCGGTCACCAAGAAATTTCCCGCTGAAGTCATGCGCGAAGCATATAACCTCGGCTTGCGCGTCTTCGGCGAGAATTACGTGCAGGAGTTCGAATCGAAACATCCCGCGCTCGCCGATCTCAAAGACGCCGAATTTCATCTCATCGGTCATCTGCAGTCGAACAAGGCTCGTCTTGCTTCGGATCTGTTTCAGACGATCGAAACGGTCGATTCGGAAAAGCTCGCGCGCCGTCTGAACGACGCCGGCAAGAACCTCGAAGTCATGATCGAAGTGAAATTATCGGAAGAGGAGAGCAAGGCGGGAGCCGCGCACGAATCGCTTCCGGCACTGATCGACGCGATCCGCGCGTGCCCCAATCTTGAGCTCACCGGCCTGATGACGATGCCGCCATGGAATGACGATCCCGAAGTGACGCGCCCGTATTTCCGCCGGCTCGCGAAACTCGCGCGCGAACATCGTCTCGACAAGTTGTCGATGGGCATGTCGCACGATCTCGAAGCCGCGATCGAAGAGGGCGCCACTCACGTGCGCGTCGGCACGGCTTTGTTCGGGCCACGAAAGAAAGAGTGAGCGCAAAGGGAACCGTTTTGCGCGGCATCAAATGAAACTGGGTTTCTTTTCGCCTCTGCCACCCGCCCAGACCGGTGTCGCCGATTATTCGGCCGCACTGCTCGCCGAGCTTCGCAAACACGGTGAGGTGGTCGTGAACGGCGATGGCCATGTCGCGCTCTATCACATCGGCAACAACCACCTGCATCGCGAAATCTACGCGCGCGCAATCGTTAAACCGGGCGTCGCCGTGCTGCACGACGCGGTTCTGAATCACTTCTTCCTCGGCACGCTCGATCCGCGTGCCTATGCGGAGGAGTTCATCTACAATTACGGCGAATGGTCCCGCGATCTGGCCGAGAATCTGTGGCGCAATCGCGCGCGCTCGGCAGCCGATCCGCGCTACTTCGAATATCCGATGCTCAAGCGCATCACGACCGTCTCCCGCGCGGTGGTCGTTCATAATCCGGCCGCGGCCCGCGCAGTCGCACGCCACGCCCCCGATGCAAGAATCTTCGAAATTCCGCATCTCTTCGTCCCACCGCAAATTCCCGATGCGGTCGCAACCCTGCGATTTCGCGATTCGCTCGGCCTGAATCCGCGCACGCTGCTGGTCGCCGTGTTCGGCCATCTGCGCGAATCGAAACGCATCCCCGCCGTGCTGCGCGCGATGCAACAGGCCTGGTCCGCCGGCGCCGACGCGCGCCTTCTCATCGCGGGCGCGTTCGCTTCAAGCGACCTTGAGCGTTCACTCACGCCGCTCCTCTCCGATCCGCGAATCATCCGCACCGGACATCTTCCCGAGCCCGATTTCTGGCGCTACGCCGCAGCCATGGATCTCTGCGTCAATCTGCGCTTTCCCACGGGAGGCGAAAGCTCCGGCATCGCGATTCGCATGATGGGCATCGGCAAGCCAGTCGTGTTCACGACGGGCGAAGAGATCGCGCGCATCCCCGCCGACGCGTGTCTCCGCGTCGATCCGGGCGCGGCTGAGGAAGAGATGCTGGCGGGAATGATCGTGTGGCTCGCAGCCGACCGCGAAGCCGGCATCGAAATCGGCCGCCGCGCCGCCGAACATATTGCTCGTGAGCACGCGATTGAAAAGGTGGCAGGCTGCTACTGGTCGAATCTTGCGAGCTTGCTTCAACAGGTTTAGAAGTCCTGGACAGTTGAGTACCATCACAGAATTGCGGCGATTCGCAGTACTACATCTTTGCGCAAGTTGTCGTTTTACATGGACACAACAAAAGTCAACTGATATATTTGATCGCCAGGGCTGGCTTTTTCTTCTGCCCGAGAGTAATTTCAAACGCAAAATGGAGAAACGAAAATGAAATTCCTTGTATTGGCCGCGTTGCCGGTCGTTTTTTCCGCCGTGGCAGCCGCGGCGAATAATTGCGTGTTTATCACCAAAGGCCACGTCACCACGCTGCAGGGAAACTGCACCACCGATGCGTCCATCGCCGTGGGCGACGGCCTTACGATGAATCTCAACGGATTTACGATTACCGGTGTCGACCCTGCCGGCGACCATTTCAGGGGCGGCGTGATCCAGAAAAATGGCGGCACGGCGAATGTCACCAACGGGACCATTACGGTGTCGAACCTGGTCGATGTTTGCGATGGCGGCGCGGACCGGTTACGGGGAGTCTTGTTTGACGGAGCCTCCGGCAGTATTACGAATCTCAATATCGTCGGAATCCACCAGGGCGCTGTCCTCAGCGGCTGCCAGGAAGGGAACGCGATCGAGACGCGCAATTTCGGCGCCTCGCCGGACACGATTCACGTCGCCATCGACGGAAACACGATCTCCGATTATCAAAAGACCGGCATCGTCGTGAACGGCGATACGAACGGCAGTGTCACGAACAACAGCGTTACCGGCGCGGGCCCGCAGGCCTTCATCGCTCAGAATGGAATCCAGATCGGGTTCGGCGCGACGGCGCAGGTCAAGAAAAATGTGGTCAGCGGAAACGCGTATAGCGGGAACGGCGGTGCGGCCTCCGGCGGCGTGCTGGTGGTCGCCGGACCCTTTTACGGAAGCGATTACAGCGTGGGCGACCAGATCGATGGCAACACCCTCTCTGGAAACGATATCGGAGTCTGGCTGTCACAGATCGACGAGTCCGGCAACCCGCCCACGACGCAGACCAACGTAAAGGCCGTGAACAACGTGATCAGCAATCCGGGACTCACCAATCAGTTGCCATACCAGGCCGGCGTCGCCGATCAGGGCGATAACGACAAGATCATCAACAACACCATCAGCGGCGCGGGATACGATGCATCGAACCCCTGCGGATGCATGTTCGTGGTCGACGCGAGCAGTCCGTTTACGA
Source organism: Terriglobia bacterium (assembly GCA_020073325.1). GTDB lineage: Bacteria > Acidobacteriota > Terriglobia > Bryobacterales > Bryobacteraceae > Palsa-187. Next base: position 22,958 of record JAIQFJ010000013.1, on the reverse strand, counting down.
ACAACGTGAAGGTTCACGCCACGAAGTAAATCACCGGCCGGGGCCTCCGAAACGCGGGCGCCCCGGCCTCTAATAAACCGTCAGCGGACGCGTCTGCGTCCCCACCCAGATGGGCGGCGGGACCGTCTCCCACGCCGGCATCGTCGTCAGGTGAGGCTTGAATATCAGCAGAATTTCCGAGGAAGCCTTCTCCACGTCGTTCTGGCTGAAAAATTTCCCAAAGAACGGAATCTCCGACAGCCCGGGGATCCCGGTCTTCGTCACAGCGTCGGTCGCCTGCACCAGTCCCGCCAGCACGGCCCACTCGCCATCCTTCAAGCGAACTTTGCCGGTGAACTTCCGGCTGCCGATGATCGGGATTCCGCTGATTGCACTCTGCGCGCCCAACACTTTGAATTCGGTATCGATGTCGAGCGTCACTTCGTCGTCGTCATGAATCCAGGGCGTGATCTTTAGGACGAATCCCAAATCCTCGAAATTCACCGTCGGCGGCGGCGCGTAGACCTGGCCGGTTCCGGTCGTGTCGCCGTAATAACCGTTCGTGATGATCGGGTAGCGCTGGCCGACATGCAACGTCGCCGCCTGCCCGTCGAGCGAAACGATCTGCGCCTCCAGCAGATTGTCCGACCGTGATCGCGCCAGCGTCGCGAAGACCGAGGCCTGGGTGATCCCGAGCGCCAGCGGCGTCGACGAGCCGGTTAGCCGGGCAACGGTTCGCAACGCATTCGGCAGCGAAGTCAGCCCCTGAAAATTCACGATGGAAAATTCGTTCGGCAACTGCATCCCGTAATTCAACGATGAATTTTTCTCGACCGAAAGAAATTGCACGTCCACCGCGATCTGCGGACGGATTTTCGACAACGTATAGAACAGCCGCCGCGCCGCTTCGGCCTTGGTCGCCTGATCGCGCAGGAAAACCATGTGCCGGGTCGGATCGACGGACACGCGCCGGATGTCGAGCGTCTGCTGTACCGCCGTCAGCAACTCCTGCGCGTCCTGCACGCTCATCCGCTCCGGAATCGGAATCGCCACCGACATCGCCGGCGACCGCTCCGTCCGCTTCTGTGGCGTGTCCCGCACCACCAGCGCCATCTTTTCATTTACCGGAACGAAAAACGACGCGCTGACCGTTTCGAGCACACGGAACGCGTCTTCCATCGACGCGTCCGCCAACTGAAACCGGAACTGCGGCGGAGGCTGATAGTCCGACTCGAAGACTACCGAGATCCCGTAAGCCTCAGCCACTTTTTCGAAGATCGTCCGGGGATCGCCCTTCAGGTCGAAGGACTTCTTCTGCCCCGATCCCTTGAGTCGCGGTGGAGGAACCGCGTCGCGTGCCTCCATCCGCTCCGTCGCATTGAAATCGGTCTCCTGAAGCGGATCTTTTTTCTTCGAATCGGGATCCGCCGGATCGGGCGCCAGTTCCTGGCGCGCGGAGAGCGCCGTAATGGTCTTCAACGCATTCTTCCGTGCCAGATATTGATAATTCCTCGGCTCCAGCGTGGACGCGCGGCTATATAGAAGATATGCGTTGAGGACGTCGCCGGCCTTCTCCGCCCGCTCCCCGGCCTTGAAAAATCGTTCGGCATCGGAGCCCGCATAAGCGGCCGCGCACACCAGCAGTAGGCGGAGAAACCTCACCATTAGTGGTGACGCTACACACCCCCGGGCCGTGCATAACGTTTTATTTCTGGAATGCCGATAGAACCCAGGGAGGAGCGTACTCCATGATGGCAACCTTTGCACCCGTGCGCGCTGCATTCAATCCGCCGATCCCGCAAACCTTTGCGGAGCTTGGGGTTCCCGAGTCGCTTGTGCTCGACCTCGTGGTCCGGCGCATGCTCATTGAAGGTTACAGCAGCCTGAGCGGCCTGAGCCGTTCCCTGCGCCTCGCTGTCCCGATCATCGATATCGTCTTCAAGCACATGCGCGCCCAGCAATTGGTCGAAGTCAAGGGCATGACGGGCAACGACTATAATTTCACCTTGTCCCAGGCAGGCAAACAGCTTGCCAGCGAGCGTTTCCAGGTTTCCCAATACGCCGGCGCGTGCCCGGTGTCGCTCAAGGAATATCACGCCGCGACGAAAGTCCAGGCCGCCAAAGTTCACGTCGATCGGCGCACGCTACGCGGAGCTTTTTCGGATCTGATCGTCACCGACCGCATGCTCGACCAGCTCGGCCCTGCGATCATCTCGCAGAACTCGATTTTCGTCTACGGGCCCACCGGCAACGGAAAAACCAGCCTGGCCGAACGAATGCTGCGCGTGTATCAGGATGCGGTGCTGATTCCCTACGCGGTCGAAGTCGACAACCAGATCATCAGCTTGTACGACCCGGTGGTTCACCAGCCGCTCGAAAATGACGAGCCGGATCTGGACCCGCGCTGGCTGACCTGCAAACGCCCCTGCATCATCGTCGGCGGCGAACTGATCCCCAGCATGCTCGAACTGCGCCTGGACGAAGCGTCGGGCATTTACGCCGCGCCTTTGCAGATGAAGGCGAACAACGGCATCCTGATCATCGACGACTTCGGGCGCCAGCTCATGTCGCCGCGCGACCTGCTGAACCGCTGGATCGTACCATTAGACCGCCGCGTCGATTACCTGACCCTGCGCTACGGCGTGAAATTCCAGATCCCGTTCGAAACGATGGTCGTGTTCTCGACGAACCTCGAGCCGTCGGACCTGGCCGACGAAGCCTTCTTGCGCCGTATTCACAACAAGATTTATGTGGAGGCCGTCGACGCCAACAGCTTCGACCAGATCTTCACGCGGGTCGTTCAGTCGCGGAACATTCAGGCCGAACCCGACAGCGCGGAATATCTCCGCAAGTTGTGCTTGCGCGAAGGCCGCACGGAATTACGAGCATGTTATCCCGCGGATATTTGCAACATTCTTCTGTCGATCGGCCGCTACGAGGGTCGCGGACCGATCATGACGAAAGCGGAAATGGAACGCGCCGCGTCGCTGTATTTCGCCAAAGGGTAGCCAGCCGTTAATTCTGCCGCCGGGGCATGGAATTCTGTACACTTTGATCCATGTCCCGCAGATTCGTCCCGATTTTTCTCATTTCTGCCTCATTTGCGCTGGCACAGCTCGATTCGAATTCCGTCACGGTCACTGCATCTCGAAGCTCGACTCCGCAGGCTGACCAGGGGCTGTTCGTCATTTACATCGATTCCGACCTGAATACGGCACTCGCCGACGTCCTTGCGGCAGTCCAACCCGCCGGCTTGACGGTGTCGAATTTTTCGAGCGTCTTCACAAACACCCAGTATGTCTATACGGGCAATCAGCAACAGACGCAGCTCGTGCCGCGATGGGCATTTCGATTGACCGTGCCTGTCAGCGGGATTAAAGACACCATCGCGACATTGACCGCCCTTGAAAATTCCGTACCGAAGGCGAACAAGAACCTGACCGTCTCCTTTTCGCTGACCGGCACGCAGCCCTCTTCGCAAACCCAGCAATCGCAGGTCTGTGACTTCGCCGGATTGATTAGCGACGCGCGCGCGCAGGCACAGACGCTTGCGGCCGCCGGAGGCCGGACATTGGCCGGAATTCTCGCTCTATCGACCAGCACCTCGAATACGACGGGAAATTCCGTGAGCCTATACCCGAATACGTCGACATCCGTTCCCTGCTCGGCCACGGTGAAGTTCGGACTGCTGGGGACCAATTGATGAAGCTCGCGGCGTTCTTTCTCTTATGCGCCTCGTGCGCTTTCGCTCAATTGGACACGTACAGCGTGACCGTCACGGCGTCCCGGACGATGATCGTTCCTCCGGATCAGGTGGTTTTTCAGCTCTCTTTCGAGTCGGGCGTCGGGGTGACGGTCGACGCCGTGATCGCGGCAGGTGCAGGTGCGGGAATCGCACTGGACTTCCCGTCGAGCATTTATACGTATCAGGACCCCACTCTCGGCACGCGGCTCGAGTGGTGGTTTTCGCTGACCGTCCCGTTTTCGGCGATGCGCGGCACGCTCGATCAGCTCGCCACGGCGCAACGCCGTCTACAGCTCGCGCTGCCGCTCACCTATACCGTGGCCGGAACAGCCGTGTCGCCGCAGGCGTCCGCTGCGCAGGCTTGCAGCACCAGCGATTTGATGGCCGACGCGCGGACGCAAGCGCTCAGCCTTGCCAACGCGGGCGGATTCGCTCTTGGCCCAGTCATTTCGATGTCGAATTTTATTCCTCCGCCGCAGGTTTCGGGTGGATATCTTATCCCCGTGACTGTCCTGTTTCAGAATGCGATCCAGCCAGCGCCGCCGGCCACGATTCCGCCCGCGTGCGGAATCGTCGTGAAGTTCCGGCTACAGCCACAGTAGACTTCCTGTATAATCCAGCGAGGATGAATCAGGATCAATTCCTCGCGTTGGGTGCGGCAGCGTTCGGAATTATTGTCGGCTTTATCATCCGATTTTTCCTCGAACGCTTCGATAAATATGACCTGAAGGCCCTGGGCGGGCTGCTGGCCATTCCGATCGGCACAACGATCCTCGCCTTTGTTGCGAAATTCGGGGCCTACGGACTCCCCAGCTACACGGTGGGGCTCGTCCTCGGCCTGGTCCTCTATCAGGCGTTTTACGCAAAATTCCCGAGCCTGCCGATGCGCGTGAAGCGGCGATCTCCCATTACGATTGTCGAAGCCGAGAATCTCCTGACGCTGAGGGACGCCGCCGGCCACGACGCGCACTGGGTTCGCAAGCAGAAGATGAAGTTCAACGAGGAAGGCAACCGCGCGCTGATCACGCAGCTCGCCGGCGACGGAAGCTTCCAGATCAAAAGCCTTACCTCCACGGGACGCGTGGTGAAACCCGACGTGCTGTCGCAAGGCGGCGTGACCTACGTCTACGCCGAGTTCAATCAAGTGGTGAAAAAGCGCGAGGTGGTTTCGATCGAGCTGACGATCGACTGGACCAACGCGTTTACCACTGCCAACGAGGCGATCGAACACAAAGTGCTGATGGAAACGGAAAGAATCTCGTTCACCGTGGAGTTCCCCCCCGCGCGGCGAAGCACGGCGAGCGACATGTCGCGCAGCTTCGGCGCGTTTACCGACGCGCTGCCGGATCCGGTGGTCTCCGGAAACTCGGTCTCCGGAGCGATCGACGCAAAGATCGGAATTGCAGAGACTTACCGGCTCTCATGGAACTGGTAATCCGCCGATATGCTAGACTGAAGGCGGTAAAAGACATGCCGAAGATGAAGATCATCGTCAGCTAAGCGCGATCCAAAGCCACCGCCTATCCGCGATAGACTGCGGACATGCGAGTCCTTGGCCTCCTGATCGCAATTTCCGCCGCAACCGCGCAACAAGCCCCCAAAACGATCGCTGAGAGTGTATCCCAGACGTTGAGCATGGCCGAAGGCCAACTCCTGGGAATTGTCGAGGCGATGCCGGAATCGAAGTATTCCTTCATCCCGACCGCCGGCTGCGAAAAGGGCGGTCCGTCGAAAGCTGCGGCCAAATCCGAATTGATCCGGTATCTGCGCGAATCGTTCGACTACGGCAACCGCGTACCCGCCACCACCGACGAGAAAAACGCGCTCACGGTCGTCGACGGCCGCTACGCCGGTCCGAATTTCACGGCTGGGAATGGCGGTGACGGCGGTGTGGCACATCACCGACCATTACGGCCAGCTTGTCGAATATCTGCAGATGAACGGCATCGTGCCGCCCGTGACGCAGAAATATGGGCTACAAGTACGCTGACGGGCTGAGGTGAGCGGAATGCTGAACTGCCGCGTCGTCCTTGGGGTTTTCGTCATTTCGCTTGCATTTTCTCAAACTCCGCCCCGCGCGGAATTCGAAGTTGCGTCCGTTCGTCAGAACACGCGCGACGACCATATCGTCACCATCGACGTCGGACCAGGCCCCCGATTTACCGCGCGCGGCTACACGCTCGTCCTGCTGATCCAGCGGGCTTACGGAGTGATGGACTGGAACGTGACCGGCCGTCCGGGATGGATTCGCGTCGATCGCTTCGACGTGTCCGCAAAAGCGAACGTCTCCGGCAACCTGACCGAAGCGCAATTACAAGTCGCGCTGCAAAAGCTGCTGGCGGAACGGTTCAATCTCAGAATTCATCACGCGGAGAGAAAGCTTCCGGGCTACGCGCTGGTAATCGCCGGAGATCGAGCGAAACTCACGCCCGCGGCGCCCGGCGAAGAGCGCCAGGACACGTTCCGGATGGATCAGGCCGGTCTCTCCGCGCAGGCGATCTCCATGGCGAATTTCGCACGTTTCGTCGGAGGCAAGCTCGGACTGATCGCGGCGGATGAAACCGGGCTGCCGGGCCTCTACGATGTCAAAGCACAGTGGCAGGTGGAAACGACTACGGACGACGATCGCCGGGACGCAATGCGGTTCGCCGTCAACTCCGCTCTCCATGAACAACTGGGGCTGAAGCTGGTCGCCAAGAGGATCCGCGTTCCGACGATCGTAATTGATCGCGCCGAAAAGCCGCTGGCTTCGGCGAACTGAGCCTTAGACGACCGCGCTCAGGGACTTCCACTTTTTCCCTTGGCTCTCCGCCACTGCGGGATACGTGACCTGTCCCTTGTACGTGTTCACGCCCTCACACAGGGCCGGACTCTTCTCACAAGCCCCTTCGAGCCCACGATTCGCCAGTTCCATCAAGTACGGGAACGTCGCATTGTTCAGCGCGAATGTCGAAGTGTGCGGCACCGCCGCCGGCATGTTCGAGACGCAATAATGCAGCACGCCGTCGACGAAATACACCGGATCGGTATGCGTCGTCGCGTGAGATGTTTCGAAGCATCCGCCCTGATCGATCGCGACGTCGACCATCACCGCGCCCTTCTTCATCCCGGCCAGCATGTCGCGGCGGACCAGTTTCGGAGCCGACGCACCCGGGATCAACACCGCGCCGACCACCAGGTCCGCGTGCCGCAGCGATTCGCGGATCGTATATTCGTTCGACGCCAGCGTGACCACTGAGCTGGCATAAATATCGTCCAGCTCGCGCAGCCGGTTCAGGTTGCGGTCGATGATCGTCACGTGCGCGCCCATGCCCACCGCGATTTTCGCCGCATGGTGCCCGACGATGCCTCCGCCGATGATCACCACGTTCGCCGGAGCCACGCCCGGCACGCCGCCGAGCATGATTCCACGGCCCCCGTTGGGAGCTTCCAGATATTGCGCGCCCACTTGCGTCGCCAGCCTGCCCGCGACCTCGCTCATCGGCGTCAGCAGCGGCAGCGATCCGTCGGATTCACGGATGGTCTCATAAGCCACGCCCGCCACCTTCGCTTCCAGCAGTTTATCGGTCAGTTCCGGAAGCGGCGCCAGGTGCAGATAGGTGAACAGCAGCAGGTTGGGACGCAGGAACCCGTATTCGGAGGGCTGCGGCTCTTTGACTTTCACGACCAGGTCGCTTTTCGACCACAGGTCGCCTGCGGTGGGGACGATTTCCGCGCCCGCTCCGCGATACTCTTCGTCGGTGATGGAACTGCCAAGGCCCGCGCCCGCCTGTGCGAGGACTTTGTGGCCGGCTTCCTTCAGCGCCTTTGCTCCGCTGGGCAGCAGGCCCACGCGAGCTTCATGGTCCTTAACTTCCTTGGGTACTCCGATGATCATTGTTGAACTTTCTCCGGCGTTGCTTCCACGGTCTGGGTTCGTTTTGGCCCCAGGCCGAGCGCGATTAACGACAGCGACCCGATCTTGCCGTCGTCGGTGATGTTCTGCTCGCGCTGAAAACGCTTCAGCGCGTCCACCGATTCCGGTCCCCATTGCCCGTCGACAGGGCCGTTGAAGTAACCCTTTTCCGCAAGAGCCTGCTGAATTTCCTTGTAGCGCTCCGGAGTCGGCTGCTGCTGCGTCGAGCGGCGAGCCGTGGAGGTAGCCTGGGTTCGTTTGGTCGTTTTCGAGGGCGCACGCCGGTGCGCCGTCTGCGAAGCGGCTGCGGTCTTCGATTGCGGCTTGGGAGTGGATTTGGGAGCCGTCTTGCCGGCTTGCGAGAGATGGGAGGCCGAGGAAGCCGGCTTCTTCGCCGTGGATTTCTTCTTGCTTGTCTTACGTTTAGAGGAAGACGACGGCTTCTTTGCAGTCGAAGGATCTTGCGCGCCGATCCCCCGGCCGGCAAACAGGGCCACCGAGAAAGCAACAATCAGAGTACGCAAGAAATCAGCATATCAGATTCGCCCGTACGCGTTTTTCGCCCGATCCGACTGTCCTGCCCGGCTTAGTTCTGCGGATGCTCTTCGGATTCCGAGGCGACCGGAACCGCCTTCTCCTCCTCGGGCGGCGCGAATTCGTCGGCCTCTTCGCTGCGGACGTCGTCCTTCGGCGTGTAATACGAGTGGTAGTAGGTGTACTTGCTGTACAGCTCTCCGCGGCGCGCTCCGTTCACCACGATGCCGAGCACGTTGTTGTTACACAGCGACTGCATCGCGCGCGTCACCGAATCGATGGTCGTGTGCCCGATGCGGACCACCAGCAGCGTCCCATGGCACAACGTCGAAAGCAGGTTCGCGTCGGCGGCGAACAGCAGCGGCGGGCTGTCGAGAATCACCCAGCTGAACAGCGACGGCAGCCGGTCGAGCAGCAGCTTGACCTCGCGCAGGTTCAACAGCTCCAGCGGATTGATCACCGCCTCGCCCGCGGGCATGATGTAGAGGTTCGTTCCGCCGATTCTGCGGATGGCCTCATGCAGCTCCACTTTGCCCAGCAAATAATCGGTGATCCCGGGGCTGCGGTCGGTCTGGAACAGCGTGTGGACGATCGGACGGCGGAAATCGAAGTCCGCCAGCAGGGTCACGTTGCCGGCCAGGTGCGCTTCGGCCAGCGCGAGGTTCGCCGCCGAGAGCGACTTTCCTTCCGCCGGCGACGCGCTGGTCACCACCAGGTTGTGCATCGGCTGCAGGCTCTTCATATGGTTCAGCCGCGTACGCAGCGCGCGAAACTCCTCCATGGGAGCTTCATGCGGACGGGTAACGTCGATCAGCAGCGAATCCGAGGCCGCGCGGAACGGGATCTCCTTCACCTTTTCGAGCAACCCCGCCAGATTGGGGCCCGGACCGGGTTCCGCCACCATCGTTCCCGCCGCCGCCTTCGGCTCGCCCTGCGCGCGCGGCGCCTGGGTGTTCAATAAGCCGGCCTGTTCGGCGCGGCGCAAAGCTTCGTGTACTCGACTCATCTATTCCCCCGATCGCCCGTCAGACTTTCGTCGTGTAATAGTACACGACCGATCCCGCCATGATCACCACCGCGGCCAGACAAGCCGTGGTCCAGCCGAGCCATGCCAGCCGCTTCCGCCGCCGCACGACAAAGTCGTTTTCGAGCAGCGGCACGCTGCCCAGAATCGCCATCTGCGTATAGGCGCGGACGTCTTTCAGGTTCTTGAGCGATGTATCCTTCATCTCCCGCGCGCCCGCGATCACGACGCCCAGCAGAATGCCGATCCCCGCGCCGATCGAAATGATGATCGGGCGCTTGGGCTCGGTAGGCGTCACCGGCAGCGAAGCCGGATCCAGCAGCTCCAGCAGTTCGCCCTGCTTGCGGGCTTCCATTTCCTGGGCGATGTCGGCTTTTTCCAGCTTCAGCTCCAGGTCGACGTAATGTTGCTTCGCGATATCGCGGTCGCGCATCAGCTCCGAATATTGCTTTTCCCCCATCGGAACCGCCTCGATCCTGGACTGGTAAATCTTGATCTGTTCGTTGGCGCGCTTGATCTCTTTGTTGAGGTTCTGAACTTCCATTTCCTTGGCCTCGATGGCGCTGTCAAGCTGCCGGATGGCGGAATCCATATCGCGCTTGTCGCGTGCCATTTGCGGGTTATCGATCCGCGCCACCGGAGCCGCCTTATCGGGCTTCTTCGATGCGTCTTCCTTGGCGATTTCGTCGCGCTTCTGGCGCGCGGCCTGCAGGCGGCCCTGGACGGTCTGCACGTCGGGGAAGCTGTCGCTGTATTTCTGGCGCAAAATGCGCAGCGCGTCTTCCAGTCCCTGAATCTCGCGCTCGGCTTCGGCCAGACGCTCGTTTTTCCTTTCCGCGGACAAGGTTTCCGGCGGAGGCGTCTTGTTCAACTCGGCAAGCTGATCCCGGTAGATCTGCCGGCGGCCTTCAAGCTGCAGCTTGTCCTGATTGGCGCGGCTGATGGCCGTATCGATCGACGTCAGCTGCACGTTCAGCGCCTGCAGCGCGTTCATGTTAGAGGAGGCCTGATCCGGCAGCCGCCCGTTGAACTGCGTGCGGAACTCGGAGAGCCTGTTTTCCACGGCGTCCAGCTCTTTTTTCGCGGCCTCGAGTTCGTCCTTCATGAACATGGTGGTTTGATACGTGGCGTTGGTGCGATTGCGCGTGCTCTCGTCGATGAACCGCCCCACCAGGTCCGAAACGACGCGCTGGGCCTTGTAGCGATCCTCATAAGAAAATTGAACGGCGAACGCGGGGATGGTGCGGCTGGTGTTATTGGCGCTGGACACCGGCGCAATCTGGACGTTCTTGCGCATCAACTCGATCACGTCCTCGATCGGCATGCGCGCGCGCTCGCGCTGGTACAACCCGAAATTGTTGATGATCGTCGTCAGGTTGCCGCGGCTCAGAATGACCTGTTGCATGGAGCTGATGCGGTCGAACATCGCCTGGTTGATCGACGCCTGCACCATCGTCTCCGGAATCTGCTGCGGCGTGACCTTCACCAGCGCCTGCGAAACGTAGGTATCCGGCCACAGGTAGACGCCGACCACGCTCAATACCACGCTGATCAGAAACGGACCGAATATCCAACCCTTATGCCGGCGAACGATGTCGATATAATCCTCGACGTCGAGGGCGCGGCGCGGGACGCTAAAACCTTCGGTGGGCTGCATTCGAAAATCCTCCGATTATTCCTTAACGAGAATGGTGTCGCCGTTTTCCAGCACGATATTCTTGTCCGCGTGCTTTCCCTTGACGAACTCTCTGTAGTTGAAGTGCAGGCGCGTGCCATCCTTGCGCAAAATGACAATGTCTTTTTCATTGGCGAACTCGCGGAATCCGCCGGCGTCGTTCACCGCTTCAAAGACCGTCTTGGTGATCACCAGCGGGTACCGCCCGGGCCGGTTTACGCCGCCCGTAATCGAATAATTCTTGCTGTTGACCTGAATGATCTCGACTGTGATCTCAGGCTGTTTGACGAACTCGGAAAGCGCCTGCTTCAACTGCGCCGTCAGACGTTCCGGCGTCAGCCCGCTCGCCTGCAGGTCGCCGATCAGCGGCATGGTGATTTTTCCGTCCGGACGCACGCCCTTGATTCCCGAAAGATCGTTTTCCCGCCAGACCGAAATGCGTAGAATGTCCTCCGGCCCGATCACATAGATCTTGGGATCGATCGGAAGCCCCACGGTATCGGCCGACACGGTGGACGGCACCTTCACGGCTTCGGTCGATCCGGCGACATTCGGGGCAGGAGTGGAAGGGTTGGCGGGTTTGGCGCCTTGTCCCAACACCAGACCGCTGGCCAAAATCAGCGCGGACAGTACCGATGAAACCCGGCAAACCTCTACGGGGCGAAGCACGTCAGGAACCTCCAAACTTTTGCCGGTAAACCGGCAAATGATTCATTGTACACGTTACGACGCTACACGAGCACCTGCACTGCTATGATCGATAAAACAAGATTCCAGCGGATGCGTCCAGTAACCTAGGTACCGGGACGCAGGACTATTTTTATGAGCTACTTCCTGGCGAAAACGGATCCTGACACCTATTCCATCGACGATTTGCAACGCGAACATAAGACCGTCTGGGACGGCGTCACCAATCCTCAAGCCGTCCGTGCCATCAAGGAGATGCAGCCGGGCGACCGGGTCTTCATCTACCACAGCATGGGCCAGTCGGGCGTGGTCGGTCTGGCTCTAGTACGCGGTGCGGGGCGTCCCGATCCGAAAAATCCGAAATCGGCCGTCGCCGACTTCGAGTTCCTAGAACGGCTGGAGCCTCCTACGACCCTGGCCGAGATCAAGGCGTCGAAAAAGTTCGAGGACTGGGCGCTGGTGCGCCAGTCGCGCCTGTCGACGATGGCGGCCCCTGAAAAATTCGTCGAGTGGATGCGGAAGCGATATCCGAAGGCGAAAATTTAATCCTCAGGCGGCCGGTTCGGGAAATTCGGCGCCGCGCGGTATTCTAGGAGTTCGATGGCGCTCGCCGTTCCATCCGTCGCCGAACTTGCCGCCGCTCCCGCTGTTCGTTCGGCTCTCGAGTGGTTCCGGCGGGAACGCGCCTGGATCAATGAACAGCATCTGAAGCTGTGCCGCGTCGCGGCTCCCACGTTTTTCGAACAGAAGCGCGCCGAATGGATGGCGGACCGCTTCCGTTCGCTCGGCTGGGAAGCGAAACTGGACCGCGCCGGAAACGTCATCGCCACTCTGCCCGGACGGCGCGAAGCGGCCCTGGTCGCGGTCACGGCGCATCTCGACACGGTGCTGGCGCCGCGATCGGAAGACGAGATTCGAGTCGCCCCCGACGGCCGCCTGCTCGGTCCCGGCGTTTCCGACAATGGCGCGGGACTCGCCGCGCTGCTGGCCATCGCCGCCGCCTGGAATGCGGGACCGCCCATCGACGATCTGACCGCGAGTCCGATGCTGGTGGCGAATGTCGGCGAAGAGGGCGAAGGCAATCTCAGCGGGATGCGCTATCTGTGCCGTCCCGGCAATGGCACGAAGGCGCGGGCATTTCTGGTGCTCGACGGTCCGAGCACGGATCACATCACCTGCCAGGCGCTGGCGAGCCGCCGCTTCGACATCACCGTTACCGGCCCGGGCGGCCATAGCTGGAGCGATTACGGCATCCCCAATCCGGTCCACGCGCTGGGCCGCGCCATCACGCTGTTCACCGACGAAACGCCGCGGAATATTCAAGGCGCGCCGCGATCGTCTTTCAATTTTGGCGTGATCGAAGGCGGTTCGAGCATCAATTCAATTCCGAGCGAAGCGCGCGCGAAAGTCGACCTGCGCTCGGAAGATCCGGAGCGGATCGAAAGAATGGCGGCACTGCTGGGCTCGGCGACCGAGCGCGCCATCGAAATCGAAAATCAGCGCGGCTCGGGCGGACGCGTCATGGGCAGGCTGCGCGAGATCGGGTCGCGTCCCGGCGGCGGATTGCGGCCCGGGGCTCCGATCATCGAGAGTTTAAAGGCGGTCGACACGCATTTGGGAATCCGCAGTTATCTGGATTGCTCCTCGACGGACGCGAATATTCCGTTGTCGCTCGGGATGGCCGCCGTGTCGATCGGCGCGGGCGGGTCAGGCGGCGGCGCGCATTCGCCGTCGGAGTGGTTCCAGCCGGATGGGCGGGAATTGGGGCTGCGACGAATCCTGCTGGCGCTGTGCCTGCTGCTGAAAGACTGCTGACTGCTGGTCTGTTGTGGGGCCGCTTACGAAAGCGGCGAGCCGGTCGCACGACCGGCTGGTGTCGATTTCTCCAGTCAGGCAAAAAATCTCAGCCGGTCTTGCGACCGGCTTGCCGCTTTTACAAGCGGCCCCACATCCATTTGTAACCCGTTCGGACGCGAAAGCATCCATCTGACGGGATTACTATAATGAGACGGGGGATTCCCGTCCTCTGAAGAGGTATCGAAATTCTATGAAGCTGTTCGATAAAGTGCGCCAACAGAAACTCCTGTCCACCACTTTGCTCCTGATTACTCTATCCGTGGGAATCCTGATCGGCACGCTGGTGAATACCGGCGTCAAGGCCGCGCGCGATCAGCAGAACGCGCCCGATGCGACCCCGCTGGTGATTCCGCACGCGCAGGAAGTGGGCAACGAGTTCACCAAACTCGCGCGGAAGCTGGACCCGAGCGTCGTCAACATTACGGCCGACTACACTCCCAAAGCCGACGCGCGCGTGCACCGCCGCGGACAGGATCAGGACGACGACCAGGGCGACGATCAGAGCCAGGATCTGTTCCGGCGCTTCTTCGGCAATCGCGGACCGGGCACCGGCGGCGGTCAGGATGCGCCCCCGCAGGCGTTCAAGCGCGAACAGTCCGGCACCGGCTTCATCGTCGACAAGAACGGCTACATCATCACGAATCATCACGTGGTCTCCGACGGCCAGGGCAACCCGGTGGATCACATTTTCGTCAAGATGCACGGCGACAGCACCGAATATCGCGCGCGCGTGGTCGGCATGGATAACGAGACCGACATCGCGGTGCTGAAGATCGACGCCAAGCGGCCGCTGACGCCGGTGAGCATCGCCAATTCCGACGGCGTGCAGGTAGGCGATTGGGCCGTGGCGATCGGATCTCCCTTCGGCCTCGAAGCGACCGTCACCGCGGGCATCATCAGCGCCACCGGACGGGGCAACATCGGGCCGGGACAATTTCAGAAATTCATTCAGACCGACGCGGCGATCAATCCCGGCAACAGCGGCGGTCCGCTGCTGAACATCAAGGGCGACGTGATCGGCGTCAACACGATGATCGCGACCAACAACGGCGGGTCGCAGGGCGTCGGCTTCGCGCTGCCCATGAACATGGTGGTGCGCGTCTACAACGACCTTATTAAGGACGGAAAAGTCACGCGCGGATCGATCGGCGTGACCTGGCCGCGCGACCCCAAGGCCGATACGCTGATCAAGGCGATGGGCTTCGATCACGGCGTGATCGTCGGCGAAGTGAAGCAGGGCGGCCCGGCAGATAAGGCCGGCGTCAAGGTGGACGACATCATCCTCGGCCTGAACGGCCAGCAGATCAAAGACGGCGACGACCTGATCGCTCGTGTGGCCGATACGCCGGTGGGAACACCCATCACGTTGAACGCGGATCGCGATGGCAAGAAGATGGACTTCAAGGTGACGATCGCCGATCGGGCCCAGATCTGGGCGGATCGCGTCGGCCCGCAGCAGGTTCCTTCGGAGACTTCGGTCAAGCCGGAGAGCCCGACGCAGGTGAAGTTCGGCATCTACCCGCGTCCGGCGAGCGAGGAAGAACGCCAACTGACTCCAGACAAGCACGGCGTCACAGTGACGCGCGTCGAACCGGGGTCGTTTGCCGAAGAGATCGGCATGCAGGAGCGCGACATCATCATCGGGATCAACCGCACGGCGGTGAGTTCGGTGGACGATATCCGCAAAATTCAATCGACACTGAAGCCGGGCGACGCCGTGGCGTTCCGCATCGTACGCGCGACGCCGGTGGCTCCGGGAAATCGCCGCGCAAGCGCACAAGCGCCGGTCACGCGGTTCCTGAGCGGGACCCTGCCGCAGGATTAGAAACCGCTTCCCAATTCCTGTCCCAAGGGGGCAGCCATGTGGGGCCGGCAGACATGCCGGCGAGCCGGTCGCATGACCGGCTGGTCTTTGCTTTTTCAGTCAAAGCTTTTTCAGCCAAGCATCGAGGATCGCAAACGTGTGACCGAGAAACCTTCAGCCGGTCGCACGACCGGCTCGCCGGCATGTCTGCCGGCCCCAGCTTTGGTCAGGAATGCTTTTTTAGCACCATCGCGGAATTTTTGCTGCCGAAGGCGATGCAGTTTGCGACGGCGTATTCGAAATCGACACGGCGGCCCGGCTCCGTCACATAATCCAGGTCGCACTCCGGATCCGGGACCGCGACATTCGCCGTCGGCGGCAGCACTCCGTCGCGCATGGCGAAAAGCGTCGCAGCGATTCCGGCCGCTCCGCACGCGCCTTGCGGATGACCGATCAGACTCTTTAACGAAGATCCGGGAAGCTTGAAGGCGTGGCCGCCGAACGCGAGTTTGACGGCGCGCGTCTCGATGCGGTCATTCAATTCGGTCGACGTTCCGTGGTAATGGATATAGCCGATCTGTTCGGGGCCGACTCCGGCTTCCTCGAGGGCCAGGCCGATCGCGCGGGCGGGTTCTTCGCCGCATTCTTCGAGACGCACTCGATGATAGGCCTCGCAGGTCGAGCCATAGCCGGCGATTTCGCCTAAAATCGGAGCGCCGCGCGCCAGCGCCCGGTCGCGATCCTCCAAGACGAAAAACCACGAGCCTTCGGCAATCACGAAGCCTTCGCGGTCGCGCGAAAACGGGCGCGAGGCGCGCTGGGGGTCGTCATTCCATTTTGAGGCGAGAATCCGCATCGCCATGAATCCGCGCAGGATCAACGGGGCGATCGGCGCGTCGACGCCGCCGGCGATCATCGTATCCATCATTCCGGACTGAATATGGCGGTACGCGTAGCCGATGGCGTCGGTGGAGGAAGTGCAGCCGGTCGAGATGACGTGGCTGAGGCCGCGAAATCCGAAGCGCATCGAAATTTCCGAGGCGAGCGTTCCGATGGTCGAGGTCGGAACCACATAAACTGAGCATTGGCGCCACTTCCCGGTGTGATACAGCCGGTATTGTTCTTCGGTAAATTCGTGCGACCCGCCGCCGGAGCCGACGATCACGCCGATCTGACGAAGTTCGTCGCGCGTCATCGCGGAGGGATCGAATCCGGCCATTTCGACCGCCTCCTGGACCGCCGCGATCGCCAGCGGCGTGACGCGCGAGACGTGCGGCCTGTCCTTGGGCGCAACGTAATCATCTTCGTTGAAGTTTTTGACTTCGCCCGCGACCTGAACCGCGAAGTCGGTGCAATCAAAGCGCGTGATGCGTCCGATGCCGCTGACACCCCGCCGTGTCGCGTCCCAGAAATTCCGGGTGCCGATGCCGTTGGGGCTGACGGCACCGATTCCTGTAATGACGACGCGCCGCTTTTCGGTCATTTTTGTTCGCACGAGCCTGTTCCACAATAGCGGACGTACGGGTCAGGGGTCTGGTACAAAGGAAAGATTTCGGCTCACCAGAAGCGGCCGGGTTTTGGTAAGATAGCGGTTTCACTCCGGCGTCGTCTCGCTCTAGGTGGGGTTTGCGTCTTCGGTGAAACCGACATCCGGAGACGTACGTCGATTGTTAGGCGCAGAGTGGAAAGGAACCCGGTTTAGATGATGTCTTCCAGGCCCGGAAGCCTGCGCACAATTGTGTTGTGTCTGCTCAGCGCTCTTCCGATCGTGGCGCAGCAGCAACAACCTCCTGCCCAGCAGCAACCTCCGCCGGCTAAGCCGCAGCCCCCGCAACAGAAGAAGGCGAATCCGTTCGAGACGATTCCGCAGACGGCCGAGCCTCCGAAGGAGCAGCCGCCGCAACCGCAGCTTCCCAAGCTCGAAACACCGAAGCCGACCGAAGAACCCAAGCCGAACATCAATCCGCAGGACGTGATCGACTCGGTTGTATTTCGCGGCGCGCGCCGCGTTCCGCAGGACACGCTGCGGGCCCTGATCGTCACCAAGGCGGGCGACAAGTACGACCCGGAGCAGCTCAATCGCGACTTCATGGCGTTGTGGAACACCGGCCGTTTCGACGACATTCGCCTGGAGCGCGAGCCCGGGACCAAAGGCTGGATCCTGACCTTCATCCTGACCGAGCGGCGCGTCGTGCGATCGATCAAGTACGACGGCATGAAGTCGATCACGGTCTCTGAAATCCTGGACCGCTTCAAGGAGCGCAAGGTCGGCCTGAGCGTCGAGGCGCAATACGATCCAAACAAGGTGCAGCGCGCGAAAGTCGTGCTGCTCGAGTATTTAGCGGAGCGCGGACGGCAATTCGCCAAGGTGGATCCGGAGATCCATCAGGTGCCGCCGGCCTCGCTTGAAATCGATTTCAAAGTGGACGAAGGCCCCAAGGTCAAGGTGGGCGAGATCAGCTTTGAAGGCAACGATCATTACAACGCCCGCATCGTACGGCGCGCGATGAAGAATGAACGGCCGATCGGAATCCCCTATTCCATCGTCCTGGAAAACCTGTTCGCCAAGACCTACGATTCCACCAAGCTCGAAGAGGATCAGCAGCGCATCCAGCAGTTCTACCAGGACGAAGGATATTTCACGGCGCGCACGACCGATGCCAAGGTGAATATCGTCGATGTGGGCGGCGGAAAGTTCCGGCTGCCTCTGGTCAAGTCCACCAAAATCGGCAAGGCGGCGAACATCAAGATCTCGATCGAAGAGGGCCGTCTCTATCACCTGAACAACATCAACTTCGTGGGCGTGAAATTATTCCGCACGCCGGATTCGCTGATGAAGCCGGTGTTCCAGATGCAGCAGGGCGACGTTTTTTCGACCGCCAAGCTGCGCAAGGGATTCCAGGAACTGACCAAACTGTACGGGCAGTTCGGTTACATCGATTTCGTGGCCGAGCCGAGCTTCGAGCCGCTGCCCAATTCCGACAAGATCGACCTGACGCTGACCTTCGATGAAGGCAAGCAGTTCTTCGTGCGGCGCATCGATTTTTCGGGCAACGAGACGACGCGCGACAAAGTGATCCGGCGCGAGCTGATGATCGACGAAGGCGACATTTTCAACACACGGCTGTGGGAACTCAGCATTTTGCGTCTGAATCAGCTCGGTTATTTCGAAGTCCTCAAGGAAGGCGAGGCGGCCGACATCAAGCGCGACACCAAGACCAATACCGTCGACATCACGCTGAAAGTGAGGGAGCGCGGGAAGAATTCGATCCAGTTGAACGGCGGGGTGTCGGCGATCGCGGGGAGCTTTGTCGGCTTCTCCTATGCGACCAATAACTTCCTCGGCCTGGGCGAAACGCTGAGTTTGTCGACGCAGCTAGGTACGGTGCAGACCAGCGCGCAGTTAGGCTTCACCGAGCCCTACCTGTTCGACCGGCCGCTGCAGGCCGGCTTTACGATTTTCACGTCGCGCTTCAATTTCGACCAGGCGCGCGAGGCGTCGATCCTGTCGGGCCAGAACCTGATCCCGCTGTTCAATCAGTTGGGCAACAGCAACCTGCTGAATTACGTTTCGAACTCGTACGGATTCACCACCTTTGTCAGCTATCCGCTGAAGCGCAGCTTTGCCCGTGTCGGCATCAGTTACGGATATACGATCCAGAGCGTGCAAACGTTGAGCGACGCCGCCGGGACTTATTTTCAGTACCTGAATTTCCAGAACATCAACGGTCCGAACCAATTGGACGGGATCCGGTCATCCACGATCACGCCCAGCTTCACCTACAATTCCGTGGATCACCCGATTACGCCGTCGCGCGGAAAGGCGCTGTCGATCGCGCTGGCGTATTCGGGCGGCCCGCTGGGCGGAAACGTGAACCAGATTGAACCGACCATCGACGCGAAGATGTTCAAGAAGTCGCCGCTCAATTCCAAGCACATCATCGGCATGCACGTCGCCGGACGCTGGCTGACGGGATTCGGCGGCAAAGTGGCGCCTCCGTTCAATCGCTTCTATATGGGCGGTGAAAACGATATCCGCGGATTCGACATCTGGGGAATTTCTCCGTTCGCTTACGTTCCGCAGGCAGCCACTGTCGGGTTGACGAATGCCGACGGCAGCCCGCGCCAGCAGCGCGTGATTCAGAACGGCGTGCCGACGTTCGTGAACGTGACGCAAAATATCCCGTCGTATCAGTTGGTGTTCCCGGGCGGCGACACCTACGGCGTGGGCAATTTCGAGTACCGCATCCCGATTTTCGGGCCGGTGACGCTGGCCGTGTTTGCCGATGCCGGGATCAACAAGCTTTCGCGGTCCAGCCAGTTGCAATTGAATCCCGACCGCGTGGCGACGCTGAACTCGCAATTTCCCGAAGCGGCCTTCCCCGGTCGCGCGGTGATCGCGGCGGGTACGCAGGCGCCGCGCATGTCTACCGGGCTGGAGCTTCAGGTGATGATGCCGGTGGTGAACGCTCCGTTCCGCGTGTATTGGGCCTACAATCCGCTGCGCGTGGACCAGTATTTGCAGCCACCGGTGGTGGCGGACCGCAGCTACTTCCCCAATGCGGCGAGCTTCGCAAACGCGATTGCGCAATTCGGCCAGCCGCTGCCGTTCTTTGAACAGGCATCGACCTTCCGGTTTACCATCGGCCGGACGTTCTAAAGAGAGACTTGTTAGGATAGAAAAGATCAACTACAGGAGTTTCGTCGTGAAAAAAGAACTACTTGCGCTGCTCGCCGGCGCCCTGCTGGCGAGTGTCACCGCCAGCGCTCAACCTACCGCTCCGACGGCCGCGCCCACTGGAGCCGCCGCGCACCCGACCAAGATCGGCGTGATCCAGATCCAAAGCGCCCTGGTCAGCACCAAGGAAGGCCAGAAGGCGATGCAGGATTTCCAGGCTCGGGTATTCGAGCCGAAAAAGAAAGAACTGGATCGCAAAGCGGGCGAGATCCGCGAACTTCAGGACAAGTTGCAGCGCGGCGGCGCGGCCATGGCGCAGGCGGCCAAGGACGATCTGCAGCGGAACATCGACGCGAAGACCAAGGTCTACAACCGCGACATGCAGGACGCGCAGGACGAAGCGGACCAGGAACAGCGCAAGATGCTCGACGAACTGGGCCAGAAGATGATGCAGGTGATCGACAAGTACGCGGTGTCCAATGGATACGCGGTGATCATTGACGTCAGCAATCCGCAGACGCCGGTGCTCTACGCCTCCAACGCCGTCGACATCACCAAGGAAATCATCGAACTGTACGACAAGGCGGCCCCGTCGATGCCGACGGCGACGCCGACCACCTCGGCTCCGAAGCCGACTATGCCGGGCGCTCCGAAGTCCGCGCCCGCGCTGGCCGCTCCGAAGCCTGCGACTCCGGCACCGGTGAAGAAGCAGCCGTAACTGCGGTCGTTTCGGGCTTTCCTGAGTGTTGAACCGCTCCCTGCGGTCGTGGCTCGCCTGTTGGAATGGCGAGCCGTGGCTGCCGGGAGCGGTTCACGTATAATTGGATTCGAATGGACATTTACGACGAGATTGTCCGTTTGCGCAAGATCGGACAGAAGTGCGCGCTGGCGACGATCGTGCAGGTGCGCGGCTCCATTCCGAGCTATGAGAGCGCGAAACTCCTGGTGCGTGAAGACGGATCCATGCTCGGCACAATCGGCGGCGGATGCGTCGAGGCCGAGGTCTGGACGGCGGCGCGGGAAGTCATCGAGACGGAAAAACCCAAGCACTTAACCTTCAGCCTGGGACAGGACGCCGCTTACGACAACGGGTTGATCTGCGGAGGCCAGTTGAACATTTTCGTCGAGCCGGTGATCCCTCAGCCGCGCGCCTTTATTTTCGGCGGCGGGCACGTTTCGAAAAGCATCTCGAAGGTCGCCAATCTGGCGGGATTCGCCACCGTCATCATCGACGATCGCGAAGCGTTCGCGAATCAGGAACGTTTTCCCGAAGCCGATGAAACCTACGCGGACGAATACGAAGCGGTCTTTCCGAAACTGACCGTCACGTCGTCGAGCTACCTGGTGATCGTCACGCGCGGGCATCGCGACGATATGCGCGTGCTGCGCTGGGCGGTGGCGACACCGGCGAAGTACATCGCGATGATCGGCAGCAAGCGCAAGACGATCTCGGTGATTCACGAACTGGAGAAAGAAGGGTTTCCGCGCTCGACGTTCGAGAAAATTTTCGCGCCGATGGGCCTGGAGATCGGCGCCGAGTCGCCGGAAGAGATCGCGATTTCGGTGGTGGCGGAAATGATCGCGGTGCGGCGCGGGCCGGATGCGGACTGGCGGTCGCTTTCGAAATCGATCTTTGCGCACGAGAATCTGCGCGCGCTTTTGAAGTGATCGCAGGCATCATTCTGGCCGCCGGCGCGTCCAGCCGGATGGGGCGGCCCAAGGCGCTGCTGGAATATCACGGCGAAACTTTTGCGGGGAGGCTGGTTCGCGTGTTGTCGCGGTTTTGCGATCCGGTGATCGTGGTGCTCGGCTATCATGCCGATGCGATCCGCGAACGCGTGATTGCGAACTTCGTGGTGAATCCGGATCCGGATCGCGGACAACTCAGTTCGCTTCAGACTGCGCTCGCGGCGATTCCTTCCGATGCGGATGGGTTTCTGTTCACGCCGGTCGATTCTCCCAGCGTTTCCGAAGACACCATCGAGCGCCTGCTCGCGATTTTCAAAGAACGGCGCGACGCGATCGTGATTCCGCGATTTGGCGGCCGGCGCGGGCACCCGGTGTGTGTGCCGCCGGCGCTGATCGCCGATTTTCTGGCGCTCGGCGCGACGGAGCAGACGCGCGTCGTGGTGAATCGCAATGCGGACCGCGTCGTTTACGTCGATGTCGACGACGCGGGGATCCTGGCCGACATCGACGATCCCGCGGCCTATCGGGCATTGGTTCAATGAAGCGCCTGATCTTCATCGTGGTTGCGCTGATCGTTGCGCTGGGCTTTGCGGCGCCGCACGTCGACGTCGATTTCATGCGTCCGCGCATCGAGCGCGCCATCGAGCGGGGGCTCGGACGGCGAGTCGAAGTCGGCAAGGTCTACATCAACCTGTTCACCGGCCCGGGCTTCACGGTGGAGGACGTCACGGTGCACGAAGACCCGCGCGCCGGAATCGAGCCGTTCATTTATGTGCGGTCGCTCGAAGCGCGCCTGCGGCTGCTCGGGTTGCTTTCGCGCAAGCTCGAATTTTCCAGCCTGCGCCTGGCCGACGACGCGAACATCAACCTGGTCAAGACGGACGCGGGTCCGTGGAATTTCCAGTTTCTGCTGGGCGCGACGCAGGCGGCGGGAATGACCGCGATCAACATGCGCGGCGGCCGCGTGAATTTCAAGTTCGGCGACACCAAGTCCGTTTTCTATTTCAACGACGCGGACCTGGACGTTTCCCCGTCGAGCGAGGGCGTCGTAAATCTTCGATTTTCGGGCGCGCCCTCGCGTACCGATCAGCCGCAGCAAACCTTCGGACATTTTTTCGTGCGCGGGAAATGGGACCGGCAAGGGCTCGACATGCGCGTGGAACTGGAGCCGAGCGCGATCGAGGAAGTCGCCCGCCTGTTCGACCAGCACGGCTTCGGGCTGCATGGCATGGTCGCGCTGGATGCGCAGTTGAACGGTCCGCCGTCGAAGCTGGATGTCGCGGGGACGCTGCGTGTGGACGATGTGCATCGCTGGGACCTGCTGCCGAAGCGCGGCGGAGGATGGAGCGTCGGGTACAAGGGCACGCTCGATCTGCGCAGTGAGCGGCTCG
>JAIQFJ010000405.1 GCA_020073325.1 Terriglobia bacterium | reverse complement strand
CGGACAGATGTCGACGCAGGCGTCGCATTCGATGCATTTTTCGGCGGTGAACACCGTTTCGACGTCGCAATTGAGGCAGCGCTGCACTTCTTTCGCGGTCTGCTCCGGGTTGAAGCCGAGTTCGACTTCGATGCTCAATTCCTTGAAGCGCTTCGCCAGATCGACGTGAATCATTTTCTGGCGAGGCGCGGGATTGTAGTCGTTGTGATAGCTCCACTCCATGAGCCCCATCTTTTGGCTGGCGAGGTTCATTCCGTAGGGCGGGCGCTCGGTGACGTCGATTTTTTCGCAGTAGTTGTAGATCGAAATCGCGGCCTGGTGGCCGTGCTCGACGGCCCAGATGATGTTTTTCGGGCCGAACGCCGCGTCGCCGCCGAAGAAAACGCCGGGCCGCGTGGACATGAACGTTTTTTCGTCGACCACGGGAGCGTCCCATTTATCGAACTCCGCGCCGAGGTCGCGCTCGAACCAGGGGAAGGCATTTTCCTGGCCGATCGCGAGAATCACGTCGTCGGCAGGCAGGAACACAGTGTCGATCACCTTGGAAGTTTTCGCCTTGGCGTCCCATTCCAGGCGCTCGAACTCCATGCCGGTGAGCTTTCCGTTCTCGAGCACGAAGCGCTTGGGCGCGTGATTGATCAGGATCTCGACGCCCTCTTCTTCGGCGTCTTCGAGTTCCCAGGGAGAAGCCTTGAAATAGCCGCGCGGGCGGCGCGCCATCACTTTAATATCGTTTGCGCCCAGCCGGCGCGACGACCGGCAGCAATCCATCGCCGTGTTGCCGACGCCGATGATCAGGACCTTTTCGCCGACCTTATCGATGTGGCCGAAGGCGATCGACTCCAGCCAGTCGATGCCGATGTGGATGCGGTCGGTGTCGTGGCGGCCGGGCAGTTCGAGTTCCTTGCCGCGAGGAGCGCCGCTGCCGATGAAGATCGCATCGTAACCTTCGGCGAGCAGCGCCTTCATGCTCGAGACCGGCGTGTTGTAGCGGATGTCGACGCCGAAATCGAGAATCGTCTGGCACTCGTCGTCGAGCACGTGGGCCGGCAGGCGGAACGACGGGATGTTCGTGCGCATCAGGCCGCCGGGCTTGGCGTTCTGCTCGTAAATGACGACCTCGTAGCCGAGCGGCATCAGGTCGTTCGCTACAGTGAGCGACGCAGGTCCGGCGCCTACCAGCGCTACGCGTTTGCCGTTTTTCTTTGCGGGAATTTTCGGCAGGCGGTCGCCGATTTCGCCGCGATGATCGGCCGCGACACGTTTCAGCCGGCAGATGGCGACGGGCTTGCCGTCGAGGCGTCCGCGCCGGCAGGCGGGCTCGCAGGGACGGTCGCAGGTGCGGCCGAGAATCCCGGGAAATACGTTGGATTCGCGGTTGAGCATGTAGGCGTCGGTGAAACGCCCCTGCGCGATCATTCTTATATATTCAGGAACATTGGTATGGGCGGGACACGCCCACTGGCAATCGACGACCTTGTGAAAATAGTTCGGATCACCAACATTGGTGCGATTCACGGGTTGTTCTCTTCCTAAAGCGGGGTGTAACTATTTATTCTACATCCGCTGTTATGGCCCACGCACTGGTAGTGCGCTAAATCTGTGTCCCTCTTGGTGTCGGCCTCGCGAGAGTGGGCCGCCAGGGGATCATGAATCCGGTCCTGAAGCGGCTGGTGCTCGCCGGTGAGAAGCGCGAGCGCATCATGGGTCCCAGTGATGGGACGCCCTGACCTGGAACGCAACTGCACTTCGATTGTCGAGCGGTCCAACCTTAGCCTACGAACATGTATCTGCCGATTCACCCGCCTAACGAATGCTTTCAGCAAAAAAGTGGGAGGACCACTGGGCGGCCGTCGCGTGCTGGTTCGCGTTCTACAACTTCTACCGCGTTCACAAGTCGCTTCGCGTAACCCCGGCGATGGCGGGGGGATCGCCGATCACGTTTGGAGCGTGCCGCGAACTTTTAGAGGCTGCCTAGGGTGGACAACTGATCCCCTGCGATGCTGCGGTTGTGTGATATTAAGTGCAGATGGCTCTTTTCGCCGTGATCGCGCTGAAGGATTCCGCTGTAACCGTGGATGCCGCCGTAGAGGCGAAGACACGGGAGGGGAGCAGGTACAAATTGGAATCTGGCAAGTGGATGGTCGATTCCGATTTAACCACGGCTCGTGAACTTTCAACCTCTCTTGGTTTGCGTGAAACGGCGACCCACCTTGTTCTTTCAGTGCGCGGATATTCTGGGCGATCGCAGCCGGATCTATGGGAATGGCTCGTCGCGAAATCGGAGAAGAGTTAGATGGCTGGCGAAAAGCCATCTAAACGAGCCTCCGTAACGCCAGAGGAGTATTCCGTAGCATCTCCTGCCAGTCTGCCTTCTGGCGACTTTTCCTACACTTTAGAAATAGTCATGAGGATGCAGGAAAGCATGGGGCGATTGACCGAAGCTGTAGCGTCCCTCAAAGATCAATCTAAATCCCATGGCGAAAAACTTGAGGCAATCGGCAAGGACGTGCACGCCTTCAAGGTCACGGTCAGCGTCGTCGGAGGCTTGATCGTCATCATCGGCGGAATAATCGCATGGCTTGTGAATACCTATATTTCCACGCACGCCACGAAGTAGTCCTAAGGACACAGATTTAGCGCACTACCCACGCACTCGGGCCGGCGACACGTCATTTCAATTTTTCGCCGGCGATCACGGCCTGACCCAGTGAGAGGCCGCCGTCATTGGCGGGAACGGTCGAGTGCAGCAGGACCTCGAATCCGGCTTGTCGCAACAACGCGACGCTTCGGGTCAGCAGATAGAAATTCTGAAACGTGCCGCCGCTGAGCGCGACGCGCTTCAGGCCGGCGGATCGGGCAACCTCGACGATCACCCGGGCGACGGCGTTGTGGAATTTCGCGGAAATGAGAGCGACCTCGGCGCCGCGCAGCAAGTCGCCGGCGATGGCCCGGATCAGCGGGCGCGTGTCGATCTCGCCGGCTTCCAGTTCGAGCGCATAGGCGTCGTCGATGCCGGCAGCGGCTCGATTTTCAAGTTCGATCGCGGCTTGGCCTTCGTAGTTCGCTTCCAGACGCACATCGCAGATCGCGCTGACGGCGTCGAACAGGCGGCCGCAGGAGGATGTGTCCACTGTATTGATGCGCTTTTCGGTCGCCGTCTGGACGAAGCGGATCTTCTTTTCGTCGACGCGCGCGAGCATCGGCAGATCCGGCAGCGTCGAGCCGAAGGCTTCGCGCAGATAGCCGAGCGCGATCCGCCACGGCTCGCGCACGGCTGCGTCGCCTCCGGCCATCGGAACGTATTTGAAGTGCGCGATACGGTCGAAGTTTTTGTAGTCGGCGAGGAGAAACTCGCCGCCCCAGATTTTTCCGTCGGTGCCGTAGCCGGTGCCGTCAAAGGCGACGCCGAGCACTTTTTCGCGCACGTGATTTTCGGCCATGCAACTCGCGATGTGGGCGTGGTGATGCTGGACGCCGATTTTCGGCAGATCCATTTTCAGGGCGAATTTCGTGCTGAGGTAGCCGGGATGCAGGTCGTAGGCGACGGCGCGCGGCTCGACGCGGAAGAAGCGCTTCATGTGACCGAGGGTTTCCTCGAAAAATTCCAGCGTTTCCAGATTTTCCAGGTCGCCGATGTGCTGGCTGAGGATCGCGTAGGCGCCCTTCGTCAGGCAGAACGTATTTTTCAACTCGCCTCCGGTGGCGAGCACTTCTGCGGCATCGTGACCAAGTTCGATCGGCTCCGGCGCGTAGCCGCGTGATCGGCGGATCATGCGCGGGCGATCCTCGAAGCAGCGGACTACCGAATCGTCGACGCGCGTCTGGATGTCGCGATTATGCAGCAGAAAATGATCGGCAAGGCCGGCCAGCTTGCCCGCGTCTTCGTTACGGCTGACGATGGGTTCTTCGCTGAGATTTCCGCTGGTCATGACAAGCGCGCGGATGCCGTCTTCGAACAGCAGGTCGTGCAGCGGCGTATAGGGAAGCATGACGCCGATGTTGCGATTGCCGGGCGCGACGGCGTCGCTGATGGTGGTCCCTTCACGGCGGGGCATGAGGACGATCGGCCTGCGCGGATTGGTGAGCGCGGCTTTGTCGGCGCCGGTGACGATGGCGAATTGTTCGACGACGGCCAGGTCGCGAATCATCAACGCGAAGGCTTTGTCGCTGCGGCGCTTTCGTCCGCGGAGCAGGCGGACGGCCGCGTCGTTTTCGGCGTCGCAGGCGAGGTGGAATCCGCCGAGTCCTTTGATCGCGACGATTTTTCCGGATTTGAGGAGTTGGCGGACTTGGGCGAGAGTCGACCCCGGGCTTACGCCCGCGGCTGGCCCGCCTGCAGCCGCGCTTAGCACCAGCGACGGTCCACACACCGGACATGCGTTCGGCTGCGCATGGAAGCGGCGATTCCCGGGATCGTCGTATTCGGCCTGACACTGGGAACACATTGGGAAGACCGACATGGTGGTCTTCGGACGATCGTAGGGAATGTCCTGAATGATGGTGTAGCGCGGACCGCAGTTGGTGCAGTTGGTGAACGGATAAAGATAGCGCCGATTCGCCGGGTCGTGATAGTCCACGCCGCACTCATCGCAGGTCGCGATATCGGGCGGGACCATCGCGAACTTCGATTCGTCGGCGACGCTGTGATGGATCGCGAACTCGCGTTCGCCGCACGAGGCGAGGTCGTGCACATCGAGCGTCTCGATCGAGGCAAGGGGCGGGGCTTCGCTGCGCAGTCTTCTTACGAAAGACGTGATCGCGATCTCCGCACCTTCAATTTCGATGGTCACGCCGCCCGATTCGTTCAGCACGTAGCCTGCAAGCGAGAGCGACGTTGCCAGCCGATAGACGAAGGGCCGGAAGCCTACGCCCTGGACTGTTCCGCGAACCTCCAGGCGTTTGCGGATTACTTCGCGCAAGTGAAATTGGCGGCGTCGTTCATGTCGCCGGATCCTTTATATCGCGCCACCAGCGGATAGGCGCACAGCGGACGCTGAAGCTGAATCGTGCCGGCTGGTTTATTGTCGACAAACTTCGTCCCGATGATTTTTTCGGGTGCTTTTTTCTGCTCCACCCACTGGACGGCGGCGCTGACCATGTCGTGATCGGCATCGACGACAGGTGAAGGCACCGATCCGCCGAACGCGGTCACGCCGGGTCCGCCCGAGCAGTGATAGAGACCGGGGACCAGGAACACGCGGTAGTAAGAATTCGCGGTTTTGTCGTTTTTAAGCACGTTTTCGTAGTAATTTATGCCATTTTGCGCTGGAATCAGCGGGTCGGCGGCGCCGTGGTAATAGATCAGCTTATGGCCGAGCCTGCGGAACTCGGCGAGGTTCGCGTCGGTGCCGTTGGTGATTGAGCCGAAGGTGTCTTCAGCGCGCTTCAGGTCTTTGTCGAAGTCGAAGGTGCGGAACTGCCACTTGGGATCGTGGAAGAGCGTGTAGGCGAAGAAGTCGTTGGAACTGACGCCCGAAGTATCCTTGCGATCGATCACCATCATGCCGCCAGCCTTGCCCCAGCCGAGTTCGCCGCCGGGGTAGAGACCGGGATAGAGTTTTTCGCCCGTCTTGGGATTCACGATGCCGCCGTAGATCTTCTCAACCGCGCCGACTTGCGCCGCGGTCAGGCATGCCGGACCGTCGGCGCCTTTGCACAGCAGCTTTTTCGGATCGAAGTGGCAGCGGGTGGGATCGCTGATGATGCCGTCTTTGGCGCCGTCGAGGCCGTCGCAGGTCTCCATGACGGCGTCTTGAATCAGCTTGAGTTTTTCTTCAGAAAGGTTGGCTTCAGGAGAACTTGTCACGACGCCGTTCCAGACTTCGCTGGCCATCTGGCGCGTCCAGAAATTCGCGGCGTCGCCGGCGACGATGCCGTCGAAATCCGCGGGGTAGCGCTGCGCTTCGATGAGTCCCTGCTTGCCGCCGGTCGAGCAGCCGCTGTATTGATGGAGTTGAGAAATGGCAATTAAGAAGTTTCGGCCCACCTCTCCTGGAAAACGGTCTCAGACCATCTCCGAGTTTGATGAAA
>JAIQFJ010000404.1 GCA_020073325.1 Terriglobia bacterium | reverse complement strand
ACAGACTCGTCAGGGCGGGGTTCGAAACGAGCAGCCGCGCCCGTCAGGGCGGGGTTAAAAACAAAAAGGAGCCAGAACGGCCCGAAGACCATTCTGACTCCCAAATTTCCGAATGAACTAGCTTCTCTTCGAACTCCGCGCCGACACCGTCCGCGCCGGTTCCGCCGAAATCCCGCTCGCCGCGGCCATCGCCGGGAGCGTCACCGAAGTGTCCACCAGCCGGGCCATATCCTGGATCGGCAGCCCTTCCGCTTCCTTGGCGAACTTCAGCGCCTTCGCGCTGTCGTCGAAGTCCACGCGGATCCAATCGCCGCCGCGGACCTGGTCCGTCGCGATCAGGTTCGACATCGGCTGAACCAGCAGCCGCTCGATCGCGCGCTTCAGGTGGCGCGCGCCGTACTTCATGTCCGTGCCTTCTTCCAGCAGGAAATTCTTGCTCGAATCGCTCAGCGTGAACACGAACGCGCGGTCCGTCGTCGTGTTGAAGATGCGTTGCTGAACAAGATTTAATTCGATTTCCAGAATCCGCTTCAACTGCTCCGTGCCCAGCGGCTGGAACACCACGATCTTGTCCAGCCGGTTCATGAACTCCGGCGTGAACTTCTTCCGGGCAGCTTCTACGCCGCTCCGGTTGAGCTTACCGGTAGTTTTTTCGTCCATGACGCCGGTAGCCGTATTGTGGCGGATCTCCTGGACGTTGAAGCCCAGCTTCGGAGCCATGATGTTGCTCATCTCCGACGCGCCCAGATTGCTGGTCATGAAAATCATGGCCCGCGAAAAATCCACCTTGCGATTGTCGCCCAGCGTCAGCGTCGCTTTGTCCAGTATGCCGAGCAGCAGGTTCCACAACGCGTCCGAAGCTTTTTCGATTTCGTCGAACAGCACGAAGCTCAGCTTCATCGTTTCCGTGTGGTACTGATTCAGCACTTCCTGCGACAGCAGCGGATGCGTTTCGCGATGTCCCAGGTATCCCGGAGGCGAGCCGATCAGCTTCGCAATCTCATGACTATGCTGAAATTCCGCGCAATCGATTTTGATCACAGAGCGCGGATTCTTCAGGAGCGCCTCGGCGGTAGCTTCCACAATGCGAGTCTTGCCGGAACCGGTCGGGCCCAGGAATAGGAAATTTCCGATAGGCCGCCCCGGCGCGCTCATTCCCGTCAGGTGCATTTGATAGATGTTGACGATCTGCTCGATCGCCTCATCCTGTCCGATGATCATCCGGCGAAGGTTCGCCTCCAGCGACATCGCTTCGCGTCCAGTTTTTCCAGGATCCAACGGAATGTTTAGCCGTACCATTTTGTCTACCGCCTTTCTCACGGCCGGCCTGAAAACCGGCCTGGGAACTGGCTGCCTTCCAGCTCCCTTCCACAAACTCTCAGGCAACCCAATTGCCACTTTTTTAGATGCTCCTGTCCGCTGCCGGATTCTCCTGCAACATCTATCTTTTCGGACGGGATGGCCGAATTTCTACGCGGCTGATTAACGTTCTTGCGGGCATTCGCAGCACGCACCGTACAGTTTCGGCGATGTCTTCGGGCCAGATTTTCCAATTTGAACCATCGGCCTCCTGCCCGCCGAACCCGGTGGCCACGCTTCCCGGCATGATATAGCTCACGCGGACGTTATCGTTTCTGGTGTCCAGCATGACAGCCTCACTGAAACCGGTCAGAGCAAACTTGGAAGCGTTGTAGGCGGCCCCGCTCGCAAAAGGATTCTTCCCCGCCAGGCTACTTATATTGACGATGAAGCCGGCACCGCGGGTTCCAAATCTGAATAGAGCTTCACGCGTCGCATAGAACACACCGTGCAGATTTGTTTCAACCACATACAGCCAATCCTGTACGGCCAGTTCCGAAATGGGCTTAAACACGCCTACGCCCGCGTTATTCACGAGTACATCCAATCCGCCGAACTCCCGGTCCACGAAGCGGAACAGCTCGACTACATCCTCGTTCTTCCTAACATCGGCAGCTTTGCCTTTGACTTTACCGTGGGTTTCCGCGCCCAATTCCGCGACTGCGGCATCCACGGCGTCCTGGCGCCGCCCGCAAATGACCACCGAGCAGCCTTCCTGTAACAACATCCCGGCGATGGCCCGTCCGATTCCACGGGTTGCGCCGGTCACGAGAGCGACTTTTCCTGAGAGATTTTCCATGCTCTCAGAGTACGCCGTGGATCAATCTAGGGGATTTGACTTTGCGGATTCATTCGCCGCGGCTTCAATTGCAGGGGATTTATAGGAGGGCGCGGCCGCTTCGGCGAGCTTTCCCAGCGCCCACTCCGCCGCCCGCCGATGCATCTCGCGCGGATCGGCCGCGAGTTTCTGCAATTCTTCGCGCGCCGGCTCGTCGCCGAACTGCGCCAGCGCCAGCAGAGAAGTGGTCGAGACGCGATGATGCGCGTCACGCGCCGCGCGCCGCAGCAGTTGCTCCGCGCCTCGCCCCATCTGCCGCACCAGCCCTTCGATCAGGTTACTGCGCACGCGAGGATCGGGATCGCTCAGCACCGATTCCACCCACCCGCCGTTCTGGCTCGCCCGCGCGATCAGCTTCACTGCCTTCGAGCGGATCTTCGGATCGGGAATTTTCGTGAACTTGATGAGCGGCATCACCAGGCGCCGGCAATCGGAAATCAGATCGATCATTTCGAGCGCGCGGCCGGCGCGCGCCATGGGGACATCGCGCGGCCAGTCGACCGACGCCGCCGTCAGCGACGTCAACAGCCGCGCGTCGATCCGTTCATCCAGCCGCACCGCCGCGCGCGCCAGCGCCGCAGCCTCTTCGAGCGACGACAAGGAAGGCTCCGAGAGCGCCCGCAACACGGCGTCGGATTCGAGCAACGCCACCGACAGCGCCCCCATCTTCCCCGCCGCCACGTCGCCCTCGAGCGCCGCGCGCGCGAATTCGACAAAGGAGGCTCCCGCCGCCTTGTGCTCCAGCGGCTTCAGGCGCAGCCGACCGCCTGGTGGAAGCAAACCCTCGACTGCGCGCCACGTCTCGTTGCTCGTCACGGTCCCTCTAAATGCCTTAACGGCCGCGAGCCCCGCATCTTGAGAAAAATTGGTGCCTCGCACGGCGGCCCTACCCCGCCATCACGGCTCTGTGCGAAAACGCACGACCGGTCCCCGCCAGTGAGAGTCTGTGTGAAAATGATCGGCATCGGCCGCTTCCTGCGGTCGCGGTTCCTTAAACGGCTGATTCAGCGGGATGTCGGCAATGAACCGCGACCGCAGGAAGCGGCGAACGTTCAGTTTTCACACAGACTCGTGATGGCGGGGTCAGGCCGCCCTGGGAGAGCATCACGTCGAGCCTGAGCGAGCCGCACCTCGTCATCACGGCTCTGTGCGAAAACGCGCGACCGGTCCGCGCCGGTCAGGCCGCCCTGGGAGGGTACGACGTTGCGCCTGAGCGAGCCGTACCTCGCCATCACGGCTCTGTGCGAAAACCCGCGCCAGTGCTGGCGAGGCATTACGTTGCGCGTAATCCCGAGCCCTCGCGCCATGACGAGTCTGTGCGAAAGACTCGCGCTCCGCAGCCTTCGCTCACGACTGCTTCGCCACCTGCGACCAATCGCGCTTCTCCCCCGGCTTCCGCGTCGACGGCAAATTCAGCATCCATCCGGGATACTCCGGCCGCAGTGCGCTCACTTTGTTCAACTCCGCAAGATCGTCGGCCGGCAGCTTCACCTCGATCGCGCCGAGATTATCCTTCAACTGCGACGCCTTCTTCGCGCCGATAATCACGCTGGTCACCGCCGGCTGATGCAGCAGCCATGCCAGCGCGATCTGCGGAACCGACGCGCCGTGCCGGTTCGCCACCTTCTGCATCGCCTCGACAATGTCGTAGCCCTTTTCCAGATCCACCGGCGGAAAATTGAATTTCGTCCGGCGCGCGTCCTGATCCGCGCTGCCCGCACGCGTGAATTTCCCCGATAGAAATCCGCCCGCCAGCGGACTCCACGGCAGCAGCCCCAGTTTCTGATCCTCGATCAGCGGAACCAGCTCGCGCTCCAACTCGCGCCCGGCGATCGAATAATACGCCTGCAGCGTCACGAATTTTTCCAGCCCCCGCGCCTCCGAAATCCCCAGCGACTTCATGATCTGCCACGCCGCCAGATTCGAGCATCCTATATACAGCACCTTCCCCTGCCGCACCAGATCGCTCAACGCCCCTAGCGTCTCCTCCAGCGGCGTCAGCGGATCGAACCCGTGAATCTGATACAGGTCGATGTAATCCGTCCCCAGCCTTTTCAGGCTCGCCTCGGCCGACTGCATGATATGCAGCCTCGACAACCCGACCTCGTTCGGTCCGGGCCCCATGCGCCCGAAAACCTTGGTCGCGATCACTACATCCTTGCGCCGCGCTCCCAGCGCCTTGCCCACCAGCATCTCCGACTCACCCGCGGCGTAAATATTCGCGGTGTCGATAAAATTAATTCCTCCGTCGAGCGACTGCCCGACCAGCTCGTCCGTTTCCTTCTGCCCCAGCGCGCCGATCGCGTCGAACATGGTTCCTTTGCCGCCAAACGTCATCGCGCCCAGGCACAGCCTCGAAACGAAAACGCCCGTGTTGCCGAGTTGTTGGAATTGCATGGCCCGATTATCCCTGAATCCGCCGCTCCCCGGCCGGCATCCATTTCGGAAGATTGAGGCTATAATCGATCGACAAGGAGAGCATCCGATGCGCATCCCCGGACTGATCGCATTCTTCGCGACTGCACTAGCCGCGCAGTCTCTCGACGGCACGTGGCACGGCACGCTGAACACCGGCAGCCAGGAAATTCCGTTTCGCTTCGACCTCGCCGGCACGGGCGCGAACATCAACGGGACGTTTTTCAATGGCGATGAACGCTTCACCTCCACATCGGGCCAGCTCTCCGCGGCCACTCTGAATCTCCGGTGGGAATACTTCGCCGCGACGCTCGAAGCGAAGGTCGATAAAGACGCCATCGACGGCACCTACAGTCGCGCGCGCAGCAAGCCGATGCATTTTCACGCGACCCGCACCTGGATGAAGCCGGTCGGCGCGAATCCTCCCTGGATCGGCGGACTCTGGATTCTCGAAAATGTCAAAAGCAGCAAGGGCGAATCCGCCTGGCATTTCGTGGTGAAGCAGCAGGGCGGGGAAATCGCCGCCACCATTCTTCGCGTCGATGGCGACACCGGCACGCTCAGCGGCTGGTACGACGGCGCCAAATTTATCCTGAGTCATTTCTCCGGCCAGCGTCCCGATTACGTCGAAGTCACTCCGCAACCCGACGGCACTCTGAAACTGATCGAGAACGGCAAGGACTCGGCCACCGGCTATCGCGCCGACGTCGCCAAAGCCAAAGGACTCCCGCAGCCCTCCGATCCCACGCAACACACCGGCGTCAAGGATGCCTCCGAGCCATTCCATTTCCGCTTCGCCGATCTCAACGGCAGGATGGTCGCCGACAACGATCCACGATTCACCGGAAAAGTCGTACTGATCAACATCAGCGGAAGCTGGTGCCCGAACTGCCACGACGAGGCTCCCTTCCTGGTCGAGCTGTACAAGAAATATCGCGCGCAGGGTCTGGAGATCGTCACGCTGTCGTTTGAAGAAGGCGATCAGCTAAAGAACCCCACGCGCCTGCATTCCTTCATCGCGCGCTACGGAATCGACTACACCGTCTTGCTCGCCGGCGACAGCTCGCAAGCCGCGGAAAAACTCCCGCAAACGAAAAATTGGGACGCCTGGCCGACGACCTTGTTGATCGGCCGCGTCGCCCGCGTCCGTGAAGTCAACACGGGATTCCCCAGCAAAGCGTCCGGCGAGTTGTACGCCCTGGCGAAAGAAGAAATCACCGCCAAAGTCGAACACCTGTTAGCCGAAAGCGCCCTATCGCTGCACTGACACTGTGTGAAAACTCGCCCCGCGCCATGAATCACTTTGAATGAACCGCGACCAAAGCGACTGTGTAAAGAGTCAAGCGAAAATCATGCGTTCCTGCCAATCTCGACCCGACCGCAGCATATCATTCAGCACCACCAGCATCCGTCTGGCGACCGCAATCAGTGCCAACTGG
>JAIQFJ010000403.1 GCA_020073325.1 Terriglobia bacterium | reverse complement strand
ACTATCGGATTCTCGGCCGCCTCGGCGAAGGCGGCATGGCAGTGGTCTATAAGGCCGAAGATTTGCGCCTCGGCCGCATCGTTGCGCTGAAAACGCTGCTCGATGTCGCGTTCCCCAACGACCGCCACCGCGAGCGCTTCCTGCGCGAGGCGCGCGCGATCGCCGCGCTGGATCATCCGCACATCTGCACGCTCTACGAAGTCCTCGAACTGGAGGGTCGCCTCTACCTGGCGATGAACTTCGCGGCCGGCGGCTCGCTGGCGGAGCGGCTTCGCGTCCACAGTTTTTCCGTCGCGGAGGCGATGGAGGTCGCCATTCAGATTGCGGAAGGCCTCGGCGAAGCGCATCGCCACGGCATCGTCCATCGCGACGTAAAACCGGCCAACATTCTGCTGACCGAATCGGGCATGGTGAAGATCGCCGATTTCGGGCTCGCCCAGAGCCGGTCGAATGAATCGCTGACACTGGCGGGCGCGGTGGTGGGGACGCCGGCGTTCATGGCTCCCGAACAATGGCTCGGGGAACCGGTGGATGCGCGGACCGACATCTGGGGACTGGGCGTCGTGCTGTACATGATGCTCGCCGGCAGGGCGCCGTTCCAGACGGAGGGAGATCGCTCGATCGGCAACGCGATTCTCAGCACAAATCCCGCGCCGGTCTCCGCGTTCCGGTCCACCGCGGGTCCTGGAGTGGACCAGTTGATTTCCGAGGTCCTGGCGAAAAATATCTCGGCCCGTCCGGCCTCGATGAAAGCTGTGGTGGACCGGCTGCGACGGCTGCAATTCTCTCCCGCGGCGTTCGCGGGAAGCGCGGAAGACGAATCCACCAAAACGCTGTACGACAAGCCGCGCGCCGATAGCGGCAGCCAGGCGTCGCTGGTTTCCAAGTTGTCGGTGGCGGTGCTTCCTTTTACATGCCGCGAAGGCGACGAGGAAAGCGACTATTTCAGCGAAGGGTTGAGCGAAGAATTGATCAGCGAGCTGAGCCGGGTGAAATCGCTGCGTGTCATCAGCCGCACGTCCAGTTTTCAGTTTCG
Organism: Terriglobia bacterium; assembly: GCA_020073325.1. Taxonomy (GTDB): domain Bacteria; phylum Acidobacteriota; class Terriglobia; order Bryobacterales; family Bryobacteraceae; genus Palsa-187. The sequence continues at coordinate 5,019 of JAIQFJ010000403.1, read as the reverse complement.
CGGACCCAGCGTGGATCCCATCGCCGTGGGGGCGCGATTGAGCGCGGCGCGCCTGGTGTGCGGTTCGGTGCGGCGTTCCGCCTCTCGGCTCCGCATCAGTATCGAACTCATCAATACGACCGATGCTTCGGCCATCTGGTCGCAGGTCTATCATCGCGAGACCAAGGACTTGTTCAGCGTGCAGGACGAAATTTTCAAATCGATCGGCAACGCGTTGCACCTGCAATTGGAAACCGAAGGCCAGCCGCGCGCGCACAATAATCTCGAGGCCTACGGATTGTTCCTGCTCGGCCTGCAGCATCTGCGCCAGCGAAGCGAAGGCGAGATCCGCAAGGCCTGTGAGGTTTTCGAGCGGGCCATCTCGATCGATCCTCAAATGGCGGCCGCGCATTCCGGATTGTCCACGTCCAAGACTTTGCTGGCCGTGTACGGTTGGGACTCGCCTCGCGAATCGCTTCCCGCCGCCGCGCGCGCCGCGCAGACCGCGATCGGGCTCGATCCGACCCAGGCCGACGCACTGGTCACGCTGGGCTTCGTCGCATTTTTCCACGATTGGAATCCGGCGGAGGCGGAACGCCAGCTTCAGGCCGCGATCAAGCTTGCGCCCAGCAATGTGGTGGCGCGCAGTTGGTATGCCGTCATCCTGATGCAACTTGGGCGCTTCGCGGAGGCGGAAAAGAAACTGCGCGAGGCCGAGAGCCTGGATCCGATGTCGCTTCCGATCCAGCACAACCTGGCATGGCTTCGTGTCTTGGACGGACGGCCGAAAGAAGCGGTCGCCCTGTGCGGACAAGTGGCGCGCATCGATCCGACCTATCGAAGAATCGGATACTTTCTCAGCATGGCGCACGCGGAGCTCGGCGAATGGACGCTGGCCGCGGAAGCGGTTCGCGAAATGGCTTCGCTCGAGAGTATTCCCGAAATGGCGCAGCTCGGTGTGTGTTATGCGGCCTTGGGCGACCGCGCCAGAGCGCAGCGCATGGTCGACCGGCTGGCTGAAATTGCACCAGGGCGCTACGTGTCGCCGATGGAACCCTGCTACGTGCTCGCCGCGCTGGGCGATCTGGATGACGCGTTCGCCTGTCTCGAAACTGCGGTGCGGGAGCGCGCGCCCGCGCTGATGTTCTATCGAGTGGACCAGCGGCTGAATCCGCTGAGAAACGACCCGCGTTTCGCCTCGATCGTCGCGCGGCTGGGATGAGGACTCAGAGAATGAAAGGAATGGGATTCAGTTCGTCCTCCGTGCGCGGCCGGGCAAGCCACCCGCAGCGCACCGGAACGTCGTAGAGGCGTCCGGTCCCGAGCCTCGCCCAGGGCGGACGCAGCGTGGGAGATACGACGCGAGCGACGGGAATCCCGATGTCCTTGCGTGTAAGATCCACCACAAGAATCTCTAACTCCGCCGCCGCTTCCAGCACCGTGTGGAACCGCGGCTCGGCCTGCGGAGACGGCGGAAGCGCGCGCAGGTAAGCCGGGTCGAGCTGAAACGCCGTGCGCAGCCATTCCCAGACCCTCCGCTGCGGAGTGGCGATTAACTGTCCCGCCTCGAGCGCGGCGCGATGGATCGCCGTCGCGCGATCGAACGCCGCGCCGAATCCGATATCGCGCGGGATTCCATCCGGGCCGGTCGTGATCGCAACGGCCACCGGAATGCCGAGATCCGTCGTGACATCGAGAATCGTCAGGGCTCCACCAATCTGTCGCAAATGATCGCGGATCCGGCACGCAGCCGGCACGGCGTCGACTTCCTGTTGCGGAAACGCGCTCCGCGGGATCCGGTTGTACCACCAGATGGCGAACGCGTCGCGCTCCACGAGTTCGAGAAATCCTCGCGTGACTGCTTCTTCCCAGCTTGGTCCGGCGGCGCATCCATTCGAGTCCGCCGAGAGACCCATCAGCGGGGCGTCCGGATGCCCGTGGAAGCAAAGCGCGGCGGGCAGATAACGTACGCGATTTTCTCCGAGCGCGTGCGCCTCCACCCAATCGATCTCGCGATTCGGAGGCAATTCTTGTATGCCTGCGGACGCGCGCTGGCGAAGGCTCCAGTGCGCCAATGCCGATGGATGCATCGCGTCTTCGGCCACGTCACGATACGCCGCGCGGCGCACCGGTTCGCGACCGGTCCACATCATCGACTGACGCTCGGCCACTTCAGCCACACAACTCAGCAGCGCCGATTCTTCGTCGAGTCCTTTGCCTGCCGTCGCGCTGGCCGGATGAAATTCCAGAGCCTGATAGACGAAGACAGGATCCTGCGTGAGTCGCTCGACGACCGGCACCAGCCCTGTAATCGGACTCATCGCGTTCTCCAGGCGCTCTCGCACGGTTGCGTTCATCGAAGGAAGAAAGGAGTGGATTCGAGGCGTCGAGTCTCCAGCCATACCCGTCCAAAGGGCGGGCTGCCCGCATTCGACGATTCTCGGGATCCAGCAGCCAGCCGTCTTCAGGGCTCCTTCCGACGGAGGAAAGAAGACCCGCTTCGATACGTCGTAAAGGTTGCGGCGCAAGCGATGGAGCAGAGCGGCCCAGACTTCGCCTCCGCCGGATCGAATGACAGGTCCAAGCCAAATCGAATCGCCCGAAATCCGGATGGGGATGAACGGGCGATCGTCCGTCGCGCATCGGGCCAATTCGGCGAGCGCGGGATCCAGATAATCTCCCGTCATCACGACACTGTGGAGTTCTGCGGGGTCTTGCGCGGCGGGAGCCTCCACCAAAATCTTCTCGCGCTCCAGGCACATCAGCGCGTAATACGTGTGGGCCAGCGGAACCGTGGCTTCCAGTTGATCGACAATTTCGTCCGCGGTGCTTGTTCCATCGGCGACCGGCAGGACCGCGCCCCAGAAGGGCTGGTGCACGATTTTCGATTCCGTCGAACTCCGCATCAGCACGCGATCGCGACTCAACGCGACGACATCGTAGACGGCGGCCACGGCGGGGCGCTCCAGCACAGCCGCCAGTATACGACGCTATGCTAAACTCGAATCCTTTAAGGAGATTCAGGTGCCGCGCAAGAAAGCTACGCTCATCGCGCTCTACATAGGTACGCTCCTCGCAATGATCGGGGTCACGATGGTTGGGCCGATGCTCGGCGGGTCGATCTTCAGTCTCTCCATCACCAGCGCGCCGAACACGTTCGTGGATTGCAAGGTGGTCAATTTCGCGACAACTACGGATACCAGCACAGGATCTTTCTATATCGACGACGGGTCGTTCGAATACGGCTTTGCGCTCAAAGGCACCGGCCCCGGGACGCTTGACGTCCTGTTCACGGGCGATTGCTTTGCGACCTGCAACAACGGACCCCTCGAAATCGATTTCTCCTTTTCTCAAACCGGATTCTCGACGCCTTACTCTGTTGAGCTCAGCGCCGCCGGAGTATCCAGCGGGATCAGCGGATTTCTCGGCCTGTTCGGAAGCGGCACCAGTTGTGGCGGATACTCGACATGCGTTTCGTTCTCCGACGGAACCTTCAGCAATACGGCTTCAACCATCACTTCGAGTAGCGGGAACATCACCGGCGCGCTCGTTCTGACGAATCTGCAAGGCTCGCTCACGATGCTCGATCCCGGAGTCATCACCTTCACCGATTCGGCCACGCCGGAACCCAGCTCGCTTGCGATCCTGGCGGGAGGACTCGGCGCGCTCGCCTGGCTGCGGCGCGCGATCCGAAAGTGTTGAAGTCCGCGGTTCTCGCCGCAGTCGCGCCCGTGCTGTTCGCGCAGGCAGTGATGACCGCGCCCGATTCCGGCGAAAAAGGCAACGATCCCAAACAGATTTACACGTCGCTGTGCAGCCGCTGCCACGGCGCGGACGGTGCGGGCGGCTCGGCTCCGGATCTTCGATCTCCTGTTCTGTTCAAAGCGCCGACCGACGGCGACTTCATGCAACTCATCGCCGACGGAATCCCGGGGTCCGGCATGCCCGCCACCCAGGGACTCTCGATCACCGATCTGAAAGCGTTGGTCCGCTACGTCCGCGGTTTTTCCGAAGTGCGGGCCGATCCGCCGAAAGGCAATCGCTTTATGGGCGAAGAGCTGTTTCGTGAAAAGGGAAAGTGCCTCGATTGCCACATGCTCCGCGGCAAGGGCGGCACGTTGGGACCCGAACTGACCGGCATCGGCAGAAGGCGAACCGCGGCGCAGCTTCGTGCCGCGCTGCTCGATCCGGCGAAGAATATTCCATCAGACTATGTGCGAATGACCGCGTCGATGCGCGACGGCACGAAGATCACCGGTGTGCTGATCGCAGAAGATACCTTCACCATCCGTCTGCGCGACGATCGCGGAGGATTGCATGGAATCGACCGGAGCGAGGCGACGATTCAGATCGACGCGGGCAAATCTCTGATGCCGGGCCTCCGCGGAACGTTTACCGACGCCGAACTGGACAATCTGATCGCCTACCTGGTGTCGTCGACAGGATCATGATCAGGACTCTCACCATCGTCCTGGCCGCCGCAACGTCCTTCGCGCAGGTGACACATGAGCGGCTGACGGATTCGTCGAAGGAGCCGCAGAACTGGCTGACCTATTCCGGAAATTTTCAGGGACACCGTTTTTCCGCGCTGAAGCAGATCGATACTTCGAACGTCGCCAGGCTGCGTCCCGCCTGGGTCTTCCAGATGGATCTGAATTTCCGCCTGGAAACTTCTCCTCTCATCGTCGATGGCGTGATGTACATTACGGAGCCGCCGAGCAACGTGTCGGCGCTCGATGCCCGTACCGGTCGTCCCTTCTGGCGCTACAAACGGCCGCAGGTGAACGACGTCGTGCACTGCTGCGGCCACGTGAATCGCGGGCTCGCGATTCTCGGCGATACGCTCTTTCTCGGCACGATCGACGCCCACATGGTCGCGCTCGACCGCGCCACCGGCCGCGTGCGTTGGGATGTCCCGATGGAGTCGTACAAATCCGGATACAGCAGCACCGGGGCTCCGCTCGCGCTGAAGGATAAGGTCATCTCGGGAATCGCCGGAGGCGAGTTCGGCGTGCGCGGATTTATTTCCGCGTTCGACGC
>JAIQFJ010000402.1 GCA_020073325.1 Terriglobia bacterium | reverse complement strand
GTCAGCTTGATGTTCATGTGCTTGGGGCCGCTTGCGTCTGCCGTCAGGAACGGCAGATTGAGCTCGGTCTCAAACAGCGTCGAGAGCTCGATCTTGGCTTTTTCCGCGGCTTCTTTGAGGCGCTGCAGAGCCATCTGGTCTTTGGAAACGTCGATGCCCTGGTCGCGTTTGAATTCGGTGATCAGCCAGTCGATGATGCGCTGGTCGATGTTGTCGCCGCCCAAGTGTGTGTCGCCGTTGGTCGACTTGACTTCCACCACGCCGTCGCCCACTTCAAGAATCGAAATGTCGAACGTACCGCCGCCGAAGTCGTAAACCGCGATGGTCTCGTCCTTCTTGCGATCCAGCCCGTAAGCCAGCGCGGCCGCCGTCGGCTCGTTGATGATGCGCATCACTTCGAGGCCGGCGATCTTGCCGGCGTCCTTGGTGGCTTGCCGTTGCGCGTCGTTGAAGTAAGCCGGAACCGTGATGACGGCCTTGGTGACTTTTTCGCCCAGGTACGCCTCGGCCGCTTCCTTCAGCTTGCCCAGAATCATCGCCGAAATTTCCGGCGGCGAATATTTCTTGCCCTGGATCTCGACACGGGCATCGCCGTTGTCGCCCGCAACCACCTTGTAGGGAACTAGCTTCGATTCTTCGCTCACTTCGTCATAGCGGCGTCCCATGAACCGCTTGATCGAGTACACGGTGTTTTCGGGATTGGTGACGGCCTGGCGCTTCGCCACCTGTCCGACGAGACGCTCCCCGCCCTTGGTGAATCCAACTACCGAAGGAGTCGTCCGGCCGCCCTCCTGATTGGGAATAACGACGGGCTGTCCACCCTCCATGACCGCGACGACCGAATTGGTGGTGCCGAGGTCGATTCCGATGATCTTACTCATATCGCGTGACTTCCTCTCCTAAAGAACTCGCGGCTTTGATTTAGCCTAGTGCTATTATGCAATCTTAGTGAGTTGTTGTCAAGTTCGTTCGGAGACGTTCGCGATACCGATGAAAAGAAAGGCGATCTTGAACCCGAGCCCCTCGTCCGGACCCTCCGCATTTTCGAAGCTTTCGAGCGCTGCCGTGCTCATCATGCAGTACGGCGGCGGACCTTCCGGATTCTTCAGCCAGCGGTCGCAGCGGATCAGTTCCTCACGAATGGAGCGATACGCCTCGAGCTCCGTTCGATCAGCCGCGTTCCACTGTTGATGCACCAGCTTGCAGGCGTTGCGCAGGCATTCGAGCGTCGGGTAGGGCTCGAAATACTGGTTGCCGCAGTTCGCAAGGACAGGCGCGTCGTCGGGTTCGAGGCCGCCCAGATACAGAGTCCGCTCGTCAAAGTGGAAGGTATAGCCCTCGTGGTACGGCAGAAAGTCGAGCTTCCGGAAGTGCAGGATCTCGCCTTCGGAAAAAGTGTCGCCGCGGGCGGTGAAGGTCGTGCCGATGCGCACGGCGAGCCCGGGGAACATATCCCAGGGCGTCAGATGCAGCAGGCGCGGGCCGGCCAGCGACGGGTCGGCCTGCTTCATCGCCTCCCAATCTTCAGCGGTGGCTCGGGGAACCTCGGGCGTCTCGGCGATCGGCCAGCCGGAGGCGATCAGCTTCGCCGCGGCGCTCAGCATGTTTTTCCGGTCGTCGTCGAGACAGCGGCGCGCGGCATCCTCGAGGAGCGCGGCCGCGCGATCGCGGTAAGGCTCGCCGCAAAGCCCCATGAACATCTGGAACGCCTGCATCTGGCTTTCGACGGAGGCGCCGGGCACGTCGGGCAGAGTCGCCGCGATGGTCTCCATCGTCTGGAAATAGATTTCAGCGCTCATGTCGCTACCGCGCGATGTCTTTCCACTCTTTCTCGTAATAGCGGACCAGGATCTGATCGTTCAGCCGATTCACCTCGGCCTCCGCCGGCTGCATGTCGCCGGGGAAGTGGAACATCTCGGGGATTCCTGCGACCGTCAGAAATCGCAGACCGGGCGGCAGCGTCGAGGGCGGCGTCCAGGAATTCCCGGCCAAAGTGAAGCCCCACTCGCCGAAGCTCGGGACGTAGACGTGATAGGGCCAGACGTGGAAACCGGCTTCCTTGAGCGTGTCGACGATGCACCAATAGGATTGCCTGGAAAACATCGGCGATGTACTTTGAACCACCGTCAGCCCGTTTTCGGCGACGTGCTTCCGCAGAAGGCGATAGAACGCCGTGGTGTACAGTTTGCCGAGCGAATAATTGGTGGGGTCCGGAAAATCGACCACGACGAAATCCCAGGTATCCTTATTTTCGTCGAGCCACGGAAAAGCGTCGGCAGTGATCACGTGGACGCGCGGATTGCTGAAGGAATGATCGTTCAGCGGCGCCAGCAGCGGATGATGCGTGAACATGTTGGTCATCTCGCGATCGAGGTCCACCAGCGTGATCGACTCGAGCTTGGGATACTTCAGCAGCTCGCGGACCGCGAGGCCGTCGCCTCCGCCGAGAACCAACGCACGGCGCGCCCAGGGCAGCGACGATAATCCGGGATGCACCAGCGCCTCGTGATAGCGATACTCGTCGCGCGAGCTGAACTGGAGGTGCGCGTTCAGAAAGAGCCGCAGATCGTCCTTCCACGACGTGACGACGATGCGCTGATAGCGCGTGTTGCGCTCGAAAATCACTTCATCGGCGTAGAGCTGATTGTCGGCCGCGGAGGAAAACCAGTTCGCCGCGTACATCCCCCATCCGAGCAGCACCAGCACGGCGACGCACATGCCTCGCAGAATGCCGCGCATGGGAAGCTGATCTTTGAAAATAAACGTCGACCACAGCGCGACACCCGCATTAATGATTCCGAACAGAATCGCCGCACGCACCAGACCCAACTTCGGGACCAGGAAAATCGGAAACGCGAGCGACGCCGCCAGCGCGCCCAGGTAATCGAACGTCAAGACGTGCGACACCAGGTCGCGAAATTTAAATCGTCCTTCGAGGATCCGCATCAGCAGCGGAATTTCCAGGCCGACCAGAACGCCGATCGCGATCACCAACAAATACAGCGCCAGCCGGAACGCGTGCGTGTAGGCGAACGCCAGAAACAGGACCGACGAAGAAAATCCACCGATGACGCCGACCATCAGCTCGATCTGCACGAACTGCGCCACGAGAGACCCGCGCAAGTAGCGCGACGCCGCGCTGCCCAGACCCATGGCGAAGAGATACGTCCCGATGACGGTGGAAAATTGCAGGACGCTATCGCCTAACAGGTAGCTGGCGAGAGTTCCCGCGATCAGCTCGTAGATCAGCCCGCAGGCGGCGATCAGGAGGACGGAGAGGAAGAGGACGACGGCCATAAGAAGGAGTCAGGAGTCAGGAGACAGGAGTCAGAATAAAGCCATCTCGCATCGCCATTCTGACTCGTGACTCCTGTCTCCTGACTCCTTTCAATTTAGTGCACCGCCGCGGCGATGATGATGCACATGCCGAGCGAAATGGCTCCGATCAGGATGGCCAGCGCGATGTTTTTATCCTCCACGATCTCGCGCCACAGATGATAGGGCGTCATCTTGTCGACCATGAAGAACGCGAGCATGAAAATCAAAATGCCCAGCACTGCGTAGATCAGCGCGTTGAGCAGCATTCCGGGATGGAATTCAACCATGTCTATTTTCCTCCGACGTAGCGCGGATAGAAGCCATAATGTGAACGATACGCGCCGGGATTATCGCGCACCGTCTTGGGAACATTCTTCACCTGGTTCATCGTGGTCAGCGACCAGCCGCGATACTCGGCCACCGAGGTTGTGCCGAGCAGCAGCAGGCCATACAGCAGGTACAAAGGATAACGCATCGTCTAGTCTCCCCCTCCGGAGCGGACCGGAGGATAATCGCTCTGCATCCAACGGCGCGTCTCGAACGATTTTCGGCGCATCGCGCTGAAGATCGGCGGGATCAGCAGCAGCAGGCCCGCGATCCAATACCACGTCGCATTCGTCACGCCGTGGCGCAGCGTGATGGTGTAGTTCATGTTGTTGACCCAGTCGCCGCGCAGCCGGTTGCCGTCTTTCGCTTCCATTTCGGGCTCGATGCGCAGGTAATAATGACCCGCGGGAAGCGCGGGAATGTAGATCGAACTGGACCTTCCGCCTTCGCTCCAGCTGCCGTCGCTGTCGCTGCCGTAGTAGTAACTGACTTCGCGGCCGAAATCGAGCGCCTCGCCGGTATCGTCGTTGATCAGCGCGAAATTGAAGTAGGCCCAGTCATTCGCCAGGCTGGTGCCGATGTTGAGTTCCATCGCGCCGTGGCCTTTAATCTCGAAAATCGGCGTGACCAGCGACGGCTCGCCTTTATCGGCCGTCGAAAACGAATAGGTCTTTTGAAAGACGACGACGCCATGGTTCATCGCCGCGAAGAACATCACCACCAGAAGCAGTGCGAGCACCAGCAGCCAGAACGTCCGCCACATGCTGCCTTTTCCATAGGGCGAGGGCTGATTGAGATAAATTCCCTTGGGTGGCGGCGGACTCCCCTGGAGCGAAAACGTCTTCCAGATTTCGGAGCCCGGTGTGTACTCGCCGCGCGACCAGGTGATCTCGTCGTCGGTCGTCTCCGAGGAAAGCACCAGCGGCGGATCGATGAAATCGTCGGCGACCACTTTATCGCCCATCTTCACGCGCCACGGAAATTCCCCGAGCACGAAAGTGGTCTGCGCCTCGGCTCCCGAAAAATGGCGGAACGTGTGGCCATCCATCACCACCGCGCCGCGTCCGCCCGCGGCTTTGCGCACCGGCTGCGGCTCAAGCGCGGTCACGAAGTTCCAATGGCCGTCGTACTCGGTCAGGTAGCGAAATCCCTTGTAAGGATTGAAGAGCAGATATTCGTACCAGGTGTAGGCAGTGCCTTCGTCGTAGACGGTGCGGGCCTGAAAGCCGATCACTTCCCACGTGGTGCCGCCGATTTTTCCACGCTGCCCGAGCGCGATGAGCGGCTTGACACGGTATTTTTCCTGGACGTGCTGCAGGATCTTCAACTCGGGCGTAGTTGCGTCGAGAACGGTGAGGCATTGCTGGCACACGACGGTCAGCGCGTGTCCGAATCCGCGGAGCTGCACGGGTCCGCCGCAGTTGGGGCAATGCAGCGATTTCGATTTGACCACGGGAGGCGCGACCAGAGGAGAAGACATCTACGCCCATCCCTCGAACTGGCGGACATTTTTCAATTGCAGTTCATCGTAATCCACCCACTCGCCTAAAAACAGCAGCGGAGGATTCTCGCTGTAATCAAGCGTCCCGAACGATTTGCCGGACGTGCGCAGATCGGCGAACAGCATGTCGGACTTTCCATAGTAAGGAAACGGCAGCTCGCCTTCAAATCCTTTGTACATCGCGACGGTCAGCGTCGATACTTCGTAGTCGGTTCCGCCGAACTGCACGTGCTTCCCGCGCGAGACGTGATCCTGCGAAGGGACCGCCTCCTTCGGGTTGACCATGAACGAAATGGCGAATTGAAGCTGCGCATCGCTCAGCCAGCCGCTGGCGCCTTTGGAGAAAACGATGTGCCATTCGTTCCAGCTTCCGTTTTCGTATTCGTACACCAGGCGGCCGGTGACCTGGAATTTGTCGCCTCTGTAGACTCCTTCGGTCAGAAGCTGGATGGGCGAGGGATCGGGCGGAAGATCGGCGATCTTGCCCACATTTTCCAGCACCAGGTCCGTGCGCACGATGATCGACTTGCAGAACGGACACGCGGTCTGGACCGCGCTCGACCAGCGGAACTGGACCGGCGCGCCGCAATTCGGGCAATTCGAAGTCGGCGAACTCATGAGTAGGGCCGGTCGAGCTTCCTCACCTCGACCGACTGCGCTCCAAACTGCCGCCGGAGATGATTTTCAAAATCCCAATCCGGACGCGGACGGCAGCAGAATACATTCAAGCATAATGAGCCGTACTCCGGGAACGTGTGGCAGGCGATGTGCGATTCCTGTAACAGCGCGAGTCCCGTGATTCCGCCGCCTGGAAACTGATGCCATTGCGATTCCGCGACGGGGTGCAGGTTCATTTCGCGGATGAGTTGGGCAAAGAGGCCACAAAGCGCCGCGCGGTCGGAGAGCAGAGCGGCGTCACA
>JAIQFJ010000401.1 GCA_020073325.1 Terriglobia bacterium | reverse complement strand
GTCGGTGTTTCTTGAAATGAGCCCGCTCGCGGGCGTCGCGGCGCTGGATTTACTCTGCGCCCGCCAATACAGGCCGATCGAGATCAGCAGCGTCCTCTATCGGCCGGTGGAGAAAGCCGCCGCTCAGGCGAAGGGCGGGATCCGCGTTCGCATCGCAGGTCCTGAAGAAGCGCCCCTGTGGAGCGACATTAGCGCGAGAGGCTGGGCGCACGAACATCCCGACCTCCTGGATTTTCTCGTGGAAATGGGCGCGCTGTGTGCGGCACGCGAGGACAGTCCGTGCTTTCTGGCTGAAATTGACGGGAGGCCGGGCGCGGCGGGCATTCTGTCGATCCATGAGGGCGTCGCCCTGTTCGGCGGAGCAGCGACCATTCCGGACATGCGCCGGCGCGGCCTGCAAGGGGCGCTGCTCGAAGAGCGCATGTGCTACGCCTTCGAGCATGGCTGCGATCTGGCCATGATGGTGGCGGAGGCGGGCAGCGAGTCCCAGCGCAACGCCGAGCGCAAGGGATTTCGGGTTGCCTATACGCGCACTAAGTGGCGATTGTCGCTTCAGCGTCGCTAGCGCGATTCGACCCAAGTTACCGGGTGATATTGCGCAGATCTCCGCGCTACCGGCACCTTTCTCCGCACGTTTTCTCACGAAATTACGCGAATCTTCAATTGCGTCTTTCGTTTACCGGGTTGGCTCCGCTGGACCCCGATGTGCGGGAGGAGAATCCTAGTTTATGAACCCGACGGCTCCCGACCTGAATATTCCCGCTTCCGACGAGCGGGAGAAGCTCCTCGAACGGGCCATGGCGCGCCACCACAATTCGGGCGACGCGCTGATTGAAATTCTTCATACGGCTCAACAGCTTTACGGCTATCTGTCGCGTCCGCTGCTGAGCAAAATGGCGCGCCGGCTGAATCTTCCGCCGAGCCATGTTCTGGGCGTCGCCACCTTTTATCACTTGTTTCGATTCGAGCCGCCGAAAAAGCACTCGGCGATCGTTTGTCTGGGGACCGCGTGTTACGCAAGCGGCGCCGGGCAACTGCTGGCGGCCGCGCAGCAATCCGCGAGCGAGGGCGAGTGGACCTTAACGACCGGGCGATGCGTTGGGTCCTGCGGCCTGGCGCCGATCGCGATCTGCGACGGCATCCCGTTGGCCCGCGTGAAGCCGGGAGACCTTGCGGCCGTCCTCGGAGGCAAACATGACGGCTGACGGGCTTCGCCAGAGCCGTGAGGCGGAACTGGACCGCCAAAGCCGGCTGAAGAACCGGATTGCCTGCTGCTCGGTCGCGGGTTGCCTGGCAGGCGGCGGCGACGCGGTCAGAGCCGCGCTGGCGGAGGAAGTCAAAGCACAGGGCGCCTCGGCGGAAATCGAAGTGTGCGGCACGGGATGCATGGGCCTGTGCTCGCGCGGACCTCTGGTGCGCAGTTCCGCCGGCGAGATTACTTACGCGGAAGTAAAACCTGGCGACGCCGCGGCGGTCGTCCGGTCGGACCTCGACTCGCTGAACGGCCGAATTCTGAGGCAGTCCGACCCGTTCTTTGCGGGACAGCGGAGATTGATCCTGGCCAATTCCGGCAAGGTCGATCCGGAAAAAATCGCGGGGTACATCGCACAGGGAGGCTATCAGTCTCTGCTGCGCGCGACCAGCGAGATGACGCCCGAAGAGATTGTCGCCGAGGTGAAGAAAAGCAAGCTGCGCGGACGCGGCGGCGCGGGATATCCGGCCGGCCTGAAGTGGGAACTGGTCGCGCGGCATCCGTCGGCCACAAAATACGTGATCTGCAACGCCGACGAAGGCGATCCCGGCGCGTTCATGAACCGCAGCGTGCTCGAGGGGGATCCGCATCGCGTGCTGGAAGGCATGGCGATTGCGGGACGGGCCGTCGGAGCGCAGCAAGGCTACATTTATGCGCGCGGCGAATCGCCTCTCGCGATCGAGCGCATCCGCACCGCGATCGATCAGGCGCAGCGCGAAGGGCTGCTCGGGGGACGCGTCTTCGACAGCGATTTTCACTTCCGCATCGATCTGCGGATCGGCGCGGGGGCTTATGTCTGCGGCGAAGAAACCGCCCTGATCGCGTCCATCGAAGGCAAGCGCGGACAACCGGTCCTGCGCCCTCCCTACCCGCCGGAGTCCGGACTGTGGGGACACCCGACGCTGATCAACAACGTCGAGACGTTTGCGAACATCCCGCAGATCATCGAAAACGGCGGCGATTGGTTCGCCGGAATCGGCGCGCCGGCGAGTCCGGGGACCAAGATCTTCGCCGTGGCGGGACGCATTCGCAACAGCGGACTGGTGGAGGTGCCGATCGGAACGTCGCTGCGCACGATTCTTTTCGAGATCGGCGGAGGCGTGCCGGAGGGCTACGAATTCAAGGCCGCACAGACGGGCGGTCCCGCGGGAGGCTGCATCCCGGCGCAATATCTCGACGTGCCGATGGACTACGATTCACTCACCGGCATCGGCACCATGATGGGGTCGGGCGGGTTGATCGTGATGGATACGTCGTCGTGCATGGTGGATGTGGCGAGGTTCTTCATGGAATTCTGCATGGATGAATCCTGCGGAAAGTGCATCCCCTGCCGCGCGGGAACGGTGCAAATGAATGAAATCCTCGGAAGAATGACCAGCGGCGAAGGGAAGGAAGCGGATTTCGCGATGCTCGAGGCATTATCGGGCCTGCTGGTCGAGGCAAGTTTGTGCGGCTTGGGGCGCGCCGCTCCGAATCCCGTGTTGAGCACGCTGCGTCACTTCCGCAGCGAGTACGACGCGCACGTTCGGGAGCGGAGGTGTCCGGCGGGAAGCTGCCGGATGGGAGCCTCCGCATGAGCGTCCGGACACTGGAAGTCGACGGCAGGACCATCACGGCGATGGCCGATCAGACGATCTTTTCCGCCGCGTGGGACAACGGCATCCGCATTCCCCGTTTGTGTCATCTTGGCGGATTGCCGGATGCGGCCGCATGCCGCTTATGCCTGGTGGAAATTGAAGGGCAGAAAAGACTTCAATCGGCGTGCACCACGAAAGTAGCCGAGGACATGGTGGTGCGCACGGATACGCCCGCCCTGCAGGCTCATCGCAAGCTGATCATCGAATTGCTCTTCGCCGAGCGAAATCACGTCTGCTCGGTTTGCGTGGTCAACGGAGCCTGCGAGCTTCAGACCCTGGCCGCGGAGTTGGGCGTCGATCATATCCGCATGAAGCCCCAATACCCGAAGCTTCCTGTGGACGTCAGCCACCACCGCTTCGGCATCGATCACAATCGCTGCATCCTCTGCACGCGCTGCGTCCGCGTCTGCGATTCAGTGGAAGGCGCGCACACCTGGGATGTGGCCGGCCGCGGGCGGAACTCGTTGATCATTTCCGATCTGGGCGAGCCCTGGGGGGAATCGGCCAGTTGCACGAGCTGCGGGAAATGCGTACAGGTCTGTCCCACCGGCGCGCTTTTTTCGAAAGGCAAAACCGTGGCCGAGATGCGCAAGGATAGAAGCTTTCTGCAATACATCGTCACGGCGCGCGAAAAAAGACTGTGGATCGCGGAGAGGAAACCGCGATGAGCAAAAAACGTCTCGCGACTGTCTGGCTGGGGGGCTGTTCGGGATGCCACATGTCGTTCCTGGATCTCGACGAAAGGCTGCTGGATCTCGCGGAGCTCGCCGACGTGTGCTACACGCCGATCGCCGACGTGAAGGAATTCCCGCACAACGTGGATATCACGCTGGTGGAAGGCGCGGTGGCGAATGAGGATCACCTGCGCGACGCCAAAAAGATTCGCGAACGCAGCGGAATTCTGGTCGCGTTCGGGGATTGCGCGATCACCGGCAACGTGACGGCGCTGAGGAATCTGTTCAACGTGGAGGATGTCCTGAGCCGCGCCTATCGCGATTCCATGATCGTTGGGGGAGTGCCGGAGGGAGATGGAATCGTCCCGAAGCTGCTCGAAAAAGTGCTGCGGCTGCAGGATGTGGTCGCGGTCGATTATTTCCTCCCCGGATGCCCTCCGCCGGCCGACGTAATTTTTCAATTCGTCGTGGATCTGATCGGCGGAAAAACACCCGCTGTCACAGGAAGGAAGTTCGGTTCATGAGCCGCCGAATCGTCATCGAGCCCGTGACGCGCCTGGAAGGGCACGCCAAGATCACCGTTCAACTGGACGATGCCGGACAGGTGCGGAGCGCGCGTTTTCATGTCACGGAATTTCGCGGCTTCGAAAAAATATGCGAGGGAAGGCCGTTCCATGAAATGCCCGGCTTGATGTCGCGCATCTGCGGGATCTGTCCGGTCAGTCATGTTCTGGCGAGTTCCAAGGCCGGCGACATGCTGCTGGGGGTGGAAATTCCTCCCGCCGCGACCAAACAGCGGCGGCTGGTGAACTATGCGCAGGTGCTGCAATCGCATGCGCTGAGTTTTTTTCATCTGTCGTCGCCGGACCTTCTGCTGGGCATGGATTCGCCGCCCGAAAAACGCAACATTTTCGGGCTGATGGAGCAGGATCGCGAATTTCTCCGCAGTGGCATCCGGCTGCGGCAGTTCGGGCAGCAGATCATCGAACTGGTCGGTGGAAAACGAATTCATCCCGGCTGGAGCGGACCGGGCGGCGTTCATGAGCGATTCACCACCCGGCAGCGCGACGAAATCGTGAAATGGATTCCGGAATCGATCGAGTCGATCGGGATCGCGCTCGACCGCTTGAAAAGCGTGCTGGATTCCTTCCGCGAGGAAGTGGCGCACATGGGGAATTTCCCTTCTCTGTTCCTGGCAACCGTGAATGAAGAAGGCGGCCTGGAGTATTACGACGGCGTCATTCGAATCACCGACGGAAGCGGAAATACGATCGCCGAGGCCCTGGATCCGCACCGCTTCTACACGTATCTGGGCGAAGCGAGCGAGAGTTACTCGTTCATGAAATTTCCGTTCTATCAGCCGTTCGGCTATCCGCAGGGGCACTATCGCGTGGGACCGCTGGCGCGGCTGAATGTCGCGAAGTTCGCCGGCACCTACCACGCCGATCGGGAGATGCGGGAGTTCAAACAGCGCGGCGAAGGCGCCGTGTGCCAGTCGTTCCACTTCCATCTGGCACGGCTGATCGAGATGCTGCACTGCACCGAACGAATCGAAGAACTGATGGAGGATCCCGAACTTTTCGAGGAGGCAATCCAAGCCAAGGCCTCGCTCAACCGGCGCGAAGGCGTCGGGTCGTGCGAGGCGCCGCGGGGAACTTTGTTTCACCGCTATTGGGTGGATAAGGACGGCCTGATGACGAAAGCGGACCTGTTGATCGCGACGGCTCAGAACAATCAGGCGATGAATCTTTCGGTGGAACAGACGGCACGGCGTTTCCTCGACGCCGAACCGGATCAGGGCATGCTGAATCGCCTGGAAGCCGCGATCCGCTGCTATGACCCGTGCCTTTCCTGCTCGACCCATGCGCTGGGAAGAATGCCGCTGGTGGTCGACGTAACCGGTCCGGCGGGGGAGCCCGTCCGCCAGATCCGGCGGGAGACGTAGTGCGAACCTTCGTGATGTCCATCGGAAATGAATTGCGCTCCGATGACGGCGTCGCGCATGCGATCGCGGCGCAGTTGGAGGTGCATTCGTGCGCCCTCTTTCAATTGACTCCGGAAGTTGCCGCTGAGGTCGCGGGCTATGACGCAGTCGTTTTCATCGACGCCGATGTCGAAGTTGAAAACGTCACGCTCGAACAAGTGAGCGTGGCTGCATCGGGTTCACCTCTGACGCATTCGACAGGTCCAAGCGAAGTCGTCGAGCTGGCGAAGATCCTTTATGGATTCGATGGACTTGCGTTTGTCTGCCGCGTGCCTGCGAACGATTTCAAACCAGGTCAGCGGCTCGGCCCCCGCGCGCTCGGACATATGCGCGAAGCCGCGAAAAAACTGCGGCTGCTGCTGCATGACCTTGATCGTTTCGTCGTCGAAGAGTCCGGCCCCCTGGCTAATGCGCGGAACGGAACAACAAGACTTGATTCTGACTTGTGACACCGGTCAGAATTTCGTCGTGCCGGTTCACCGTGACGGAATGCAGGCCGTTCGACTCCACCGAGCCCAGCACCTTTCCTGTTTTTCGATCGAGCTTC
>JAIQFJ010000012.1 GCA_020073325.1 Terriglobia bacterium | reverse complement strand
GAAAGCACCGATCGCGAGACGGGGCGGCAACTTCAACTTCTCTGGAAGTTCACTGGTCAGAGACACGTCGATTTCCGCACACATCGCGTTCACCGCCGCGACAAGACCTGCTTCGTCGAGTAGCGGGGGATGAAGGCGGCCAGTGATCGCGCGGATTTCCCTGGCGCACGCGTGGGCCAGTTCGCGGGAATCCTTCAGCGCCTGTTCGGCGCCTTCCGGAGATGCGGTAGAGATCAACGACAAATTGAGCTGCAAAGCGGCCAACTGCTGCGACGCCGTGCTGTGCAAACGGTGGGCAAGTTCGCGGCGCTCATCGTCGAATTCGTCGATCGGGTCCTTCGCCAACGCTTGCATCATAGCGCGCTTTAGAATGGAAATATGCGTTTGGCGGCACTTCTTCTCCTCTCTCTGCCTGCGTGGGCGCAATCGATCACGGTTTCTGCTTCGCAACAATGGACCGACACCTCGATCGACCTCCGGGTAGGTGACGCGATCGTCATTACGGCCGAGGGAACACTGCAGCTTCCTCAAGCCAAGTCCTGCGGACCCGACGGACAGCCGCGCGGATTTCGCGACCTGCTGAAGGTTTATCAGGTGAACGATTCGGGCCTGGGCACGCTGATCGGTCGCATCGGATCAAGCGACGTCGCGCTTCCGTTCACGATCGGTGCGCGCAAGGAAATCCAGGTCCGCCGCGGCGGGCGCTTATTTTTGGGCGTGAACTCGGGCAGCAACGATTCTCTCGACGGGCAATACACGGCGACCGTCGAATTCACCAAACACGGTCCTGAAAACCCGGCGGCGGTAACTTACAAATTGCCCACGGTGACGCTCGGAATGATCGACCGCATCCCGCGCCGTGTCGTCGACGCTGACGGCAACCCCGGCGACAATACGAATTTCGTCGTGGTCGGCAAGGAAGACAACGTGATCGACACGTTCAAAGCCGCCGGATGGGTGAAGGTCGATAAAGACACGAAAGAGGCGTTCATCAACGGTCTGGTGGAGACGTTGAAGAAACAATCCTATGTCGAAATGCCGATGAGCGTCCTGACGTTGTTCGGCCGCCCGCAGGATTACGGGCTGGCGCATGCCGAGCCCATCTCGGTGGTCGCGCAGCGGAATCACCTGCGCTTGTGGAAGGCTCCGTTCAAAGTCGAGGGCCAGGAATTATGGGTGGGAGCGGCGACGCACGACATTGGCTTCGATCGCGATAACCGCCCCGGCAAGAAAATTACGCATAAGATCGATCCCGATATCGACCTGGAGCGCGAATACGTCGGCCGCAGCCTGGAAGAAACCGGGTCCGTGGCGAAGAAGGATTACATCATGCCGTCGGATCCGTCGAAAGAAGCGAAGACCGCGACCGGAGCGGGTTTTCACTCCGACGGTCGAGTGATGGTGATTTACTTGATCCCGGCGTCCTAGAGACGGGCGGTTGCGGAGCGGACGGTTGGACCGCTCCCTATGGTCGCGGTTCGCTTAGCGCGTCGAGCCAGTCGAGGGTATTTTCGATATCGTCCTCGGTGGTGCGCGGATTGATGGTGCACAGGCGCAGCGCAGTTTTTCCGTTCAGAACCGTCGAGGTCGCGAGCGCGAAGCCGTCGCGCAGCATCGCGTCGTGGAGACGCGGATAGAATTTTTCGCCGGCTTCGCGGCGGCGGAAACACACGATCCCCATCTGCGCGGGCGTGACCAGTTCCCAGTTCGCCATGTCGCGCAGTTTGCGTTCGGCGATTTCGGCGAGCACAAAGCCGCGCTCCACGGCGGCGCGGAAAGCGTCCATGCCGAAGGCTTGAACCGACATCCACACTTTCAGCGCGCGAAACCCGCGCGTTAGCTGGATGCCGTAATCGCACGGATTCACTTCCGCGACGTTGCGATGCACGTCGGCCAGATACTCGGGCATGATGCGATAGGTTTTCTTGAGCAGTTGCGCGTCGCGCAGCAGGACGCAGCCGCACTCGATCGGCTGAAACAGCCATTTGTGCGGATCGAAGGACAGCGAATCGGCCAGGTCGATCCCGCGGAGCAGCCTGCGGCCGCGGTCGCTGATGACGGCCGCGGCTCCGTAGGCTCCGTCGATGTGCATCCAGAGTTCTTCGGCCTCGCAAAACCCCGCGATTTCGGCCAGGGGATCGATGGCGCCAGTATTGGTGGTGCCTGCGTTCGCGATCACCGCGAACGGCCGCAAGCCCGCGGCGCGATCTTCGGCGACGCGAGCCGCCAGGGCGTCGAGCGGCAGGCGAAACTCGTCGTCGGAGGGAATGCGGCGAATCTGGTCCGGCATGAAGCCGATGACGCGCAGGGCCCGGTCGATGGAGGAATGCGTCTGGTCGGAATAATAAATGGTGGCGCCCGCGGTGCGGTCGTCGAGCCTGGTATGTCGCGCCACGACCAGCGCGGTAAGGTTCGCCATCGAGCCGCCGCTGACGAAAAGTCCGCCGGCCTCTTCGGGGAATCCACACCAGGTGCGAAACCAGTCGATCACGGCAAGCTCGACCGCCGCGGCCGCGGATCCGCCCAGCCAGGATCCGTTGAACACATTGAAGCCGGACGCAAGCGCGTCGGCCATGGCGCTCACGAAATTCGACGGGCCCGGCACGAAGGCGAAGAATCGAGGATGGCCGATGTTCAGAATGTGGGAGAAGACGTCGGCTTCCAGACGCCTGAGAATTTCTCCCGACGGTACAGGTTGCGCCGGCGGCGCGGCGAGAAAGGCAGGCCGAAGCAGGGCCGGATCGCCCTTCGCCCCCACCGGCTTATCGGGCAACTGCGCGAAATGATCGGCGATCAGATCGACAACGCGATATCCCAGCTCCCGCATCTCGGCGGGCGACATTTCCAATTTGTAATCCATTAATCTTTTTCCCGGCGGTCTTCGGGCCAGCCCTGGCTTCCGACGAGCGGAACAAAACGGCAACCCGAGGCAAGCCGAGTGGTTATTGTGCCATTTTGTTTGCGAACGACGCGCAGGTCCTGCTGATCGCGCGATCCGACGGGAATCACCAGAATGCCGGGATCGGCAAGCTGATCGATCAGCGCCGGCGGAGTGTGCGGAGACGCCGCGGCCACCGAGATCGCGTCGAACGGAGCTTCTTCCGGCACACCGAGCGACCCGTCGCCGCACAGCACTGTGATGTTCTCCGCCTGCGCGAGGTTCGCGCGAGCCATCACGCACAGCTCAGGAATCCGTTCGATCGAAACGACGCGGCGCGCAAGTTTCCCGAGCACGGCGGCATGATAGCCCGACCCCGTTCCGACATCGAGGACCTTTTCCGAACCGCGCAGTTCGAGCAGCTCCGCCATCAGCGCGGTCATGTAGGGCTGCGTGATAGTCTGGCCGTAGCCGATCGGCAGCGGCTGATCGGAATAGACAGTGTCGCGAACGTTTTCCGGCACAAAATTTTCGCGCGGGATGCCCGCCATGGCGTCCAACACGCGCGGATCGCGAATCCCGCGGTGGATCAGCTGCTCCATCATTTCCGCGGCGGCCGGATTCACTTGAACCTCTTCTTATATTGAAAATCAATTCCGAACAGGCCGTTGGCTTCGCGCACGGCGATCGCGGACCACTGTTTGCTGAAATCCCATTCCACCTGCACGATCTGTTCCTGCGTGCGGTTGAGATTGGTGATGTAGGTGAGGGTAATGTCCTTCGACACCTGCTGCTCGATGGTGAGGCGCGCTTGCGGGAGATAGTCGGCGCCGGTGAGTGTCGGATCGATCTTCACGCGGCTCGCCCCGAAAAAGCGCTGCAGGCGGCTGGAAAGCTGCGCGGTGATCGCCTGTCCGATCAAGCCGCCGCCGGCTTCGGCCAGGCTGTTTGAAGCCGCGCCGGGCGTCTGATCCGGACTCAGGCCGGCGTTCTCGACGGGGGCCCGGCCCACGGCGAGCAGCGCGATGATTTCGCGCGGCTGCATGGGCGGATCGGAGCTGTAGTTCACGTTGAGCTTCTGCATACTGCCCGAGACCGCGATATTCACCGTGACGCCGCGCGCCTTGGTTTCGAGATCCATGTCGAAGATGGGATCGAGCCGCACGGGATTCAGGAAACGCACGTCGCCGCGGTTCACCGTGTAGCGGTTGCCGAACATCTGCACCTCGCCTTCGTTCACCGACGCTGTGCCGAGCAGCGCGGGACGCAGTGGAGTACCGCGCAGCCGCAGATCGACCTCCGCATCCAGATTGCGCGTGAGCGAGGTTTCCAATTCGAAATTCGGTCCGCTTTCGATGCGCACATCGAACTGCGTGCCGCGGATATATTCGCTGGAGGTCGCGGCGGCGGGCGCCGGCTTGGACGCCTGCGCCAGGATCTGCGCCAGGTCGGCGCGAGGCGTGAACGAGGCGCGGGTTAAGGTGACCAGGCCCGAGACGGTGCTGGCGTCGGAGGTGCCGTTCAGCGCGAGCGTCGCGTTGAAGGTGACGCTGACATCTTCGGGATAACGCACGCGGACCTTCTGCGCGACGGCCTGCAGCCGGTAGACCAGCGGCGCGCCGAAGCCCAGGAATCCCGAAAAATCGACGGTGCCGCCGCCGGTTTCGGCGCGCAGTTTTTCGATGGTCGCGCGGTTGCGATCGAACAGCACGGTTCCGTTCGCGTTGTCGACGCCGTTGGGAAGATCGCCCAGGTAAAGCGACGCATTCTTCAAGTCCATGCGCCCGTTGAGAACCGGGTCGCGCAGGCTGCCGCGAACCGAGGCCTGCACGGTCGCGTTTCCGCGCGCCACCAGGTCCGGATTGAGAAGCTGCAGGATGATCAGGTTGACTGAGCCTCGCACGGAAAGATCGGCTCCCGCGCGGTCGAGCGCGACGGTTCCGGACGCCTCGAGACTGGTTTCGCGAGCCGTCAGTTTCGCCGAGCGGATGCGCGCCTCGCGCGCGGAGATGGCGACGACCACGGGTTCGCTATTCTTCACGACGACGTCCTGCGCTTGCACGCCAAGGCGCAGCGTCTGGCTGGCCTTCGCGTTGATCTGGATCGTCGGGATGGTCAGCTCCGCCTGAAAATCGCGCGGCTTGCGAAGCGCGACATTGACGGTGGCGCTTGCGCCGTCGAGGAAGCCTTCGAAGGGCAGAGCCGTTTGCTCCAGGGGACTCCCCGTCATGACGACGCGGTGCAGCGTCGCGACGTTGACGCGCGAAAAACGGACGGCGGCCGTTCCAGGATAGTCGCCTTCCATTTTCCAGGCGCCGTGCGCGTCGATATCGACGTCGCGGATCCTGGACGCGGCTTCCAGGTGCAACTGGGAGTCGCGCGTGCTCGCGACCAGGCTCACGTCGGCCAGTGTTCCACCTTGCCAGGTGACTCCGGCTGCCTTCGCGGTGCCGTCGAGCGCGGTGACGACAGGCCCGCCATCGACCAGGCGCGCGGTCCCGGCCGCATGAGCTTCGATTTTCGAATCGACGCCGGTCTGCAGCGCGGCATACGACTTGATGGAGCTGAGCATGACGTTTTGGGCGCCGAGGTCGAAACGAATATCGCCGTTCTTCCAGTCGTTTTCGCGATGCTGGAACGACCCTTGAAACTGGAGCCGGGCCGCGCCGGCCGAGGCGCTTCCTTCCGTGACGCGGACGGAATCGAAGGCATAGAGGACGTGCGCGCGAAGCTGGTCGAGCTGTTCGCCGAATCCCACCGGTTTGTCGAGCTGCAGCGAGAGATCGGCTTCGGGACGCGCGATGGTGCCGGAGAATTTCACGGTGGCAGCGGCGGTCGCGGAAACCGGCGAGTCGAAGCCCGCCTCTTTCGACAACTCAGCGACGGGCGCATTTCGGATCTGCAGTTGGCCCGCGATGGAACCGCTGCGATCGGGAGGCGCGATCTCGGCGGAGCCCTCCACTTCCGTCACTCCGCGCGCGATCACGGCATGTTCCACTTTCACGGCTCGGCGACTGGCTGAAATTCGTGCCGTGAAGCGATCGAAGGCGTGGCCGTCGATGGACGCGTTAGCGAGGCTCGCGTCGCCCACGGCTTGCGAATCGGCGAGGGTGCCCGTCACGCTGCCGTTGAAGCTCGCACGGGCGAAGGTCAGCTTCACGGGCAACTCCGGCTGGCCGGCGAGGGCGAGCGCGGGCATCAGATCGTCGAGGCTGGTGGATTGCGCGCGCACCGCGAGCGTTTCCCCGAGCGTGCCGCTCGCTTCGATGCTCGACGCGGCCGTCGCCACACGCGAATTTTCCAGATGAAGTTTCCCGGTGGCCTGGTCGTAGTTCAGGTCGATCTGCCCTTCGATCGCCGGCCCGTCGCCCGAGGGCGAGATCGCGATCGAAGCCTGCATTATCGCCGAAGGTTCACCCAGGATCGCATCGATCGAAAATCCGCCGGCGAGCGTGCCAGTCCAGGGCATATGGCGATCGCTGGCGACGCGCGCGGCTTCGCGAATGGTGAAATCGCCGAGCTTGCCGTCGAAGTGGAACTTCTTCCAATCGTCGAGCGAGGCCGATCCCGTGACCGTCGCGCCGAGCGCTTTGAGCATGATGCCCGAAAGCGCCACCTTTTGCGGCGTGAGGCGAACATCGGCGCGGGCCTCGGCGTTTTCGATCTTCAGGCGATCCTCTGTGAAGCCGACGCCGCGCGCGCTGGCGCGTCCGTTCAGCGCGAACTGGAAAGGCTCGGTGAACGAGACCGTAAGCTGGCCGTCGAAGGCAGCCGAACCTGCGCGCGCCAGCGGAAGGCGGAAGAGCTCCACCGCTTCGCGAATCGAGACCGCCGATTTAATGGCGAGCGTTCCGTGCGGCGCGCGCGGATCGATCAGCACACCCGCCAGATCCGCGCGCGATTGGCGCGTCGCGATGCGGCACTGCGTCAGCTCGATCTTCGATCGGTCCAGAACGAACGCCGCCGACGCATCCAGCTCGATAGGCGCCAGGCCCGCGAGCATCGCACGCACGCGCCGCGACTTGAGTTCGCCTTTATATCGAAACCCGCGCGCGTCGTAGCTCATGGCTGCTTCAAGATTTTCGCCGCGCAGGTTCAACGGAATCTGGCGATCGTCGTATTCGATCAGGCCGTTCGAAATTTCGTAGCGGCCGATGGCGATGTCGAACAGATCCTGCACCCAGTCGCTCGGCCTGCGCGGCGGGATGTTGGTGGACCCGTCGGGATAGAACACAATATGGACCACGGGCTGTTCGATCCGCAGCGAGGCGAGGTCGAATTTCCGTTCGAGCATGGAAATGATGCGCAGGCCGATCGTTACGGATCGAATGGAAAGCAGCGGCGGCTCGCTGGCCTGTTCGCGCCCATGCAGCACGACCGGACCGGCAGTGGCGGTGAGATGCGTCCAGTCGAAGCTGAAATTTCCGAAATCGACGCGCGCGCCGGTGGCGTTTTGAAGCTCGGACACAATGCGTTCGCGAACGCGTTCGTGAAACCAGCCGCTGCGGAACACCAGCACTCCGGCGAGCGCCGCCGCGGCGACGAGGATCGCGACGCCCGCGCTGATCTGCAGCGTGATTTTCGCCGGACGCCTCATTGAAATGCCTGCTCCCGGTAGAGAATCTGTGTTTCGGAGCGCTGCATGCCCAGCCAGCGATCCAGCGCCTGCGTGGTGCGCTCATCGGTCAGCAATTTTTCGACTTGATCGCGGCTGGCTTCGAAGGTCGGGACTTTCTCGGGATCTTTCTTGCGCCATTCGATCACCAGGCGATCGTAATATTCGTGCAGATCCTCGTCGGTAAGCTGGACTTCGGGGCGGAAACGAAGATCTGTGAAGCGCATCGCGCGCAGGCCGGCCGCCAGGTGATTCAGTACGTCCTGCTCCGTGATCCCGTATTTCGCAAGCGCCGCGCGATATTCCGCGTCATCGGCAAAAGCGGAGAGCTTGATCTGCTGAAGCGCCTTCTGCGCGTCCTCCTTTTCATCCAGCACGACGCGGCTGAAGGCGGCTTCCTGAAGAATGAGCAACTGATCGACCAGACGATCCGCCGCCTTGCGCTTCTGATCGCGGCTTAAATCGAGGGGCCTCTGATCCAGAAATGCAGAGACCCGGACGTCGCGCAGCACGTCACTCTGGGCGATCACCTGTTTGCCGACCGTAACGGCGACGCGGTCGAGCACAACGCCCTGCGCCGCCGCCATCGCCCACAATGCCGCCATCGCGATTCGCATCAGAAAGTCTGCCCCAGAGAGAAATGAAATTGGAATGCGTTGATCTTCTGGTTCACCAGCGTTCCTTGCCCCGCCAGCAACTGATCGAAGGTTCCCTGGAACCCGAAAAATCGCGGCGCGTTCGGGCTCAGGCTGAAATCGACGCGGATCGGACCGATCGGTGTCCGGTAGCGGATGCCGAAACCCACGCCTTGTACCATGTAACCGAAATCCTGGTTATTGCGCTGGCGGAAACGGAAACTGATATCCCGCACATCCGCATAGACGTTCCCCATATCGTGAAACAGTACGCCGCCCAGATTATCTCCGAACAGCGGGAAGCGGACCTCGGTCGAGTGCATCAGAAGCGCGTTGCCGCCGAGCGGAAATCCGGTTTCCAGATCGCGCGGACCCGCCTGGTTATCGGGAAACGCGCGATTCGACGTCGCGCCGCCCGCGAAGAATCGTTCGGCCAGCGGAATCTCCGGCATTCCGCCGATACGCTGGATCCACCCGAATTGCAGGGTGCGCGCGATCACGATGTCCTTTCCGATGGGATGGTACGTCGAATTGCGCAGCAGCAGGCGCGTGAACTCGGTCTCCGATCCGAAGCCGGCGAGCGAAACTCCGGTGTCGACCGTGTTGTAGATCCCGCGATGCGAATCGATGGGATCGTCGCGGCGGTCCTGAATGAAGGTCATCGAGAAAGCTCCCACGCGCTCGGGTTGTGAGAACAGCGGGATCAGCTCCGGCGAAATCACCAGGTCGGTGATATTGATGCGCCGGTAGGTGAAACGATACTGCATACTGTTGGCGCGTGTGATGCGCTCGGCAAGCTGGATGGAGCCTTCCCATCGCCGCGCGGCGAACGTCCGCACGTCGCGCGAGACGTCGAAAAGTCCCGAAACCGTCAGCGTGAGCTTTTCATTTCCCGCAAGCTGCGGAGCCGTATAGCTGGTGACCGCGCGCTGTTCAATGGTGGAAAATCGCGTCTGCAGGCTGAGCGTCCGCGCCATTCCGAAAAGATTCAGGCGGCTGACGCCGAGCGAGATGCGCGGGCTGAATCCGGTGGTTCCCGCCGGTTCGTCGAACGTCGTCACCCCGCCGCCGATGCGTCCGAGCTGTGCGCCGATTCCGGCATTGAAGGAATAGCGATTCGCCTCGTCGAGATCGAACAAGACGTATTTGTCGTCCTCTTCGCCGTCCGGATTCTGGATGGCGGTCTGCACTTTCGAAAAGACCCCCAGATCGTACAGCTTCTGCTGGCTTTCGGCGATCTTGTTCTGCGAAATCGGATCCCCCGGGCGCAGCAGAATGCGGCTGTCGACCAGCGACGCGCGCGTGGTGTCCAGGCCGCGCACCAGAACGTCGCGCACGAATTGCCGCTTCCCGATGCGCACGGTATAGGTCAGGTTCACGCGATAATCCGCGGACCCAGCGGTCTGCGCCCAGTCGAACGTCGTATCCGGATAGCCGTTGTTGAAGTAGTAGCTCAGGATGCTGTCGCGATCCGCGGCGATATTCGACTCGCTGAAAGGCTGGCCCGCGGTGGATTGCAGAATCGACTTCAAATACGGCAGATCCGATTCCGGCGCGCCGTCGATCACCAGGCTATCGACGAACCACTGCGGACCTTCTTTGATCTGGATCTCCACGGCAAGGTCGCCGCGCCGGTTGTCGAAATCCGTTTCCGTCTTTGCCGTAATTTCGACGTCGCGGAATCCGTTGGAGTGATACAGGTCGCGCATCGAGTCCAGGTCACGCTCCAGCATGCGTTGTGAAAATCGCCCGAAGCGGCTGCGCGGAAACCGGGCCGGGGTGATCGCCAGCCGGTCGCGCAGCGTATCGGTGTCGAAGAACTGGTTCCCGGCGATGTCGATCTGCACCAGCTTGGCGCGATCGTTCAGCGTGATCTGGTAATCGATCAATTCGCGGCCGGCGCCGGGCGTCGATTCTTCAAAATCCACCTGCGCGTCGAAATATCCTTGCGACTGGAAATATTCGACTAGGTTGCGGCGTCCTTCCACCAGGAGGCTGCGGTCCACTGTCCGCTCCTGAAACACGGGGACGGCCTGCCGGAGGCGGCCTGAGGAAACTTTGGCCCCCGAGGTCCGCACCTGCAGAATCGGACCGCTTTCGATGGAAAGCGACGGCGTCACGGTATTGGTGGTCTCGTGATACTCCAACCCTTCCAGGGTTACCCGCGCTTGCAGATGGTCGCCCTTTTGCAGATTTTCCAGCACGCGATTAACGCCGCGCTGGACCAGGCCCTCGGTCATTTCGCGCCACCCCGGCAGCAGGACCGGGCCGAAACCGCGCCGCCAATGCGTTTCGCGCATGATCCGGGCAGGAGATTTGGAGAAAGTACCGGAGAGGTTGACGCCGTCGAAGCGCGCGCGGTCGCCGGTGTTGAGGTCGAAATGAATCAGGACCTCTTCGGTATTCGGATTCCGCTCCACACGCGTCGTGACCGTGCCCCGGTACAGGCCATTGGCGCGCAGGCGCTCTTCGATATTTTCCCTGGCCTGTTCGAGCTCGCCCTCGTTGAACTGCGATCCCAGTTCGAGCTTCGCGGCGGTAGCGAGCTGTCCTCTTGTCGGCGGGTCCGCGACGCCGCTGAAACTCACGCGGCTGACAAAATAGTTGAACTGCGTGGCAATCCGGACCGTCATCGACGTGCTGTCATTTTCGACCGGCTCGCCTTCAATCGAGACATCCGAAAAGCGGCCGGTCTGATAGAGGCGCTGGATCGCGGCGCGCACATCGGCTGAGGTGAGTTTCGATCCGACATGGAACGGCAGCATCTTTTCCAGCGCCGCCGCGGAGATCGGCTGACCGGGAGGATCGAAGAGAATGCGCGCGACAGATCGCCCTTCCCAGTCGGGCAGCGGCGCGGGTTCCTGCGCCGGAGCGATCCCGACCGTGCATAAGAACGCGAAAACCAGCGCCGGCGGACGCACGAACCTCAATAATAACGCAGGCTTAACTGTTAACATCGTCGTTGAGAGCGCCGATGTGGGGCACCAACGCAGGCACCGATGTGGATAAATGACCCGCGCTATTCGCGCCAAATCCGCTTCGCTCCTCTCGGCGAAGAGGGCCAGGCACGCATTCGCGGGTCGCGCGTGGCGATCGTCGGATGCGGCGCGCTCGGCAGCGTGCAGGCGGAAATTCTGACGCGCGCGGGAGTCGGCCGCGTGCGGCTGATCGATCGCGATTTTGTCGAGTTCAGCAATCTACAGCGCCAGTTCCTGTTCGACGAATCCGACGCGCGCGCAGGACTTCCGAAGGCCGCCGCAGCCGCGCGCCGCCTGTCGAAGATCAACGCCGGGGTGGAAATCGAGCCGGCGATCGCCGACCTGACCGCAGCCAACGCCGCCGATCTCTTGGGCGATGTCGACCTGATCCTGGATGGCACCGACAACTTCGAAACCCGCTACCTGATCAACGACGTCGCGGTGAGCCGCAACGTTGCGTGGATCTACGGCGCGGCAGTGGGCAGCTATGGATTGAAATTCGCAGTAGCGCCCGGCCGCACCGCCTGTTTCCGCTGTGTCTATCCCGATCCGCCGGAAGGCGTGCAGCCGACGTGCGAAACGGCGGGCGTGCTGGGTCCGATCACGGCGACGATCGCGGCACTGCAGGCGGCCGATGCGCTGAAAATTCTGGCGGGCGCCGCTGTGTCCGCGCGGCTGACGACGGTGGACGTGTGGTCGGGCGAGATTCGGCAGCTCGAGGCGCCCGCCATCGATCCGCATTGTGAGTGCTGCGGCGCGCGGCGCTTTTCCTATCTCGACGGATCGCGCCGGGCCACGATTTCGTTGTGCGGCCGCAACGCAGTCCAGGTGCATGAGCGCGAACGGCCCATCGATCTTCAGGAACTGGCGAATCATCTCCGCCCGGTGGGTGAAGTGCGCGCGAACGAGTACGCAGTGCGCGTGGTGCTCGATTTGTATGAAATGACGATTTTTCCCGACGGCCGCGCGATCATCAAAGGCACGGATGATTTATCGGTCGCGCGAAGTCTCTACGCGCGCTACGTCGGGTCTTAGTTCAGCAGCTCGACCACGTATTGCTTCCACAGCTTCGCCACTGAATGCGTCCCATGCCCGCGCGTCTCCGGACCCGTCGGAATCAGCACGTAGCGGCCCCGCTTTACACGGGTGATCGTTCGCTCCAGAATCCCCAGCTCCGGCGGATTCACCTCGTCGTCAGCCGAATTCACCGCGATCAGCCGGGCCTTGATTTTTTCCAGCTCCGGCTCCGGATTGTAATCCGTCGACGACGCGAACTGATACAGCATGTCGTTGGCGTCCTTGTCCATCGCGGTGTGCATGAGCTTTTCATATCCTTCGTCCGCCTTCGCCCGCGTCGGATACTGCTTGTGCATCTGCAGCGCACTCGACGTCATCATCGACAATCCATCCTGCGCGGCCTGCAGCCCATGGATCGGATGATCGTAGTTGCCGCCCCTGTAGTCTGGATCGGACGTGATCGCGTGCATGATCATGTCGCGCAAGAGTCGATTCCTGCCGGCAATTTCAACAGGAGCGCTCGCCAGCGGCATCAGCGCGTCCATCATGTCGGGATACATCTCGCCCCAGACCCAGCTATGCATCGCGCCCATCGACGTCCCCATCACCAGCCGCAGATGTTTCACGCCGAGCTTCTCGGTCAGCAACTGATAATCCGCGCGAACCATGTCGTGGTAGCAGTACTTGGGGAAATGCGTCTTCATTCCGTCGCTCGGCTTGGACGATCCGCCATGCCCGATCGCATCCGGCATGATGATGAAATACTTCGACGCGTCGAGCGGCTGGCCTTCGCCGAACAGCTCGCCGCCGAATCCCTGCGATAGAAATCCTTTGCCGCTTCCGCCGGTGCCATGCATGACGAGCACGGCGTTGGTCGCCGATGGTTTCCCCACCGTGTAGTAATGCAGTTTCAGCTCGCCGATGCTTTCGCCATTGTGGAATTTGAAATTGCGGATGGAAAAATCGCCTTCGACAGCGGCCGGAAATTCGGCGGCGGAGCAGAGGGCAGCAGTCAGGAGCGCTGCAAGGAGTCTGAGCGCTGCGGGGAGTGTGAGCATAGACAGATTATATGTCTCCCTGGCTGGCCTAGCTGCCGCGTCGCACCAATCGCGCTGAGCATGTTCGCTAGAATGAGGAGGATGATCGCCAAAGTCCGCAAGGCGGTTTTTCCCGCCGCCGGGCTGGGCACGCGGTTTCTGCCCGCCACCAAAGCCCAACCGAAGGAAATGCTTCCGCTGGTCGACAAGCCGTTGATCCAATACGGCGTCGAGGAAGCGATGCAATCCGGCGTCCGCAACATCATTATCGTGACCGGACGCGGCAAGAGCGCGATCGAAGATCATTTCGACGTGAGCTTCGAGCTGGAACATCTGCTCGAGACGCGCCACAAAAAGGAACTGCTCGCCACGGTTCGCGCCGTTTCCGACATGATCGACATTTCTTATGTCCGTCAGAAGGAAGCGCTCGGCCTGGGGCACGCGGTTCTGCGCGCGCGCGAACTGGTCGGCGACGAACCGTTTTCGGTGATTCTTTCCGACGACGT
The DNA here is from genome assembly GCA_020073325.1 of Terriglobia bacterium. Lineage (GTDB taxonomy): Bacteria > Acidobacteriota > Terriglobia > Bryobacterales > Bryobacteraceae > Palsa-187. Next base: position 20,702 of record JAIQFJ010000012.1, on the reverse strand, counting down.
GATCGACGCCGAGGTTCCCTGTCTGCGCCAGCTCCTCGACGTGTACGAATTCTACGGAGCGGCGGTGGTCGCGCTGATGGAAGTTCCAAAAGAATTTATTTCGGCCTATGGGGTGGTCGACGCCGAGCCCGTCGCGCACAATGGCGGCAAGGACCGGCTCTATCGGATCCGCAACATGGTGGAGAAACCGAAGGCGGAAGATGCGCCGTCGAACCTGGCGATCATCGGACGCTACGTCCTCACGCCGGAGATTTTCACCAGCCTCGAAGCGATCGAGCCCGGCAGCGGCGGAGAAATCCAGTTGACCGACGGCTTGAAGCACGTCCTGCGCAGCCGGCCGATTTACGGATATCGCTTCGAAGGCAAGCGCTACGACGCGGGCGACAAGCTTGGATTCCTGAAGGCCACGGTCGAGTTCGCCCTCAAGCGCGAAGATCTGGGCGAAGAATTCCGCGCGTACCTGAAGGGCCTGTCGTTCTGATTCGCGAGTAGGACGGTCGCAAACGAATCCGGATAACCGGTTCCACCCCGCGCGTCTCACACCGGGTATCCTCAAAAAGAGAGAGGTCACCCCTATGAAGCTCTGCGCCTGGCTTGCACTGGCCAGCCTCACCGCCTCCGCCGCGATCGTCAAAGATGTTCGCACCGCGATCGCCGCTAACGACTTTGCGACCGGCGCACAACTCATCAAGGCGTATCGAATGACCAACGGCGTAACGCCGGAGATGCTCGAAGCGCTCAGTTGGATGGCGCGCGGCGAATTGGCCGTGCGGAATTACGGGCAGGCCGAGAAGTATGCCAGTGAAACTTATCAGCTCTGCACGGCGGAGCTGAAGAAGCGCCCGCTCGATCAGGAGAGGGGTTTGCCCATCGCGCTGGGAGCCGCGATCGAGGTGGAGGCGAATTACCTGGCCGCGCAGCATCGCCGCGCCGAAGCCGTGACCTACTTGCAGGATCAGCTCAAGCTCTTCCGCGCGACGTCGATCAACGCGCGCATCCAGAAAAATATCAATCTGCTGACGATGGAAGGCAAGCCCGCGCCGGCGCTTCAAAAGGTCGCTTTGCCGAAAGGCAAGCCGGTGCTGCTGTTCTTCTGGGCGCACTGGTGCGGAGACTGCAAGGCCGAAGGACCCATCCTGGCGCAGCTCCAATCGGAGTTTAAAGGACTCGCGATTGTCGCGCCGACGCAGAAGTATGGCTACGTGCAAGGCGGCGAGGAAGCGGCTCCTGAAGTGGAGCTTCGTTACATCGACAAGATCCGCAAGGAACGCTACGCCGACATCATTGCCGATCCGGCGCCGGTCAGCGAAGTGAATTTCCTGCGCTACGGAGTCAGCACTACCCCGACTCTGGTGTTGGTCGATCGCAATGGAATCGTCCGCCTGTATCATCCGGGGCGCATGACCTATGAAGAGCTGCGTCCATTGGTCGCCGCTCTGTTCAAATCCAACGCATCCTAGTTTTGTGGCGCACCGACGAGTGGCGCCACCAAAAGAAAACGGCCCCGATTGCTCGGGGCCGATTGGATTGAACTCGAACTTAGCGCTGCTGACTACTTCTTTTTCTTCGGAGCAGCCTTTTTCTTTGCAGGCGCTTTCTTCTTGGTTGCGTTCTTCATCGATTGATTCTCCCTTTACATCAAATTTCGCGCCACTCACAAGGAGAGCGCGGTTGTGTCCCCTTTATAAGGTGCTTTGCGTTGAAAGTCAAGAAAAAAATGCACGCCGACTTCCATAACGATCTCGCTCGCGCACAGTTGAGAATTGAAAAACACTCCGAAACGTACTCGAGTAGAATTGTTTTAGTGCTGCGAGGCGCTGTTTATGCGGTTGCGGTGCTTTTTCTCGCGGTCGTCGCGATGATGAGTGCGTGCGCGCGAAAAACTTCGGCGCGTGTTGCCGCTCCCGCGCGCGTCGGTTCCACCGAATCCGGAATCGCGAGCTGGTACGGTGCTCCCTATCATGGACGCGCGACTTCCTCCGGAGAAATCTACGATCAGGAGCAACTCACCGCCGCGCATCGCTCGCTTCCATTCAACACGTGGGTGGAAGTGACGAATCTCGAAAATCAAAAACGCGTCGACGTGCGCATCACCGATCGAGGTCCCTTCGTCGACGGACGCATCATCGATCTTTCTCTCGCCGCGGCACGCGACCTCGACATGGTGAGATCCGGAATCGCGCGCGTCCATCTTAAAGTGATCGATCCTCCGAAGGACGCCGTTCTTCCCGCCGGCGACTACGCCGTGCAAGCCGGAGCCTTCTCCACCTGCGAGCGCGCCGAAAGCGTCGCGAAAAAATTCGACGACTCCCGCGTCGTCGAAGGCAGCTCGGTTTGCCGGGTACTGGTCGGTCATCATCTCTCGCTCGACGAGGCCAAGCGATTGGCGCAAAAGGTACGGAAGACCGCCGGCGAAGCGATGGTTGTCCCGGATCGGTAACGCTACCCCCATTTGAGGGCTATGCCCTCCCGCATCAGACTTACTCCTATTCCGCTGGCGCGGGTCTTGAGAGAGTTCCAAAATGACCGTAGAGTTTATACTTGCTCAACACACTACATACTTATACACCTGAAGCGGGAATGCTTCCTTTTATGGACGATCCAAGACACGTGCTTGTGGGGCAATCGCCCAGGACCCGACAGGTCCTGCACCTCATACAAAAATTGGGCAAATGCCGTTGGCCGGCCCTGCTGCTCGGCGAGACCGGGACCGGCAAGGAAGTGGTGGCGCGCGCCATCCATAATATAAGCCCGAGCGGCCCGTTCGTGACGATCGACTGCTCGTCGATGGTCGGACCGCTGATGGAAAGCGAGCTGTTCGGCCACACGAAAGGCGCCTTCACTGGAGCCGCCGTCGCCAAGATCGGCTTGATCGAAGCGGCGAATGGCGGTACGGCGCTGTTCGATGAAATCGGGGAGCTGCCGCTGGATCTGCAGGCTAAGTTATTGAGAGTCCTGCAGGAAAAGGAATTTCGCCCGGTCGGTGCGCTGACCACGCGACGGTCGGATTTCCGCATCATCGCCGCGACCAATCGCGACCTGGCCAAAGAAGTGGAAAAAGGGACTTTTCGCCGCGACCTCTATTTCCGCCTCAACGTTATTAATATACGTCTCTCGCCGCTGCGCGAGCGCCGCGAGGATATCCCGGCGTTAATCAATCACTTCCTGGCGCGGGTGGGGGGAAATTACACGCTGACGGCCGAGACCATGGAAGTCATGCTCAACTACGACTGGCCCGGCAACGTCCGGGAACTGGAAAACTGTATCCAGCACATGGTGGCGATCAACTCCGGACCGCTGCTGCATGTGGGCGACCTGCCGTCCAGTCTGCAGAACTTCATGGCGCAGAAAAAGTCGCAATATCTGATGGCCGCCGCCTCCGCACATCGGGCCCCTGCGCCGAACGAACCGGAAGTGTCGGAACAGGAGACGTTCCATGCCCCGGTGCAAAACGTCCCTTCGGTGATCCCGCTGGCCGAACTGGAACGTCGTGCCATTTTAAACGCGCTCGATTACACCAAGGGTGATCGTGCGGTAGCGGCACATCTATTGGGAATCGGCCGGACGACGCTCTATCGAAAGCTCAAAGAATACAATCTCGAAAACTGATGAGAAAAGTGCCGCCTTCGCTGCACTATCTCTTCAGCCATGTCTCTGCGCGTTCTTCTGGTCGAATCCGTCGCGGAAGATGTACTTTTTCTGCGGGACGTCCTGATCGAAATTGAGGCAGGACGTTTTTGGAACAACTGGGTCCATATCGAGACTCTCCATGCGGCGTCTTGGAGTGAGGCAGCCGCCATTCTCGCCAACGAGCCCGTCGACATTATTTTGCTCAACCCCGATCTTTCCGATAGCCAGGGTGTGGAAACGTTTCGGCGTGTGCACGCGGCGGCCGAACGCATTCCGATGATCCTGATGCTCGGCACGGAGGACGGCGCGATGGGTGTGCGGATGGTCCGCGAAGGCGCGCAGGATTTTGTGATCAAACGCGAAATCGACTGCGCTCCACTGGCCCACGCGATTCGAAATGCGATCGAACGCCACCGCTTGCTGACGTCGACGCGGGCAGGGGCCATCAACGACGTTCTTACCGGCTTGCCGAACCGGTCGACGTTCATCACGTTCGCCGATCGCGAGCGGAAATTGGCGGAGCGCTTAGGGCGGCGGATGATGCTGTTGATCGCCGAACCGAAGAATCTCGCCGGGATCGCCATTGCATTCGGCGAACAGCGCCGCGACCTGACGCTGGTGGAAGCGGCCGATCATCTTCGCGGGCTCGCCGGCCCGACGGATCTGATCGCGCGCATCGGAGAATGCCGCTTCGGATTGGCGACGCTTGAGACCGGCTTCGAGACGCTCGAATCCATCTGGGCGCGGCTGCATTCGGCGGCGGAGTCGCATCGGATCCTGCTGGGCGCGGCGATTTTCGATCCGGATCGTCCCGTGTCGCTCGAAGGACTGCTGGACCAGGCGTCGATGGACATGAATCCGAACGCGCTCGCCATGCGGAGCTGATGGTCGAACCAGCCGGCGCGTTCTGCTAAACTGGGATTTCCCATGCGATTCGGCGTCGTCGTTTTTCCGGGCAGCAATTGCGACCACGATGCCTGGTACGCGCTCTCTCACAATCTGGGTCAACAGGCTGAATTCATCTGGCACGATTCGTCCTCGGTCGGCAACGTCGATGCGGTAATCCTGCCGGGCGGATTTTCCTACGGCGATTATCTTCGCTGCGGCGCGATCGCCAAGTTCTCTCCGGTGATGGCGGCGGTGAAAAAATTCGCCGATGAAGGCGGCTTGGTCGCCGGCTTCTGCAACGGATTCCAGATTCTGTGCGAAAGCGGCCTGCTGCCGGGCGCGCTGCTGCGCAATCGTGATTTGAAGTTCGTCTGCCGCCCCGTGACGTTACGGGTGGAGACCACCCATACTCCGTTCACCAGCGCCGCGACGCGCGGTCAACTGCTGCGGATGCCGGTGGCGCACGGCGACGGCTGCTACTTCGCCGACGAGCGCACGCTCGACATGCTCGAAAAAGAGGACCGCGTGGTGGTGCGCTACATGGATAATCCGAACGGATCCCTGCGCGACATCGCCGGAATCTGCAACGAGCGCCGCAACGTGATGGGCATGATGCCGCATCCCGAGCGCGCCGCCGACTCTCTGATGGGATCCGAAGACGGACGCGTGATTCTGGAGAGTATGGTCCGTTCGCTCGTCACGGCATGAGTGCACTCACCCCGTTCGAACTCGACAAAGTCCGCCAAATCCTCAAACGCGAGCCGACACAGACCGAACTCGGCATTTTCGAGGTGATGTGGAGTGAACACTGCTCCTACAAGTCTTCGCGGATTCACCTGAAGAAGCTTCCGACGCGCGGCCCTCGGGTCCTGGTGGGCCCGGGTGAAAACGCCGGCATCATCGACATCGGGGACGGCGTGGCGATCGCCTTCAAGATCGAATCGCACAACCACCCGAGCTTCATCGAGCCGTTTCAAGGCGCCGCGACCGGCGTCGGCGGAATCCTGCGCGACATTTTCACGATGGGGGCGCGGCCGATCGCGGTGATGGACGCGCTGCGCTTCGGTCCGCTCACGGAGCCTCGCAATCAGCGGATTCTTGAAGGCGTCGTCAGCGGCATCGCGCATTACGGAAACTGTTTCGGCGTCCCGACCGTCGGCGGCGAGTGCGTGTTTGAGCCCTGCTACAACGGCAATCCGCTGGTGAACGTTTTCGCCCTGGGCGTCTTCAAGCACGACGAAATTTTCTACGGCCGAGCGACCGGCGTAGGCAACCCGGTGATCTACGTCGGCGCCAAGACCGGACGCGACGGGATTCACGGCGCATCGATGGCCTCGGCCGAGTTCACCGAAGAATCGAAACAGAAGCGCCCCAACGTGCAGGTGGGCGATCCGTTCATGGAGAAGCTGCTGCTCGAGGCGTGCCTGGAAGCGATGAAGACCGGCGCAATCGTCGGCATTCAGGACATGGGTGCCGCGGGGCTGACGTGTTCGACATGCGAAATGGGCAGCCGCGCGGGGACCGGAATCGAGATCGACTTGGCGCTGGTTCCGCAGCGCGAAACCGGCATGATCCCGTACGAGATCATGTTGAGCGAATCGCAGGAACGCATGTTGCTAGTGGCCGAAAAAGGCCGGGAGCAGGAGGTCTTCGATGTGTTCCACAAATGGGGACTCGACGCGGTCACCGTCGGCACCGTGACGGACTCCGGCAAACTGATCGTCAGGAATCACGGCACCGTGGTCGCCGAAATTCCAAATCGCGAGCTTGCCGATGAAGCTCCGCTCTACGATCGTCCGCACAACACCGCTCCGTTCCGGTCCGCGCCGATGGATGCGCCGGAATTTTCCAGCAGCGACCTTACGAACGATCTCTTGAAAATCCTGGCATCCGGCGACGTCTGCTCGAAGCGCTGGATCTATCAGCAGTACGACTACACGGTCCGCACCAACACCCTGGCCGGGCCGGGCGGCGATGCCGCGATCGTACGCATCAAGGACACGGACACCAGCATTGCGATGTCGCTGGACGGCAGCGGTCGCTACTGCGCGCTTTCTCCGCGCGAGGGAGCGATGCTGATCGTCGCCGAGTGCTGCCGCAATCTTTCGACGGTAGGCGCGCTGCCCGTCGCCGCAACGAATAATTTGAATTTTGGCAATCCTGAACGTCCTGAGATCATGGCGCAGCTGGTCGAGGCGATCGAAGGAATGGCCGAGGCGTGCCGGCACTTCGAAACTCCGATCACCGGCGGCAACGTGAGCCTCTATAACGAAACGTTAGGCGAGGCGATCTGGCCGACGCCCGTGATGGGCATCGTCGGGCTGATGAAGACGGCTCCGCCAATGACGATTCCGTTCAAGAACGAAGCTCGCACGGTGATGCTGCTCGGCGGGCTCGGCTCTTGCGACGCGACGCGGTTCGGCGGAACGCAATACGCCAAAGCGGTGCTCGGCAAGATGTGGGGACTGCCGCCCGCGCTCGATCTCGACTATGAAAAGCGTGTGCAATGCGCGATTCGGGAAGTCGTCAACGGCGGCTTTGCGGAATCGGCTCACGATTTGAGCGATGGCGGGCTTGCTGTGGCGCTGGCTGAGTGCGCGTCGCAGGGAATCGGCGCGGCGGTCGATCTGAATACCGCACTGCGGCCGGAACTCGCCTTGTTTCACGAAGGTCCGTCGCGAGTTCTGGTCTCGACCACACAGCCTCAGGAAATCGAGCGAATCGCGCGCGATTTTCACGTGGAAGCTTTGCGCATCGGAGTTACAATGAAAGGGCGGTTGCAGATTCGCAACGATTCGGTGACATGGATCGATTGCGCGGTCGAGCAGCTTCGCGACGTTCGTGAAAACGCGCTGGAGAATCAGCTAACCGTCCATGCCGGATAAATTCCACGATGAATGCGGCGTCGTCGCCATCTACGGGCATCCTGAAGCCTCCAATCTGTCTTATCTCGGTTTATATGCGCTGCAGCATCGTGGGCAGGAAAGCGCGGGCATCTGCTCGAGCGACGGGCGGCAGATTCACTGCCACAAATCGATGGGGCACGTCGCGGAAATTTTCACGCCGGAAGTTTTAGGCAGACTCCCCGGCGACCACGCGATCGGCCACACGCGTTATTCGACCGCCGGCGATACCGTCCTGCTGAATGCCCAGCCCTTTTCGGTCGCCTGCAACAAGGGAAAAATCGCGGTCGCCCACAACGGCAACATCATTAACGCCGGCGAACTGCGGCGTGAACTGGAACGGGAAGGCTCCATCTTCCAGGGGTCGTCCGATACCGAAGTGATCCTTCATTTAGTTGCCCGGTCGCGCGAACGGACGCTGGTGGGAGCCTTGCGGGAAGCGCTTTTGCAGCTCGAAGGCGCATTTTCGCTGGTGTTTCTGGCGGAAGACCGGATCATCGTCGCCCGCGATCCGCACGGCTTCCGTCCGCTGGCTTTCGGCCAGATGGAACTTTCCGGAGGCCGCATCTGCTACGTTTTCGCCTCCGAGACTTGCGCGTTCGATCTGATCAACGCGGTCTACCTGGGCGAGGTTGAGCCGGGGGAGATGATGATCGCCGGTCCCGAGGGAATCACGCGCGAGCGTTATGCTCCGATTCGCGACCACGCGCACTGCGTTTTCGAGCACGTTTATTTTTCGCGTCCCGATTCGATCGTCTTCGGACGCTCGGTCGAGGAATCGCGCGAACTCATGGGGCGCCTGCTGGCTCGTGAACATCCCGTGGATGCTGACGTAGTGGTGCCCGTGCCCGATTCAGGCGTCGCGGCCGCGCTTGGGTATGCGGCCGAGGCGGACATCCCGTTCCGCCAGGCCCTGATCCGGAATCACTACGTGGGCCGTACCTTCATCGAGCCTTCGCAGGCGATTCGCGATTTCGGCGTGAAGCTGAAGCTGAACCCGGTGCGTCATCTGCTGGAAGGAAAGCGGGTGATCCTGGTCGACGATTCCGTGGTGCGCGGAACCACCAGCCGCAAGATCGTCCGCATGGTCCGTAACGCCGGCGCGCGCGAGGTTCATCTGCGAATTTCGTGCCCGCCCACCAAGTCCCCGTGTTTCTACGGCGTCGATACACCGAGCGTCGGCGAATTGATCGCGGCCAACAATTCGGTGGAGGAAATTCGGCGTTTCGTCGAAGCGGATTCGCTGGGTTATCTTTCGCTCTCCGCGCTTCGCGACGCCGTCAACGACAGCCGTCAGGATTATTGCTACGCCTGCTACACCGGCAATTATCCGACGGACCTGATCCACATCGAAGAATTGATGGCTGCCAAGGATCGGCGCGGCTGATTCGCACTTGCGAATAGCACCCGCGCCGTTGTCTAATTTCATTTGACCACCGCTTCGACCGCGACGTCGCCGCAGTTCCGTGACAACCGGATTTTGCAGTATTTTTGCGCCGGATTCGCGATCGTCCTGCTGCTGGCAGCCTATCATCCCGATACGGAATTCGACCTGGCGCTCGAGAACGGCGTCGTTTCACTGCTCCTGATTACGCTGATCGCGACGTATCGCCGCTTTAAGTTTTCCGATGTTTCCTATCTGCTGATTTTCGTGTACCTGTGTTTGCACGAATACGGAGCGCACTACAAATATTCCGATGTGCCGATCGGCGAATGGCTCAAGCCGCTGCTGCACACCAAGCGGAATCATTTCGACCGGATCGCGCATTTCAGCTTCGGATTTCTGCTCGCCTATCCGATGCGCGAAATTGCGATGCGGGCGGCGAACGTGCGGGGGCGATGGCTCTACTTCCTGCCCGTCGAAGCGACTTTATCCTTCAGCGCGATCTACGAAATCCTGGAAGCGATAGCTGCCAACATCCTGACGCCGGAGCGCGGCGAGGAGTTCGTCGGCATGCAAGGCGACATGTGGGATTCACAGGAAGACATGTTCATGGCGGGCTTGGGATCGGTGGTCGCGGTGCTGATTATCGCGGCGATCGTCAGGCGTCGCGACGCGCGGCTCGCCAAAGAGAGCATTGAGTCGTTTGTAGCAGTAAAATAGAAGTTCACCTCGATGTCTGCCTCTCTTGCTTCTTCGGCTTTATCCGTCCCCCAATCGAAAATTCGCGAGATCGCCGATCTTGCGATGAGCATGGACGGAGTTTTCAAGCTCTATTTCGGCGAATCCAACGTGCCGACGCCGGACTACATCAAGCGCGCAGCGCAAAAGGCGATGGCCGACGGATTCACGTTCTACACGTCGAATGCCGGCCTCCCATCGCTGCGGCAGGCGCTCGCGCGCTATTACTCCGAACTGCACGGCGTCGAACTCGACCCCTCGTCTGAAATCTGCATCACGGCGTCCGGCGTACAGGCGTTGAATGTCGCGATCCGCAGCATTCTCGATCCCGGCGACGAGGGCATCGTGCTGACGCCGAACTGGCCCAACGGCTCGGCGATCATCACCATGTCGCACGCGACGCCGCGCGAAATTCCGTACGTCTATTCGTCGGGCCGCTACGCGATCGACTTCGACGCGCTGGAACGCGCCGTGACGCCGCGGACCCGGTTGCTACTGTACACGTCGCCGTCGAATCCGCTGGGTTGGGTGGCGACGGAACACGAGCAGCAGGGACTGCTGGAGTTCGCGCGCCGGCACAACCTGTGGCTAATGGCCGACGAAGTTTACGAGCGCCTGTACTATCCGGCCGGAAAGAACGCAGCGGCGCCGGTTCCGTCGATTCTGAAAAAATGCACGCGCGAGGATGCGGTCGTCGTGGTGCAGTCGTTTTCGAAGTCGTATTGCATGACCGGCTGGCGGCTTGGCTGGATGGTGGGCCGCAAGGATCTGGTGGCGCGCGCGACGTCGTTGAACGAATACATCATCTCCTGCGCGTCCGGATTCGCGCAGCGCGCGGCCGAGACTTCGCTGTTGTGGGGCGAGAATCTGCTGCGAGAGATGGTCGGCAAGCTTCGCGAAAATCGCGATTATTGCCTGGGCGTGCTTTCCAAGGTCCCGGGCGTCACGATTCCGAATCCGGAAGGCGCGTTCTATCTCTTCGCGAAAATCGACGGCGTCACCGATTCCGCGGCATTCTGCAAAGAGTTGCTGATGGAGACGAAGGTCGGGCTGGCTCCCGGCGTCGCGTTCGGCGAAGGCGGGGAAGGCAACGTGCGTATCTGCTACGCCTCGGACCGGCCGATCCTCGAAGAAGCGCTGTCGCGCGTGAAACTGTTCCTCGAATCGCGACGCTAGCAACGGCTAAACCTTCGGGTAATATAGATACACCCATGCAACGCCGCGACTTTTTCAAGATCGGCGCGAGCTTCGTCATCCCCGCCGCCTGGGCCCAACAGGCCTCCAAGTCAGACTGGAAGCCCGCCGTTTTCGACGATCATCAGAACGAGACCGTCATCGCGCTTACGGAGCTGATCATCCCCGCGACCGACACGCCCGGAGCGAAAGCCGCGCGCGTGAATCGCTACGTCGATCTGTTTCTTCGCGACGGATTGCCGGCGCAGCGCGAGGCGTTTCTGACAGGCCTGAACTGGCTGGAAGGATTCGCGATTCGGGAACATGGGCATCCGTTCGTGCATTGCCCGGCCGCCGACCAGATCGCGATGCTCACGGCGATCGAGCAGGGAAGCGGGCCGGGCAAGAAATTCTTCGACCAGGCAAAATCGCTGACGGCGCGGATTTACTACAACACGGAAATCGGGTATCGCGAGCTGAACAAAGGCGGCCGCGTGCCTGCCACCTTCGGCTGCGACCACCCGTCGCACTGATGAACAGCGTCAAAGAAGAGCCCGCGCTGCGGCGCGAACTCGGCCTTCGGGACTTGACGCTCTTTGCGATTACCTGCATCGTCGGCGTGCGCTGGATTCCAATGGCCGCGCACGCAGGTCCAGGCACCGTCACGCTGTGGCTGCTGGCAGCCGTGTTCTTCGTCGCGCCTTTGGGCGTTGCCGTCGGAGCCCTGAGCGCGAAATGTCCCGGCTCGGGCGGGCTGTACTATTGGGCGCGCGATGCGTTCGGTCCCTTTCACGGTTTCCTGTGCTTCTGGATTTACTGGCTCGGCCTGGCGTTTTGGTTTCCGACGGCGTCTCTCTTTTATATGAGCGTCGCGGCGTACACCGCGGGACCGTCGTTTGCCTACCTTGCCGACAACCGCGCGTTTCTAATCGTGACCTCCCTGGTGGCGATCTGGATCGCGCTGGGCACGAACCTGGTCGGCATGAAGATCGGGAAATGGACGGAGAACGTGGGCGGCATCGCGACGGCGGTCATCGCCGTTCTCTTCGCGATCGTTGCAGCGCTCGTTTGGCTGAAGCGCGGATCCGCGACGCCGCTGCACATCGTTCCCAAATGGAGTTGGGACACGCTGAACCTGGGTGCGGCGACCATCGCTTATGCGATGAGCGGATACGAGATGGCCGCGCCGATGGGCGCCGAAATTCGGGATCCCGAAAAATCCATCAAGCAAGCCGGATGGATCGCATCGATTTTCGCAACAGTGTTCTACGCGGGTATGACCATCGCGCTGCTGGTGCTGATCGAGCCGTCGAAGCTGGACGATCGCTACGGGCTCGCGCAAGGCGGCTCGGCGGCGGCGGCGGTGCTGGGCACGCCATGGCTCGCGGCCTTAATCGCGCTGCTGGTCCTGCTGTCGGGAATCGGGCAATTCGGCGGCATCGGGACCTCGGTTTCGCGGCTGCCGTTTGCAGTGGGCGCGGACCGGCTCTTGCCCGCGTCCTTCGGCAAAGTGCATCCGCGCTGGCATACGCCGCACGTATCGATCATCGCGCTGGGTGTGGTGGCGTCGTTCCTGCTGATCGTGTTTCAGCTCGGCGACACTCTGCGGGCGGCCTACGACACGCTGGTGTCGCTGATGGTGATTGCGGGATTCCTGCCCTATCTCTACATCTTCGGCGCGGCCTGGAAGATTGGAAAAAAAGTCAGCGCGATTTCGGGATGGGCGATCACGGCGCTTGCGCTCGTGGCGTCGGTGGTGCCCACCGATCAGGTGACGCGTGTTTGGCTCTATGAATCCAAACTCGCCGCGGCAACGCTCGCGATGATCCTGACCGCGTGGTTGTTGTACCGTCGAAGTCAGCGCCTTACCCGATGATCACGTATCCGGAATCCGTTCGCTTTCTTTATGCGCTTGGCAACGAGATCAAGACAGCCAAGCTCGGGCTGGATCGCATTCGAAAAGTACTGGCGGCGCTCGGCGATCCGCAGCGCGCTTATCGCGTGGCGCACGTCGCTGGGACGAACGGTAAGGGGTCGACGTGCGCCATGATCGCCGCCGGCTTGCACGCGGCGGGGATTCGCACCGGCTTGTTCACGTCGCCGCACCTGATCGAGCCCACCGAGAGAATCCAGATCGACGGCGTTCCGGTTTCCCCCGAACAATTTCGTCGCGCGTTTCAGGTGGTGCACGAAGCAGCGGAGAAGCTCGACCTGGATTGTCACCCCACGTACTTTGAGACGGTCACCGCGATGGCGTTCTGGCTTTTTCGCGAGCTTCGCGTGGAAACCGCGGTGGTCGAAGTCGGTCTCGGCGGCCGCCTCGACGCGACGAATGTCGTTGAGCCCGCGCTCACGGTGATCACGCCGATCGATTTCGATCACGAAATGTTTCTTGGCCACACGATCGAGGCGATCGCTGGAGAAAAGGCAGGCATTCTGAAAGCCGGCGTTCCCGCTGTGTTCGCGAGTCAGAGGCCGGAGGCAGCAGCGGTGCTCGATCGATTTGCGAGGGAGTTGGGGATTCGCGTCCGGCGCGCGGAGGAGTTCGTGGTGCGCGATCTGCACATCGACGCCCGGGGAGCGAGCTTTTCCGGAATTCGCGTTCCGCTTGCCGGCGAGCACCAGGTGGAAAACGCGATCACCGCCGCGCTGGCGCTGGAGGAGCTCGCCGTGTCACCTGCCGGGATCGCCGAGGCGCGCTGGCCGGGCCGGCTGGAGCACATCTATCCGAATCCCGACGTGATTCTCGACGGCGCGCACAATCCCGCGGGCGCGCGGGCGCTCGCGCGATACCTGGAGCGTTTTTATCCCCGCCGAAAGATCTGGATGATCTACGGCGCGATGCGCGACAAGGCGGTGGAAGAGATCGCGGGGATCTTATTCCCGCTTGCGTCGGAACTGATTTTCACAGCGCCCGATTATTCGCGCGCCCTGCGCCCGGAGGCACTGGTGGAGATCGCGGAACGCGGCGAAACCGCGGCCAACGTGCGCGAGGCGCTTGCGACAGCGCGCTCGCGCGCGAGTCACGATGACGTCATTGTCGTCACGGGATCGCTCTTCTTAGTGGGAGAAGCCCGTCAGTCGATGTAGTTGTACGCCGGAAGCGTCAAGAATTCCTGGAAATCGCCGCCGGTCATCATTTGCTTGTAGAGTTCCGCGGCTTTTCCAGGATGCTCGTCGACGATCTTGCGCACCAGGTCGGCGGAAAATTTGCCGTGGCGCACCCATTGCCAGACCTGCGCGCGGCAGATTTCGGCGGTCGCGGCGTCTTCCATTAAGTTGTAAATCGGCACGCAGCCGACGCCTTTCAACCACGATTCCAGATATTGCAACCCGACGTCGATATTCCAGCGCAGGCCGGCTTCCGTAATGTCGCCCTGGTGAATCTCCAGCAGATCTTTCTGCGTGATGTGGACGTCTTCGCGCTTCACCGAAATCTGATTCGGACCTTTCATGTGCGCGTCGAAAATTTCTTTGGCGATCGGCACCAGTCCCGGGTGTGCCACCCACGTGCCGTCGTGGCCGGCTTTCACTTCACGCAGCTTGTCCTGCCGCACTTTTTCGAGAGCGGCTTCATTCGCGGCAGGATCGTTCTTGATGGGAATCTGCGCCGCCATTCCGCCCATTGCGTGAATTCCACGGCGATGGCAGGTCTGGATCAGCAGGTCGACGTAGGCTTTCAGAAACGCGCGATCCATGGTGACCTGCGAACGATCGGGCAATACGAATGTCGGAAAATTGCGGAATTTCTTGATGAAGCTGAAAATGTAATCCCAGCGCCCGCAGTTCAGGCCGGCGGAATGATCGCGAAGCTCGTAGAGAATTTCATCCATCTCGAACGACGCGAGAATCGTCTCGATCAGCACCGTCGCGCGGATGGTGCCACGTGGAACACCCAGCGAATCCTGGGCGAAGTTGAACACGTCGTTCCACAATCGCGCTTCTAAATGACTTTCTAATTTAGGCAGATAGAAGTACGGCCGGCCATGAGCATGATTGTGGAAGAAGTATAATCCGAAATCGAAAAGCGACCCGGAGATCGGCTGTCCGTTGTGCAAAACGTGTTTTTCGACCAGGTGCCAGCCGCGCGGACGGACCAACAGAACCGCAGTCTTGTCATTCAGCTTGTAGCCCTTACCTTCCGGGCTGGTGTATTCGATGGTGCGGCGGACGGCGTCGCGGACATTGATCTGGCCATCGACGTTGTTTTGCCACGTCGGCGAGTTTGAATCCTCGAAATCCGCCATGAAAACGTTCGCGCCGGAGTTCAGCGCGTTGATCACCATCTTGCGATCGACCGGTCCGGTGATCTCTACGCTGCGATCCTGAAGATCGGCGTGGATGGGCGCGACGGTCCAGTCTTTTTTACGGATCGATTCCGTTTCAGGCAGAAAGTCGGGGAATTTTCCGGCGTCGATGTCGCGTTGACGAGCCGCGCGTTTTTCGAGCAGTTCTCGCCGCCGAGGCTCGAACCGGGTACTCAGTTGTTCGAGAAAATGCAGAGCATCTTTCGAAAGAATCTCGGACTGTGCGCCGGTAACGGGCGCGGTGATTTCAAGGGGTGTGGGCATATCGAGCAGCCAGCGCGATTTTTTGCGGCAGCGGCATTCTCCGGAGCACGATCGCAAGGATCGATGAACACAGCGCGAGCGCGGCGCAGGCGTAAAATCCGTAATCCCAGGAGTGGGTCTTTTCAAACAGCGCCGCCGCGGCTCCGCCGCCGAGAATCGACGCCGTGCCTTTGGCGGCGTAAATGAAGCTGTAGTTCGAACTGGCGTTCTTCGCGCCGAAGAAATCAGCGCAGCACGACGGGAAGAGCGAATAGACCGGGCCCCAGGTGAAAAAGACCAGCGCGATGGTGACGATGAACAGGGTCGGCGACGATTTTCCGAGCGTCACCACGCTCAGCAGCATCAGAGCGTGCAGGAAAAACGCGATCATCATGGTGCGTTCGCGGCCGAGCAGATCCGAAATCGATCCCCAAAACAGGCGTCCGCCGCCATTTGCCAGAGGATTGATGGTGAGCGACAGCGTCAGAATCGCGGCGCTGAATTTCAGCGTCTTAGACATCGGCCCCACCTGCGCGGTGACCATCAGGCCGCCGATGCCCATCATCAGCGCCATGAAGAACATCATGTAGTAGTGCGGCGTTCGCAGCATTTCGAGCGAGTTGAAATCTTCCGAATGCGTGCGAACTTTGACGCGCGTCGTCGTCACCGGAGCCGCTTTTGGCGGATTTTCCAAAAACTGCGCGGCGATGACGATCATCAAGCCTTGGGCGATTCCGGTGTACAGAAAAGCCGCGCGATAATCCTGCACTTTCAGAATATGTGCGATCGGTCCGATGAAGAGCGCCGAGCCGGAGCCGAATCCGGCGGAGATGAGTCCGGCGGCGAGCCCGCGGCGGTCGGGAAACCATTTCAGGCCGATTCCGGTGGAACCGCAATAGACCAGCGCCGCGCCGAATCCCGCGAGCGAATAGTAGAAATAGAGTTCGCTCAGCGACGAGACGTGCCCCAACATTGCCCAGCCGCCTCCGCAGAGAATCCCGGCGAAGGAAAGAAACAGTTTGGGACCGATGCGGTCGATCAGCCAGCCGGAGAACGGCATGGCCCAGGTTTCAAACGTGATGAACAACGTGAAACCCCACTGCACGTCGCTCAGCTTCCAGTGCGTGGACGCGCGAAGCGGCTCGACAAAAAGCGTCCAGGCATATTGCAGGTTCGCGATCATCATCATCGCGACGACAGCGGCGGCAAGCCGGTACCAGCGATTCACTTCGTGACCCCTCTCGCAGTTTGATCGAGCAGACGTGTCGCGGCGTATACGGTTTTTGTGTGCGGCATGGGTACACCCAGACGATCGCCCAACTCGACGACAGCGCCGGCGATCGCTTCAATTTCCATCGGGCGACCGGCTTCCAGATCCTGAAGCATCGACGTCTTGTGTTCACCGACTTTTTCGGCGCCGGCGATGCGCTGATCGATGCTCACGGGGAGTTCCATGCCGAGTTTGGCGGCGACAGCTTCCGCCTCGGTCATTATATTGCGAACGATCGTGCAGACTTCGGAGTCGCGCACCATCTGGGCCAGAGTCGCACGGGTCAGAGCGCTGAGCGGATTGAAGGCGACATTGCCGAGAATCTTGACGAAAATTTCGTGCTTGATGCGCGCGGTGATGGGAGCGCGGAGGCCAGACTTGATGAGGGCCTCGGCGACAGCGCGCGCGCGATCGGAGCGCGAGCCATCGGGTTCACCGAGAGAAATGCGATTGCCCTCGTTGTGGCGGATCACGCCCGGTTCGGCGATATCGGTGGCGAAATAGACGATCGACGCGAGAACGTTCTTATAGGGGATCGACGCGGACACGATGCCGCCGGGGTCGACGCGCTCGAGTGGTTGATCGGGAAAGAACCAGAAGGGGATGCCGTTCTGCGTGCCGACGACCGTGGTGGTATCCGTGATGAGCGCCTTCAGTTGCGGCGCAAGCTGCGTGAGCCCGTGAGCTTTGACGCCGAGGAAGATGACGTCGAACGGTCCGGAATCTTTGAGGTCGCCGATGATGCGCGGGTGCGCGGTGAAGTTTTCCGTCTCGCCGATGATTTTGAGGCCGTGCTGCTGCATGGCGGCGAGGTGCGGCCCTCGGGCGAAGAGGGTGACGTCGTAACCGGCTTGCGACATTTTCGCGCCGATGTATCCGCCGATGGCGCCGGCGCCAGCGATGAGGTACTTCATAGCCATATAGGGCCGGCTTGACGGATTTGTAATCCGCCTGGAATCGAGTTGGGACGGACTCCAAGTCCGTCGCAGGCTACAAGCCCGCCCCACGATAATGCGCGATCGATCATCCCGCTAAGGCCTTGGCGACGGCGCCTCTCTGGATTTTTCCGGTCGCGGTGCGCGGGATGGTCTCGACGATGTAGAACTTTTTCGGACGCTTGAAATCGGCCAGACGATCCTTGCAATAGGCGAGAAGCTGCGCTTCGGTTTGCGGCTCCTTCAGAACGACCGCGGCGGCGACTTCTTCGCCCCAGGTGGGATGCGGAAAGCCGAAGGCGACGGCTTCAGAAATCGCGGGATGCGCGAGCAGCACTTCGTCGATCTCGCGCGGCGCTATTTTTTCGCCGCCTCGATTGATCAGCTCCTTGATGCGGCCGGTGAGGACCAGATAGTCGTCGGCATCGAGATAGCCCTGGTCGCCGGTGCGGAACCAGCCGTTGGTGAAGCTGACGGCGTTCGCTTCCGGATTATTTTCGTACCCGTCGACGACGTTGGGGCCTTGGATCACCACCTCGCCACGATCGCCCGAAGCGAGCAGGTTGCCTTTGCCATCCATGATGCCGATCTTGACACCAGTGCCAGGTCCGACGGATCCAGCTTTGTGCGCCGAGGGCGGCAGCGGATTGGAGGCCATCTGGTGCGACGCTTCGGTCATGCCATAGGCTTCGAGCACTGGCGCGCCGAAGACCGATTCCATTTTCGCCATCATCTCCGGCGGCAGCGCGGCGCTGCAGGATCGGATGAAGCGCAACTTTTCGGCTCCTTCGGGACGCGCGTCGCCGGCGCGGGCGAGCAGCAGCGAATGAATCGTCGGGACGGCGGAATACCAGGTCACGTTGCAGTCGCGGACCGTGCGCCAGAAGCTCAGCGGGTTGAATTTCGAAGGAACGACGACGGTGCCGCCGGCGAGCAAGGTCGAGAGCGTGGATGCGACCAGGCCGTGGACATGAAAGAGCGGCATCGCGCAAAGAGCGACATCGTCGCCGGTGAATTTGTAATGATTGACGATATTCACGGCCGACGCGGCGAGGTTGCGATGACGGATGGGGACTCGCTTGGGGCGTCCGGTGCTGCCGCTGGTGTGGAGGACCAGCGCAACTCCATTCGGATCGGCGGCGGGGGACTTTCGTCCGTTCGAGACGCCGGCGATGCGGACGTAGCCGTGGTCGTCCATCACGAGGTCGTGAACGGGAACTTTGCCTTGGGCGGCTTTGCGCGCGTCGGGGGCGCCGTCAGGAGGGCAGAGCAGGACCTTCGCGGAGGTGTCTTCCAGGAAGAAAGCGAACTCGTCCTGGCGATAACCAGGGTTCAGTGGGGCGGCGGTTCCAGCGATCGAGGCAGCCAGAAAGCTGACGATCGCGGGAAGGCCGTTAGGAAGAACTGTCGCGACGCGGTCGCCGGGTCCAATGCCGAGCGAGGCGAGGCCGTCGGCCATTTGAAAAACCTGGTCGCGAAGGCTGGCGTAGGTGACTCGGATATTCGGCTCGGGAAGGATGATCGCAGTCTGGTTCGGGGGAGCGGAATTCAGGATATCGGCTAAAGAAGTTGGGTTCGACATGAAAAAGAGGGCTAAATTGCGATGGTAACAAAGTGTAGTTTAGGGGGGCGGAGGCGCTGCTCTGCGCGCGCTCTCCGGACCGCGCTATTCGGGAAGGATTAGGATTGCGAACGCGGCAGGACCGATCCGGGGATCGGTCCGCGGACCACAATCGCTGCGCCCTTGCGTAAAATTGCCCCTTCATCGACGAGCCAGCCCGCGAGTCGAGCCGTCGCGGCTTCAAGGGAGGGAACCGGGAGGTTGTACAGGAACGGCATCTACGACACAAAGAATCGCAGGACGCTGGACCCTGCGACTCCCGTCAGAGCCGGGACGAACGCGGGGGCTGGACCGTTTCTGCGCAGCTCGCCGTGGATCGCGTGGGCTCCGAGGAACAGAAAGCTTCCGCCCGCCATCGCGAGGATCGCCTCGAGCGTCTGCATGCCGAGCTTCGGGGCGAGCAGTGTCTCGAATCCTCCTCCGATCAGCGTCGCGCCTTCAGCCAGAGCGCACCAGAGGAACGCGGCGGTCCGGCTCTTGAGCGAGGCCCGCACGATCACGCCCAGTGCGATTCCTTCGGGGATCTTATGAAACACCATGCCCGCCGCGAGCGCGGGGCCGACCAGTGTCGATGCGGCGCCCCAGCCGTCGAGCAGGCTGTGGAGTCCGGAGGCGATCAGCAACGGGGCGGCGAAGCCGTGCAATCGGGTTTCGCAATGATCGTGTTCATGCGTGTGGGAACAAGCAGGGCACACGGGATAGACGAAGCGATCGAGCAGGAAGAGAACGGCGAAACCCGCGGCGGCCCAGCCGATCGCGTCGCGCCAATGTAACACCTGGGCGATTTCGGGAAGAACCCAGAACAGCGCCACGCCGACCAGAACTCCTCCTCCAAACGGGACCATACGCCGCGAAAGGGCGTGGATCGAGGTTAACGATACACCAGCGGCGGCGCTTAAGATCGCAACAAACGTGATTAAAAGGAGGGAAGAATTCACTACCAACCCGAGTATACAATGTGCGATCATACGGGGCTATGGAGAACCAGGAAACCACTCGACGATCCTTCTACTCGGCCGCCATTGCCGGGCTCGGGACCATCATGGGAGCCGTGCTGGCGATTCCAGCGGCGGCCTATCTGCTGCTGAAACCGAAGTCCGGCACGAAGACCCAATGGGTGGATGCGGCCGATCTCAATTCGCTGCAGGTCGGCAAGCCGGAGGAGGTCGTCTTCCGGCGCTCGCGCGTCGACGGGTGGCGCGTACTGAATGAAAAAGCGACGGCATGGGTGGTTCGGACCGACGAGCACAATGTCGTGGCCTACTCGCCGAGCTGCACGCACCTGGGCTGCGCCTATCACTGGGACGAGCCGACGAAGAACTTCGTCTGCCCGTGCCACACCTCGGCATTTTCGATCGACGGGAAAGTATTGACGGGACCCGCGCCGCGTCCGCTCGACCGTTTCGTCACCCGCGTCGACAATGGGAAACTCCTGATTTCCCCCACCATTCAGAAGGCATAGAGGACGATGCTAAAGAAAATCCTTGATTGGCTGGAAGAGCGCACCGGGATCGCGGGCGCGATCCATCACTTCTTATATGAAGACATCCAGGATTCGGCCGGCTGGCACCAGGTGCTGGGCAGCGTCGCGATGTTCGCCTTTCTGGTCC
>JAIQFJ010000400.1 GCA_020073325.1 Terriglobia bacterium | reverse complement strand
GAACGTGCCGTAGGAATCGGCGATGCGAATCTTCTTCGTGGTTCTCGCGCTGGCCGCGGCGGCGATTGCCGGCGTAATGTGGATGGCGCGTCCTCGCCCGTCGTTCGGGCCGCATTTTCTGAACCGCGCCACGGTTCCGCCCGGCCGTCTGCGATTTCTGTTCCAGGAGAAGACGCCCGATGAGGTGGCCGACGATCACGCGGCGTTTTCCGAAAACGTCCTGATGATCCGCAGGCTTGACGTGGTGGAGCATCCCGATTTCGACTCGGGACTTCCGGCTGCCGGCGGCACAATTCCGCCCGCCGACGGCCGTTGGAGCTTCGCTTCCGTCTTCGCGCGGGCAGCGAAAGTCGGCGGCGGGAACGCGAGCCCTGGCTACGTCGAGGCATGGCGCAAGTTTCTTACAACGAACGCCGACTACGAACTCGGGGCCATGGAATTTTTCAACCCCGCGTGGAGCCAAGGCAGCTACGCGCTCGATAAAGCGCCGGTCAAACTGCTCGCGGTCGTCAATCGGATCGATCAGGGCGTCGTGCAAGGCAAGCAGGTGTGCGGTCCCGAGATCCGCTTCGTGTACGCAGCCCTGCCGGTGACGGAACCGTATCTGCCGCACTATCTCAGCCTGATCGCGGAATTCGTGCTGCCCTGCCTTTCGCAGACGGATTTCAAAGCATTGGCCGCCGATTGGTCTTCGCTGAACGATCCCGGCCAGGCGCGGTGCGGCAGTTCCGATTATGTGAAGAAGCTCGAATGCGTTCTCGACACCTGGACCGCAAGGGCGTCCAAAGCGCGTCTGCGCGTCAATGGAAATGGCGGCGGGGGCGTCGACACGTGGGACACGCGCGAATTCGCATTTCTGCCCGGCGGATTGCAGATCCAGAACCTGGAACGCCAGCCGAACGGGAAAGGCATCGGCATGTGCACCACCTCGCAGACCGACCTCGGAAGGTTCGTTCCGGGCAATGTCGCCGCGGTCCTGGCGTCGCGGCATGAATTCAGCGGCAGTCTGGCGACGAAGAACGAGACGATCGTCGACCAGGGCAGCATGATCACGCTCAGTTCCAGCCTCGCGCTCAGCGCGCCCACTGATGACGTCCGGTTCGCGCTCTCGATCAACTCCTGCCTGGGCTGCCATGGCCCGGAAACGGGCACGCATTTCCATCAGGTCGGCCAGCGGGCGCGCGGCCAGCAAAGTCCTCTCTCCGGCTTCCTGACGGGCTCCAACTGCGACGCAGGTGGTCCCATTGTGGCGAACGGCTATTGCATGGTGACTTCGCCACTCATCGACCATTGCGGTCCTGCTCCGGCTCAGCGATCGCTGAACGACCTGCTTCGCCGCCACCTCTACATGTACACAGTGGGGACGCTCAAGGTCGGCGACGATTGGGGTCCGCAGATCGCTCCGTTCACCGCCTATCAGGTGCATTGAGATTTTCCGGTGTAACGTGTCCCCTTTCGCGACGACCTTCCGCGGGTGTCTATGTGGGCCGCGGTCACAGCCGATCGCGGCCCCCACAAAGGGAGGTCACTATGTTTCGTTCTTTTCTCGTCTCCGTGTCTGTCGCGATGTGCTGCGCAAGTCTCGCGCTGGCCGATAGCAAGAGCCTGTCGCTGCTGCCCCTGGAGGGCGCCAGCAAACCCGAAGGCGTGAACATCCGCAATTTCGATCTGTATATCGACCAGGCAACCGCGACGTTCCGCAGCACGCAGGCCGCCGGGTGTTTCCTGCAAATCGCTAAGGCGAAGATCTCTACACTGAAATCGTCGGCCCCGAAAGGCGAACTGGGGGATTGCGAGGCCGGCGAGAAAAGCAAAGCCAGCGCGAAAGACGACAAGGACTACTACCTGATCCACGTTGTGCGCTGGAAGGATCAGCCGGCCACGGATCCAGCCACAAAAAAGCCCGGTCTTTCGCTCACTGTGGACGCACAGAACTGGTACCTGTACCACGGTGGCGAGTGGTCGACCGAAGATTTTTCGTCACGCGACCGCATCTACGGCGCCAAGACCATTTATCTTGTCTATGTCAATCTCAACGTGCCGCAGGGCGCCGACTATCAGGCCGTCTACACGCTCGACTACGTCGAGAAGACCGCGGACAACGTGAGCCATCTGCTGAGCGTCCTCAGCCTGTTCCTTCCGGCGCCGGCCGCCGGTGGAGAGGCGAAAGTAGAGCTCGTCGCCGGAGTCCTGTGGGGTGGCGGCCGGTTCGAGAACATCAAGTATCCGTCGAACGTCACTGTAACGGCGGATTATAACGCCGCGCCCGCGGCACAGACCAAGACCGAAACTCCGACGAAAAACCAGTCTCAGCCGACGCCGGATTCGGCAGTGCAGGACTCGGGCGGTCCTTCGGACAACCAGAATCAGCTCCCGGCTGAAGCGGCGATCCTGCCGGCTAAGAAGCCCGACGCAGTGAAGCCGCCGGCGGTCGAGACGACTCCGACCACTCCGGCCGCGACCACATCCGCGGCCAAGCCGACCCCCGCCACCGCGAATACTTCTCCGGTTTTCGACAACGAAGCAAAGTACTGGTGGGACGTCAGCGTCGCCGTCCCGCTGCACAAGATCAGCGAGACGAGCATCGACACGACGGCAAACACGATTACGCCCAAGCAGGTGACCAAGCAAAACGCCTTCGCGGCGCTCGACCTGTACCCGATCCGCGTGGACACCAAACGCGCGATCAACTACACCGTTCCGCATTTCGTGGGCGGAGTGATGATCGGCAGCCAGCCGCTGCACCACATTCTGTTGGCCGCGGGATTCGGTCCCGCCGCTGCGAATTTCTACGTTGGCGCGCTGCTGGTCAAGCAGACGGACCTTTCGGCCGGATCGACCGTGCCTGCCGGAACGCCCGTGAACAATTCCTACTCCACGCAATTTGCCTTCGGGATCAACCTGCAGGTGAAGGCGTTCCAGACCGCGGTGGCGAACGCGAAATCGAAGTGAGGCGGCGATGGGCTACGTCAATCTGGAAGTCGAGGTCCAGCAGGGAGAGAATCTCTGCTGGGCCGCCGTGGCCGCCAGCATTTCGAAATACCACAATCCCGCGAGTTTCTGGACCCAGTGCGCCGTGGCGGGCAAGGTGCTCAACTTCCCGGAGTGCTGCACGTCGATCGATCCCTGCAATCGGGATTACTATCTTGAGACCGCGCTGCAGACCACATCGAATTTAGCCTCGCCGGCCACCGGTCAACTGACGATCGAGCAGATCCGCAACGAGATCGATCAGCAGCGTCCCATCGGAATCCGCATCGGCTTCGAACTGGTCGGACATTTCGTCGTCCTGATCGGGTACGACGATTCGCAGGGGAGTGTAACTCTCACGGATCCGACCGGCGCCGATCATACCTTGTATTACGCGAGCTTCACGCAGCCGGGCGGTTATCCCGGCGGCGGATGGTGGACCTATTCGTACCTGACGAAAGCATAGGAGACGCCGATGCCGATCCGGTTTTCTGAGCCGCCCCAGAGCGCGGCGAAACACGCTTCCAAGTTGCTTGCGCGCGGAGAATCGCTGACCCGTCCGCATCGAGTCTACACGCTTACTGCGAGGGACCTGTCAACCGGAAAAGGTTTGCGAGCCGCGCACGCCGGGCATTGGCGATTTCTGATCGAACGAGGCGGAAAGATCGCGCATTCCGTCGACGTCTCCGCGGGCGGTCTGGCGCATCACAGCCGTGGACGACGCCCCGCGGATGCAGCGGCGGCGATCAGGCGCTTGTTTCACGATCCGGCGTCGCGGCGCGCGCGCTACGAATTGCGGGTCCTCACGATTCCGGCGCTCTCGGTGAAAGCGCTGTGGCTCGCCGGGAAACGCAGGAGCATCCTCATTCCGATCGCACCGGTGCCGCGTCGAATCACCGCGGGCGCGCGCTACTCGCCGCAAAAATTGCTCGCCATTCTGAGGCCGCTGGCAGCCGCGCGACTTCGGTTCGACAATTCGCCCGCCGACGTTCCGCTCAGCGCGCAGGAACGGCCACGGGTTTTAACACCGGCGCCTTGACCGCGCCTCCCATCGCCGAGTACGCTGCGGGAATGGATTCCCTGATCAACTTGTTCAAGGCGTTGGCAGCGGCAGCGGCGTCTTCCCACGCCCAGTCGATCTGCCGAAGCTGCGCGACGGTGGGCAGGCCGTCGTAGCCGTCCATCGCGTTCTCCACCTGCGCCGCCGACGCGATGGCCCGATCGATCTGCGCCTGCGCCTGCCCGATTTCGGGAGCCACCTTATCGATCGCCGCGAGAGAAGCCCTGCCGCTGTCGCCGGCGGCGTTGAAATATTGCCGCAGCCCCGCCATCTGTTCGCCGAGGACCTGCGCCGTATCGCGTGCCGGCGCCAACTGCTGCTGAATCGAGTACGCGCTGACGATCGCGGCGTGGCGCTTCTTGCGATCGGCTTCGGAAATCGTGAAATGCGGATCGGCTTCGACGGTCACGTTCTGTTTCATCGATCCGATGGCAACAGCGTAGCGGCCCGGAAGAACCACGGGTCCCAGACCGCGGCCGCCGCGCCCTCCACCTCCGCCCCCTGCGTTCGGAATTTGCCCGGACGGCGGGATCACGCCCGTTGCCACCTGAGTCGCGAAGCCCGCATCGCCGCGGCCGCCCCCGTTTGAAATGCATGTCGCCAGCGGCGCAGGATTACGATCGGCAATCGGAGGCGATTCGCGAAGATCCCAACAGGCGCGATTGAGTCCCGCGTGGGCGGGTCCGCGCAACGTACGAATCGTCTTGCCCGACGAATCGGCGATCGTGATCGGCTGCCCGTCGGCTTTCGCGCTGGGAAGAATGTAGGTGATCACAGCGCCCGACGGCGGATTCGGCGCGAAAAATTCGCCGTGACCGAACCAGAACTGGCCGTTGTAAAGCACCTGATGATGCACCGACGGGATCGGGAACAGATTTTCCTTGCCCGCGATCTCCAGAGTCATTTCGGCGAGTGGCTCGGCATGATCCAGAACCCAGATGCCGCGGCCATGCGTGCCGAGCACCAGCGCGTGCGACTTTTCCTGGAACAGAAGATCGTAAACCGGCACGGGTGGGAAATTGGTGTTCAGCGACGTCCAGTGCTCGCCGCGATCGAACGTCGCATAGACGCCCATCTCCGTGCCCACCACCAGCACGTTCGCTTTTTCGGGATGCTCGCGAATTCGATGCACGGACGTTTCCGGCAGGCCCGACGTGATCGCGCGCCAATTCTGGCCATAGTCTTCGCTCACGAAAACGTAGGCATGATAATCGTCGTTGAAGTGGCCGTCGGCGCTGAGATAGACCCGGCCCGCGGCGTACTTCGACGCGACGATGCCGCTGATGTTCATCATCGCCGGCAGGCCGCGGACGTTTTTCGTCAGATCAGTCCAGTGCGTGCCGCCGTCGCGCGTCATCTGAATCGTGCCGTCGTCGGCTCCGGTGTAGAGCAGATTCTGATCCATCGGCGATTCGGCGATCGCCGTCAGCGCGCTGAACGTCGTCTGGCCATCGTGGCGCGAAAGCGCGCGCGGGCCGACGAGCGCCCCCATCATCTCCAGCTTGTCGCGCTCGAGATGCGCCGTCAGGTCCGGGCTGATCGGCTTCCACGTCACGCCGCGATCGTCCGACCGGAACACGCCATCGGCGCCCGTGTAAATCGTCTTCGCATCGTGGCTCGACACGATCAACGGAGTGGTCCAATACCAGCGATAGCCGGGTTTTCCCGGCTGCGGTTTTTCCTGAGGCTGCACGGGGCCGATCGATTGGCGCTCCATCGTGTCGACATCCAGCCGGCCGGTGACTCCGTTCTGCGAACTCACCAGCAACGTACGATCGTCGGCAAACGCCGCGTGCATCCCGTCGCCGCTGCCGACGTTGTATGCATCCTTGAAGGAAATTCCGTAGCTCAGGTTCGACGCCGTGGGCGTGCACCAGCTTCCGTTGTCCTGAAGACCGCCGCAGACGGTGAACGGATCGCGATTGTTCACCGAGATGTTGTAAAACTGCCCGATGGGAAGATTGATGCGGAACAGCCACGTCGCGCCGCGATCGTAGGAAATCGACACGCCGCCGTCGCCGCCCACCACCATGTGATTCGGGCTTTCAGGATCGATCCACAGAACATGA
>JAIQFJ010000399.1 GCA_020073325.1 Terriglobia bacterium | reverse complement strand
GCTGCGGCTGCATGTGATTCGGGAGCCGCTGGCGCTGTTGTATAACGACGGGGCGGTGCTGCTCGGCCTGGTGTACGGATTTTTGCCGTTCGCGGTGCTGCCGTTGTTCGCGACTCTGGAGAGGCTCGATAAGAGTCTGCTGGAGGCGTCGGCGGATCTCGGGGCGACGCCTTGGGACACGCTGTGGCGGGTGACGGTGCCGTTGTCGGCGCCGGGGATCCGGGCCGCGGCGCTGCTGGTTTTTGTGCCTTGCCTGGGAACCTATTTGACGTCGGATCTGCTGGGGGGCAGTAAGACGATTCTGATCGGGAATCTGGTGCAGAACCAATTTACAGCGTCGCGGGATTGGCCGTTTGGGGCGGCGGCTTCGGTCGGGTTGATGATTGTCGCACTGGCGTTGATGTGCGCGGCGCGCGGGCGGGGGGAGGAATTGTTGTGAAGAAATCAGGAGCCAGGATCCAGTCGCCTGGGGCCAGTATTTATGCCATCTTGATTTACGGCTTTCTTCACATTCCCTTGCTCATCCTGGCGATCTTCAGTTTCAACTCGTCGAAGTTCACGGTTTGGGAAGGATTTTCGCTGCGCTGGTATCGATTCGATCCGGAACTGATCGAGGCGGCGGGAAATTCGTTGATCATCGCGATCTTTGCGACGGCGCTGGCGACGATTATCGGGACGCTGGCGGCCTATGGATTGTGGAAGCGATCGTCGGGCTGGATCGCGGGGTCGATGTATCTGTCGCTGGTGACACCGGAGATCGTGACGGGAGTTTCGCTGCTTGCGTTTTTTCAGTGGACGTTTCGATTCCTGCATCTTCAGCTGGGGATGCATACGGTGATCCTGGCGCATGTGGCGTTTTCGGTGGCGTACGTGGCAGTAGTGGTGATGGCGCGGCTGCGGTCGTTCGATCCGGCGCTGGAAGAAGCGGCGATGGATCTGGGGGCGAACGAATTCGGAGCGTTTCGAAGAGTCACGCTGCCGTTTTTGGCTCCGGCAATCGCGGCGGCGGCGATGCTCGCGTTTACGGTATCGATCGACGATTACGTGATCACCAGCCTGGTGGCGGGCGTCGATTCGGAAACTTTGCCCATGGTGATTTACGCGATGGCGCGGCGCGGCGTGAATCCGATGCTGAACGCGGTCTCGACGGTGATCGTCGCCGGGCTGGGGACGATGGTGCTGCTTTCGGAAAGGCTGCGCAAGGCATGAATCGGCGCATGTTCCTGATGGGGGTCGCGGGGGCGGCGGGGTGTTCGCGCGGCGCGCCGAGGCTCAATGTGTATAACTGGTCCGATTACGTGGCGCCGGAAACGATTCCGAATTTCGAGCGCGAGTTCGGCGTCAAGGTCCGCTATGGGACCTATGAGGGGTCGCCCGAGATGCTGGCGAAGGTCATGTCCGGCAATTCGGGCTGGGACCTTGTATTCCCTTCGGCAGAGATTGTTCCGCCGATGATTCAGATGAACCTGCTGCAGCCACTGGAGCATGCGCGGCTGCCGCATCTGAGTGCGCTCGATGCGCAATTTCGGAGTCCGGTATGCGATCCGCGGCTCGGCTACGTCATTCCTTATATGCATGGGACCACCGGGATCGCGTATCAGAAAGGGCTGGACGTGTCGGGCTGGCGCGATCTGTGGGACGAAAAACTGCGCGGGCGGATTACGATGCTGGACGATCCGCCTGAAATTTTCGCGGCGTGTTTGAAGAAGCATGGCGATTCGGTGAATAGCGGAGATCCGGAGCAGTTGAAAATCGCGGCACGCGATGCGATCGCGCAGAAGCGGCTGCTGCGGGCTTACCTGAACGCGGAGGTTCGCGACCAGTTGGTGGCGGGCGATATTGCAGCGGCGCAGATCTGGGCGGTGACGGCGGGACAGGCGATCGCGGCGGCGCCGGACAAACTCGCCTACACGTTTCCGGTGGAGGGATTCGCAAGATATCTGGACACAGTCGCGATTCTGCGCGAAAGCCGGCGCGTGGAGCTGGCGCACCGGTTTATCGACTATTTATTGCGCCCGGAAGTGGCGTCGGCCATCGTGCAGGCGACGCAGACGGCGACCGCGAATGAAGGCGCGTGGCGATTGCTGCCCGAAAAAATCCGCGAAAATCCGGTGCTGTATCCGCCGGCGGAGGTCTTAAAACGCGGCGAGTGGTTCGAGGCGCAGACGGCGGCATCGCAACGGCTGCGGGACCGGTTGTGGACGGAAATTAAGAGTTCCTAATAAACTGGTATGGTGCAGCAATTTTTTCTGCCGGTCCTGCCGAAGCTCACCGTCACCGCGGTGATCGATATTCTGGCGGTCGCGCTGCTGATCTATCAATTCATCGCGATCGTGCGCGGACGGCGCGCGGCGCACGTCCTGACAGGTTTATGGATTCTGGCGGTGCTTTACCTGGTGGCGGTGTGGGCGCACCTGGAACTTCTGCGCAGCGTGCTGGCGAACCTGGCGCCTTATACGGCGATCGCGCTGATCGTGATGTTTCAATCCGAAATCCGGAGATTGCTGGCGAGGATCGGCAAGAGCCGGTGGCTCGGCCTGGGCGGGCAGCTCGAGCGGCGCGAAACCTACGACGAAATTATTCTGGCGCTGGAACAGATGACCGAAATGAAGACCGGCGCGCTGATCGTGATCGAGCAGGAGATCGGGCTGCGAACGTTTGTCGAAAGCGGTGTGGGCCTGGATTCGTTTGTTTCGCGCGACCTGCTGTGTTCCATCTTTTATTCGGGCGGAGCGCTGCATGACGGCGCGGTGATCGTGCAGGGGAATCGCATCGCTGCGGCGGCGTGTTTCCTTCCGCTGACGATGAATCCGCAGTTGCAGCGCCGGCTGGGCACGCGGCATCGCGCGGCGATCGGGATTACGGAAGAGACCGATGCGCTGGCGCTGGTGGTTTCGGAAGAAACGGGACAGATCGCGATTGCGGCTCGCGGAGATATCGAGGCCGATGTTTCGCTGGAGCGCGTGCGGGAACGGCTGGCCCGGCAGAGCGCCGCTCGCCGCCGGCACGAAACGGTGCATCAGGCGCGCTGGGACAGAGCTTAATGAGCTGGCGCTGGCTGACTCGCAACTTCGTCTGGAAACTGGGCGCGCTGGCGCTCTCGGCCGCGCTGTGGTTCACCATCGTCGGCGAGCCGGAACTGGTGACGACGCGCGCCGTTCCGATTCTCTATAAAAATTTACCGCGCGATTTGCTGATCGGCCAGACGGCGATCGAGACGGTGCATCTGGAACTGCGCGGGCCGGCGAGCCGCTTGACGGGAGCGAGCCTGGCGGATCTGGCGGTTCTGCTGGATCTGACCAACGTCAACAGTCCGGGGGAGCGGACGTTCACGCTGTCGGATTCGGATTTGAAGCTGCCCGAGGGCGTGATATTTCTGCGCGCGGTCCCTTCGCAACTGCGGGTGCGGTTTTCACGGAAGCAATCGAAAGAGGTGCCGGTGGAAGTGAGGATCGGCGCGGGGCCGGCGGAGGGATACGAGATCGTGAAGCGCGAGGTGGAGCCGGCGTCGATCGCGGTGGCCGGGCCGGAGGGTCGCGTGGAGGGAATCGCGTCGGCACAAACCGATGCGATCGATTTGAGCGGCGTAACGGCGTCGCGCGAGGTTCGGGTGAACACGTTTGTGGCGGATCCGCAGGTGTGGCTGGAGTCGTCGCCGGCGGTGCGGGTGAGATTTACGATTCGGAAGAGCGGGAAATAATGCGTCAATTATTTGGGACTGACGGGATGCGCGGAGTGGCGGGGGAATATCCGCTGGATCCCCGGACGACGTTCGCCGCGGGGGTCGCGCTGGGGCGATGGGTTTCGTCGCAGCATGGGAATCCCGAAATTGTGATCGGTATGGACACGCGCGAATCGGGGTTGTGGATTGCGGAGCACGTCGCGGGCGGGCTGGCTCGCGAAGGTGTGCGGGCGCGATTTGCGGGATTGATCACCACCCCGGGCATCGCGCACGTGGCTCGCACGGGCGCATTCGCGGCGGGCGTGATGATTTCGGCGTCGCACAATCCGTATCGCGATAACGGGATTAAGATCATCGATCATTCGGGGTTCAAGCTGGCCGATGAAAAGGAACATGCGCTGGAGCGCGATATTCTGGCGTTCTCGGGCGAGGTCGCGCCGGCGAAGCTGACGGTGGATGAAGGGCTCGACGCGGAGTATGTGGAGCATCTGGCGGCGACGCTGCCGGCGGGCGCGGGCGGATTGAAGATCGCGGTGGATGCGGGGCACGGCGCGGCGACGCATCTGGCGCCATCGCTGTTTGAGCGGCTGGGCGCGAGGGTAACGAAGATCGGCTGCGCGCCGGACGGGCGCAACATTAACTTGAATTGCGGGTCGCTGCATCTGGAAGGTCTGTGCGCGAAGGTGCTGGAGACCGGCGCGGATTTCGGTGTCGCCTTCGACGGAGACGCGGACCGGGCGCTGTTTGTGACGCATTCGGGCAAGACCGTGGATGGCGACGCGGTGATGCTGATCTGCGCCAAGGCGCTGCACGCGCGCGGCCGGCTGAAGGAAGTGGTGGCGACGGTGATGTCGAACCTGGGCCTGGAGCGCGCGTTGAAGTGTCACGGAATCGGGCTGGTGCGGACGCCGGTGGGCGATAAATATGTCCTGGAAGAGATGGTCAAACGCGATGCGCTGCTGGGCGGCGAGCAGAGCGGCCACGTCATTTTTCGCGACTATGCGACGACGGGCGACGGCCTGCTGACGGCGCTGCGCGTGATCGAAGTGATGCGGTCGACCGGGCAGGATCTGGATTCGCTGACGCGGGAGCTGGAGATTTATCCGCAGTTGCTGGTGAACGTCCGGGTGAAGGAGCGTCGCGCGCTGGGCGAACTGGCGGGAGTCAACGAGGAGATCCGGCGGGCGGAATCGGAGTTCGGCGACGCGGGCCGCGTGCTGGTGCGGTTTTCAGGAACGGAGCCGCTGGCGCGGGTGATGGTGGAGGGTCCCGAGATCGGTCGCGTGGAGTATTTCGCGAACAGTATCGCGGCGGCGATCCGGAGTGAACTGGGATAAGCGGCCGAAGGCTTCACGCCCCGAACTTCACGCGAAGACGCGAGGCCTCGGCCGCAAAGAACGCAGAGACTACGCGGTCGCTGTCCGCTGCGCCATCATGGAAGCGATGCGTTCGTTCATCTGACGGGTGAGGTGCGGGACGATGCCGACCATCCGCTGCATCATCATGAGCTGCGCGCGGTGATGCATTTCGTGCTCCTTCACGCCCAGCAGCATTTCGAAGCGGCTCTTCGAAGGCGGATTCATTCCGGCCGGGAAAGAGACATGCTCGGCCAGGAATTCTTCAGAGAGCGATCCGAGGAAATGCGCGAAATGATTGCCCTGCTCGGTTAATGTAGTGAGAATTTCGAGCTTGGTGCGCGGCTTCTGCTCTTCCGCCATCAGCGGGACGAAAAAGCCGGGGAAATCGAAGCCGTCGAGCGATTTGAGTTTCAGGGTTGCGTGAATATGCTCGGGGAGGCGCAGCGCCAGCGTCATGTGGACCAGCGTCTGCGCGATCGTCCGCGCGTCGGGAGCGGTCCGGAAGCCGTACTGTTCTTCCGGAATTTCTTCGGCGATGGTGATGGTGTTCTTGCGAACCGTGAGAAAACTTTCAGAAAGTTGTTTTGCGCCGTAGTAGTTCATGAGGCTAGTTTAGCGCCCGCGCTTGGGATACTGAAGGGATGCGTGTTTCAGAACGATGTCACGCGGTGACGGGGCTGGGGTACGCTCCGCCGTGGTGCGTCAACGCGGGGATCATCCAGGCCGACGGCGCGACGCTGATTGTCGATACGGGCGGCAATACGCTGGCGGCGCAGACGATTTTCGGATATGCGACGGCGGTGGCGGCGGGCGCTGCGTTGCGCGTGATCAATACGGAAAAACATTTCGATCACATTGGCGGGAACAGCTTTTTTCGCGCGCAGGGGATCGACGTGTGGGGACATCGCGCCATCATGCGGAGGGCGGAAGAATTTCAGGCGGAGGTCGCCGAATTTAACGAAACGATTCCGAACGCGGTGCGGCGGGCGCGCGGCGAGGCGGCGGCGTTCTTCGATGCCACCACGCTCGAAAACCCGAATTGCCCGATCGAGGGCGACATGCGGCTGTCCGGAGTCGAAATTTTGATGACGCCGGGCC
>JAIQFJ010000398.1 GCA_020073325.1 Terriglobia bacterium | reverse complement strand
GGGCTTCGCTTCCTTCGCGGCGGCCGCAACCATCGCGACAATCTGATTCCAGCTCTTCGCGTCGCGCAGATTGAGATTCATCTTCATCTGGCCGACCCCGGTGAAGTGGCCGTGACCTTCGATCAACCCCGGCGTCGCGAGTTTTCCGCCCAGGTCGATCACCTTCGTCGAAGACTGGATCTGCGAAGCGATTTGCGCGTTCGATCCGACGGCGACGATTTTCCCGGTGGTGATCGCGAGCGCCTGCGCCTGCGGATGGGCGGGATCGAGCGTCACGATTTTTCCATTGCGGAGCACGAGGTCCGCCGCGGGGGCAAGCGTGGCCAGCGCGAGGGCAAGGATGAGTTTCATCGGTTAGTTTTCCATCATATCGTCTAGCGCGAGACCCAGACGGCGCAGTCCCTCCTCAAGCGGTTCCGCGTCGCCGCCGATGCCGATGCGGAAATGATCGGGCATCTCGAAATATTCGCCGGGGACGACCGTCGTCTCGTACTTCGAGCGCAGCAGATCGCACAGGCGGGTGACGGAACCGCGCAGCAGCTTGGGAAACGCGGTCGTGCCGTAAGGAACCCGCGGCGCGTCGAGTTCGGCGCGGCTGTCCAGGAAGCGATGGAGGATCGTGCGGTTGCGATCGAGACGCGCGCGAACATGGGCACGAATACGCGGCAGCTCCGCGATCGCGATCACGCTGGCGCGTTCCGCCATGTGTGCGGGGATGCTGGCGAAAAGATCGTTGAGCCTCCACATGGCTTCTGCGAGCTTCGGTTCGGCGACGATCCAGCCGCAGCGCAGCCCGCTCAGTCCGTAGACTTTGGTCAGGCTGGAGGTGACGATGAACTGATCGCCCAGCAGCGCCGCGGATTTAGGAGCCCGTTCAAACGCGGCATCGAGATACACTTCGTCGACCAGCACGCGCGGTCCGATCTCACCGATTGCGCGAATCGTCGCTTCATCTGCGAACGCGCTCGACGGATTGTGCAGGTTCGCGACGACAATCAGTTTCGTGCGCGGAGTCACGGCGCGCTCGACGGTTTCAGGATCGAGCGCGAATCCGGCTTCGTGGAGGCGCGGGAATCGCGTGATCGTCGCGCCGACGTGCCGAGCCGCGGCGATCAGGAGCTCGTAGGTCGGATGCTCGATCAGGACTTCATCGCCCGGCTTGAGCAGCGTGGCGAACGCAAGATAATTCGCCATCGAGGTGCCGGCGGCGGCGACGATCCGATCCGGCGTCACTCCCGCGTGCTGGGCCAGCGCCTTTTGAAGCGGCTCATACCCGTAAAAGCTGGGACCGCTGATTTCGAGATCGTCGATCGCGACCGGCAGATCGCGGAGTTTCCAATGCGCGACGCCGCTGGTCGCCAGATTGTACGCCGCGTGGGAGCGAAGCTTCGCCCACGGCATGTAGATCGAACTCAATGTTTCCTCCAGAGAAAATAAACCGGGACGCCGGTGGCGAGAATCGCCAGGCTGATCGCGCTGTTGGCGGGATATTTGTAGATCGTGCTGGCGACCACCAGGAAGCACGATGCAACAAAGGCAACCGTGGTCACAGGATGGCCGGGCGCGCGGAATCCGGTAGACGCGGGGCGTCGCGCGCGAAAGACGAGCAGCGAAATTCCGGTCATGCCGAACAGAATAAAATCCACCGATGTGACGTAGTTGAGGATCTGCTCGTAGCGTCCCGAAAGCGTGATGATCGCGGCGACCGCGCCCTGCAGCGCGATCGCTACCACGGGAGCCGCTGTGCGTGGATGAATCCAGGCGACGCTCTTGAAAAAGACGCCGTCTTCAGCCATGGCGAAATAAACACGCGGTGCGGTCAGCATGCCTTGGCTGAGGAACCCGAGCGTCGAGACGGCGATCCCCAGGGCGATGAATCTCGCGCCGGATTCGCCCAGCGCGGCTCGCATGACGGACGACGCCGGGGTGTGGGTCCGCGACAGGCCGTCAGCGCCCAGCACGTTGAGGCACACCCAGCTCACCGAGACATACAGCGCGATTACGCCCAGCACGCCGATCAGCAGGGCGCGCGGCAGGTCGCGCTGCGAATGTTTCATTTCGCCCGCGCAGAAGCTCGACGTCTGCCAGCCTCCGTAGGCGAATAGCACGGGAGTCATCGCCGCGCCGAACGAGAGGACCGAATCCTGGCCGCGGATGTCGACATCGGCGCGCGGAGCCAGGAAGGATCCTGCGCCGACCAGCACCGCGATCGCTCCGATTTTCAGAATCATCAGCGCGCTCTGGACGTTCGATCCCGCGCGCACGCCGAAGCAATTCACGATGGTCAACACGGCGAGCACCGTCGCGGCGATCAAGGCGTCGGAAACAGGGGTTCGCGTGATTTCCTGAAAATAGCGCGCGAACGTCACCGCGACCGCGGCCATCCCGCCGGTTTGCGTCACCAGCAGCAGCGTCCATCCATAAACGAAAGCGACCGCGGGATGAAACGCGTCGCGCAGATATGCATATTGCCCGCCGACTTCAGGACGCCGCGCGGCGAGTTCGGCATAGACGAAAGCCCCCAGCAGCGCGACCGCGCCGCCCGCGATCCACGCCCCCAGAATCAGCGCCGGCGTGTGGACCTGCTGCGCCACCACGTACGGATTAATAAAGATACCGGAGCCGACGATGCCGCCCATGACGAGCATGGTGGCGTCGAACAGCCCGAGTCGTTTGGCGAGGCCCAAGAGGCTATGGTACCCTCGCCAAGAGGTCACTATGAAACCACTTCTGCTTCTCACCGTGGCTGCCGCCGCGCTCTTTGCGCAGCAGGCGCCGCCTCAGACGGCGGTGAAAGTGGGCGATATCGCTCCCGATTTCACCTTGCCTGACACCGGCAACAAACCCGTGAAACTTTCTGATTTTCGCGGCAAGAAAAACGTCGTGCTGGCGTTTTTCCCGGCCGCGTTCACCTCTGGTTGAACCACCGAACTCACAGCCTACCAGTCTGGTATTGGCAAATTTAACGACGCGGAAACGCAGGTTTTGGCGATCAGTACGGATTTCATAGCGACTCTCAATCACTGGTCGAAGGAATTGGGCGCGGAATTCCCGATGTTGTCGGATTACAAGCGCGTTGTCGTCAAGCAGTACGGCGTGTTGAGCGAGCAGAATCAGCTCATCGTCCGAACGACGTTTGTGATCGATACGGACGGGAAGGTGGTCAGCATCATGCAGAATCGCGACGCCATCGATGTGACGGGCGCGGTCACGGCATGCAGCCGCCTGAAGAAACACTAACCGCGGTTCAGTTCGGATCGGAAAGCCCCGCCAGAAAGAGTCTGTGTGAAAACTGAACGTTCGCCGCTTCCTGCGGTCGCGGTTCATTGCCGGCATCCCGCTGAATCAGCCGTTTAAGGAACCGCGACCGCAGGAAGCGGCCGACGCCGATCATTTTCACACAGACTCGAAATGGCGGGGTTTTTTATTCGTACCGCAGCGAAACCAGCGGATCTACCTTCGTTGCCCTCCGCGCCGGGATCAGACACGCGAGCAGCGTCACCGCGATCAGCACTGCTGCCATCGCGATGAACGTCAGCGGATCGAAAGAGCTGATCCCGAACAGCAATCCGCGGATCAATCGCGTCAACGCCAGCGCGCCGATCGCTCCGGCCGCGACTCCGATCAGCGCCAATCGCAAGCCCTGGCCCAGCACTAATCCAAGCACGTCGGACGCTCCCGCGCCCATCGCCATGCGAATTCCGAATTCGGTTGTGCGGCGCGTGACTGAATAGGCGATGACGCCGTACAATCCGACCGCCGCCAGCACCAGCGCTGTCGCGGAAAAAAGTCCGAGCAGCGTCGTCAGGAATCGCGGCCGCGACCGGACCCCGTCCATTACCTCATCCATCGTGAGGACCTGCGCGATCGGAAGCGCAGGATCGATCTCGCGCACCGCGGATCGCACGGCGGATACGAGCGATTTGGGATCGCCCGTCGCGCGCACCACGATGTAGGCCTGCCGCGTCGGGTAGCCCTGCTGGCGAGAGGGGAAAAAGAGCTCAGTGCCGGCCGGAACGTCGAGCCCCGCGTTTTTTACATCCGCCACCACGCCGACAATCACGCGCCACGGATCCTGAAAGCCCGGCCGCACGCGCCGGCCGATCGGACTGTCATTGCCGTAGTAGGTTCGCGCCATCGACTGATTGATGATCACTGTGGGCGTGGCGCCGTCGGCATCGCGCGCGTCGAAGAAGCGGCCTTCCACCAGCCGCATGCCCATGGTTTCGAAAAAATTGTCGCCCGTATTTTGCCAGTAATCGATGTTGTGACCCGGGCCATTCGGCACCGGCGTGAAAATTTCGATCTGCGTATCGTTGGCGTTAATGAAACGCTCCGGCGGCAATCCGCTCATCATGGTCGCCGATTTGACGCCGGGCAGCCGCGAGACCCGCTCCTCGACCGACTGCCAGAACCGCGTGATATTCGCGTTCTGCGGGTAGACCGTGTTGGGAAGATTCACCTGCATGGTCAGGAGATTGCCGGGGTCGAAACCGGTGCTGACCTCGCTGAGCTTCCAGAAGGCGCGAATCATCAGGCCGGTGCCGATCAGCAGAATCAGCGCGAGCGCCAGTTCGCTGGCCACCAGCGTCGAGCGGAAACGATTCGCGGCCTGCGATCCCGCCGTGCGTGAGCCCGCGGCTTTCAGTGCGTCGTGCAAAGTGCCGGACACAATCTGTGCGAGCGGCGCCAGTCCGAAAAACAACGCCGTGAGGATCGAGACTCCCAGCGTCACCACCAGAACCGTCGGGTCGATGCTGATTTCCGAAGCGCGCGGGATGCTCGCTTCGGCCGCCGCGACCACCGCGCGGAGTCCCGCAAACGCCAGCAGGAGGCCCAGGAAAGCTCCTGCCATCGACAGCAGCAAACCTTCGATGGTGAATTGCCGGATCAGTTGTGCGATGCCCGCGCCCAGCGCTTTGCGAATCGCGATTTCCCGTTGCCGCGCTTCGGCCCGCGCCAGCAGCAGATTCGCGACATTCACGCAAGCGATCAGCAGCACGAAGGCGACGGCGCCCATGAGCGTCCATAGCGCCGGGCGAATCGTGCGAACCACTTCGTCCTGCAGGCCGTAGGTGACGATCGGATGGACGTCCGGGCTGAACGGATGCATGTTGGCTGCATTTTGCGCTTTGGATTGCACCACGAATCGGGAGATCTCATCGCGAGCCTGGCTGATCGAGACACCGGGCTTGAGCCGCCCGAGGGCGAAGAGGCCGTGTCTTCCACGCCGCTGCGGATTCGGCGGGCCAAGCTGGAGCGCGGTCCAGACATCGGGCGCAGGTTGTGCTCCGGGAGGAAACGTGAACGACGCAGGCATCACGCCCACGACGTTCGCGTTGCGTCCATTGATCTGCACGGTTCGCCCCAGAATCGAGCGATCGCCGCCAAACGCCCGCTGCCACAATCCGTGCGAAATCACGAGCACCAGCGGCGCGCCGACCGTCGAATCTTCCGGCACGACCACTCGACCCATCTGAGGCGACACCCCCAACGCGGGCATCAAACCGCCCGTGAGCGAGCAACTCGCCGCGCGCATCGGATCGGCCGCGCCGGCGAGGTTCACCCCGCCCGTCACCCATGCGTCGACGGACTCCCACGATTTCAGCTCGGTCTGCAGCTCGTAAACCTCGGGCGGCGAAATCGGGAAACGGCGCAGGCCGCCGTTGGGGAACGTCGGAAATTCCGTGTAGATGCGATAAAGCCGATCCGGCTCGCGATAGCCGAGCGGCTTGAGCAGCACTGCGTGAACCACGCTGAAAATCGCGCTGGTGGCGCCGATGCCGAGCGCGAGACAGACCACCGCGGCGGCTGTGAATCCAGGGCTCTTCATGAGCATCCGGGCGGCGTAGCGGACGTCCTTCAGGAAACTGGACACGTGTGCTCCTTTGAGTACACTACGTTCCAGATGCCGAATGGTTACGCCCTGGTTTAAATCCGGAGCTGAACCGCGACAGCGAGCCGCGACCGAAGCGACTGTGTAAAGAGTCAAGCGAAAATCATGCGTTCCTGCCAATCTCGACCCGACCGCAGCATATCATTCAGCACCACCAGCATCCGTCTGGCGACCGCAATCAGTGCCAACTGGCGCGGCTTTCCTCGCGCGACCAGATTTTCATAGATGGCCCGAAAGGTTCCG
>JAIQFJ010000011.1 GCA_020073325.1 Terriglobia bacterium | reverse complement strand
TCCGATCGCATGGTGACGCTGTGCCTGCCTTCCGCTTCCGGCCAACGGAATCGTCCCTTCTCCAATCGTTTCGCGCACACCCACAATCCGCTGCCGTCCCACACCAGAGCTTTCAATCGCGTCCTGGTCTTGTTCGTAAATAAAAATAGATGGCCGCTCACAGGATCATGTCCCAGCTGATCGCGCACCGCTCCGTACAAGCCTTCGAATCCCTTCCTCATATCGACGGCCTGCACTGCGAGGTAGATTTTGGTGGCCAGCCCCACGCCGAATAACATCGTCCACCATCACGCGTTTTCCGAAATCCGGATTAGCCGCGCCAACTCTTCCTCATCAAATCGCCACGAGCTCTCGATGCTTCGCCCGTTGGCCAGGCGGAGCGTGAAGCTCTGCGCCGCTGCTTCCGGCCGCGCCACTTCCACTTTCACCAGTCGCAGCCTGGAGCGGAGTTGCCGACGCCAGTAATCGAAGGTCGTAAGCGCGATGCCGCGCTGGCTGCAGAACTCGCGGCGCGTCAAACCGCTTGCAGCGAACTCCTCCACTGCCCGCCTCATCTCGGATCGGCGATCGGTCGGCTTGCCCATGCCCGCTAATCTTCGCCCGATCGGACTTCCTTCTCAAATCAAGATGGGTTGGTCAGACGCTTACGTTTCAATCTGCGATTCCAGCTCGAAGCGGCATTG
Organism: Terriglobia bacterium; assembly: GCA_020073325.1. GTDB lineage: Bacteria > Acidobacteriota > Terriglobia > Bryobacterales > Bryobacteraceae > Palsa-187. Next base: position 33,988 of record JAIQFJ010000011.1, on the reverse strand, counting down.
CCGCCGAAGTTGGCCACGTGAAGTTGCGACGGCGCCTCAACTTCCACCAGCTAAGCGCCGATCTGAAACGAGGCTCCGTGGGCCCAAGTCGCGTCGGCTCGGACCATTTCTCAAGAGAAAAATAAGCGCACCCGTCTAAGTACTTAGTAATAGTTACTAGTGATGCGCCGGCTCGTGAAAAAATTCGAATAGGCGCGCCATGTCAATCAGTTACACCTATTGGGAATTTTCGGCGGGGAAGAAATCAAAATCGTCTGCGATGAATTTCACGATTGGCCGGTTCCGGTGCCCATCTGCCCGCATAAACGAGTTCCGGAAGCGGCGGCTCTCTTCTCGCACACGCATCCAATGCATTTTCAAGCCAAGCTCTGAGGTGCCCGTGCAAGCCCTCGGTCATTAAGGCCTTCGCGGCAATTACGAGCGCCCGTTGATACACTCGCATCGCGTCGTCGAATTTCCGGCGCTGATGGTACATCTGGGCGATCGAGACGACCTTCGACGCTTCAAACCACTCGAACCTCTTGCGCTGCTGCAGCTCCAGGATCCACCGTTCGCCTCGCTCCTGAACTTCCTGAAACCACTCCTCGTCCTGGAAATACCCGGACCGAAACAGATCGATTTGGCACTGGAACTCCTCGCTCCACTGCGGATGCGAATCGCGGTAACGGCCTACGAGCCTTCGAACCGTATCGCTGAGCGGAACAACATCGAAGTCGGTTTTTTGCTTTCGTCTCTTGAGAAACCGACGGCGAAGACGTTCACTCGGCGACCTCAGGATAGCCTCAGCCACCAGAACTGCCGCGGCGCCCTTGTATCCGCTCTCTCCGATCCGCCTTCGCTCCAGTGCTTCTGCTGCCGTTGCGGCCATGGTCAATCGGAAATCACTGTCTGAGCCATGGAACCTCTCCACGCCCTGGTAGGCGATGTGGTCCCCGTGGATAAACAGACGGCGAAGCTGTCCGTTCACTTGCATTCGCCGCCTCGTACCGCGTTTCAGCTGCCCGCCATCGTCCGTGCGGCGTTCCGCCACATCCCGAAGGATGTGATCAATGAAAGCTGATAGGAGCGTGGCGTCCACTGTCACCACTGTCCCACTGATTTCGTTGCTTTGCACGCGGATCGGTTTTAATCTTGGCTTCGAGAACATCATGGACCCAAAAACGGATCGGCATGCTCACGACGAAAAGGCGGCAATGTTGTCTAATGGACTCATCGGTAGGCGGCTCCTGAATGTCAGGGAGGCTGCCCAATACCTCGGTCTCGAAGTGGACACGGTCTACAAGAAAGCCAGGTTGCGGGAGCTTCCCTGCGTCAAGGTTGGTCGTGCATTGCGGTTCGATCTGCAAGCGCTGGAGCGCTTCGTTGAACAGCACACGATCGAAACCATTGACTGAAAGGAGAAGCTTTGAGTGTCCATACACAAGAAATCCGATGGGTTGTTTGAGGTCCGTTGGAGGGAAGGAGGTCACAACAGGAGCGTTTTTGTACACGGCTCGTACGAGCTCGCGCGGAAGATCGAGCGCAAGAAAATGTCGGTTCGCGATGAGAACCGGCATCTCGATATCAAACGCGAGGTCAACTTTCGGATGTCGACTCTACTCGACCGCTACTGGACGCACTACGGGAGTAAGAAGCGTTCGGCCAGCCGGGAGAAGAGCGTGATCGAGGGCATCCGCGAAACATTGGGGCGCGCCTTTGTGCGGGAGGTCGACGGCAGCGCGGTGTCGCGCTGGTACGAAGATCTGACCGCCGTTCGCGGCTTATCGGCCGGCACGGCGGTTCGGCACTTCAACGTCATGCATCACATGATGGAGAAGGCCGCGACGATCTGGTCGAAGGAAACCGGCATCGACCGGAATCCCGCAGACCTGGTCGAAGTGAAGCGTCCGGATGATCAGCGAGACCGGTACCTTTCCGAAGACGAACTTCGGAGATTGAAGCAAGCGCTCGACGATAAAACATACTGCAAAGGAACCAATAAGCTCAACCAGACGTTCTTCCGGCTCAGGCTGATCGTGCTCATCGCCCTCGCGACGGGGATGCGTGCGTCAGAAGTCTTTGGCCTGTGCTGGTCGGACGTGATGTACAGCGAGGGGCTACTGGCGGTAAGGGCGAAGCTGAAGGGCGGCAAAATGCGTTACGTCCCGATGACTCCTGAACTTGCCGGCGAGCTGCGACGGCTTCCCGTCGTGATTGGTGAGGATCGACTTTTTCCGCCCAAGGCGGGCGCGACCAGTGGGCGACAGCGCGTTGAACGGAGTTTCGAGGATCTGCTCAAACGGGCGATGATCGAAAACTTTCGCTTTCACGATCTGCGGCACACGTTCGCGTCCTGGTACATGATGAACGGCGGCGATCTTTACGAGCTCGCGAAAATCCTGGGCCACTCGAATATCAAGATGACCGAACGCTATGCCAAGCTGGCGCGGGCGCACATCGCCCGGACCGGCAGCACGGCGCGGGAAATCTGGAGACTGATGGAAGCAAAGAATGCGGAGATGTTAATGCCGAACAAGCGAACGCCCGTTGAGGATGTTCGGCTATTGTTCGGTTGACTGAAACTCTCTGTTTTTGGTCGCCGCTAAGTGCTTTAGTTTGTGGTGGCCAGGGACGGAATCGAACCGCCGACGCCAGCCTTTTCAGGGCTGCGCTCTACCAACTGAGCTACCTGGCCGGGATCTGCGGAAGCGCCCTCGCTGGATTTTTCTATTCTAGCATCCCTCTACTGCTTCTTTTTGTCCTCGGCGCCTGGCTCTCCGTTCACGGAGTTGATTCGGCCCTTTTCCTTCTCGCGATCGATATCGGGGATGCCCTTCTGCATCCAGTCCGGGGCCGGTGCGTCTTTCAGGAAATGATCGAAGAATTGCTGCATCCGAACCGTGTAATCCTTCTGTGCCGGACGCTTCCTCAATCCGTGGGCCTCGCCGTTGTAGTTCCACAGGTATACTTCTTTGCCCAACCGGCGCAGCGACAGAAATAGCTCCAGGCCCTGATACCACGGCACTGCGTCGTCGCCGTCGTTTTCCAGGATCAGCAGCGGCGTCGCGATGCGATCGACCATGAAGATCGGCGAGTTCTCGATGAACCGCATCGGATATTCCCAGATGCTGTCACCAATGCGGCTCTGCGTTTTTTCGTATTGGAATTGGCGAGGCAGTCCGCTGCCCCAACGAATCCCGTCGTAAGCGCTGATCATGTTCGCGACCGGTGCGCCGGCTTCGGCGGCGCGAAACAGATTCGTTTGGGTCAACAACTACGACGCCTGGTATCCGCCCCAACTATGGCCTTGGATTCCGATGCGGGCGCGATCGACGTAGCCCTTATCGGCCACCGCCTGAATCGCCGGCAAGGACGCATTTCAGCGCGCTCTGGCCAGGATGGCCGGTCGTACAAATGATGTCCGGGGGCAGGACCAGGTATCCGTTGCTGACGTAGTAAGCAATATTGATCGAGGTGCCGGGCGCGGGGCTGTTGAGGCTCTGCGAAAGACGCTCATAAATGTAGATCAGCATCGGATATTTTTTCGACGGATCGAAGTTTTCTGGTTTGTAAAGCGCCGCATCCAACTCGACTCCGTCGGCGTTGCGATAACGGATCAGTTCGCCCGAGCCCCACAACAATTGCGATTGCTGCGGATTCGCGTCGGTCACTTTCTTCAATTGCCGGAACGACGAATCCGTGATCTGAATATCGGGTTGATCGTGGAACGTCGTCGCGGTGACCATCAGGACGTCGGCTTCCTTCGCCTTGCCGAGCACGCGATAATTCTCCAGACCCATCAACAGCTTCTGCGGCTGCGCCGCACTTAGATTCGCGAGCGAATAAAATCCGGAATTGCGGGTCCGCAGATTTTCGACGCGCAACAGCAGCGGCTTCCTGGGATCGATGCCGCGCTCCTCTTCGTCGTCACCGTTGTCGGTGCGGACGACGCGAAACTCGAGATGCGAAGCGCGTCCGTTGGTCAGTTTGCGCGCGGGCGAGCCTTCGGGTGCGACGGTCCAAACATCGTAACGATCGTAGACCAAGGCCCATTTGCCGTCCTTCGTCCAGCCCGCGGTTCCGTAGGCAGGAGCTTCGTCCGGCGTGTCGTGATCCTCATTGAAGAACGTACCGCCGGTCGGTAGGGTCAGGTTTGTCGACGGATCTCCATTGGTTGGAACGGACCACCACTGCCCGCCCTTGAACGCGAGCAGATGCTTGCCGTCCGGAGAAAGCTGCGGACCACCTCCGCGTCCTCCTCCGAATCCGCCGCGATACTGCTTCAGCGCGAGCTTTCGCGCGCCACTTGCTGTGTCGACCAGATAAACATCGCTATAGGTTTCGCAGTCGACCCGAAACCGTGCTCCAGCGCTTTCGTGGAATTAAGATCGGTAAGGTGCCCCTCCACGAGTTCGGCCGGATGCACGTTCGAACGCCGGCGGAATCGACCGGGAAGGAGATCGATCGGAGAAAGCCGCAGATAAGGGTAAACGGCGCCACACGCCGCGCACACGCGCCAAGGAAACGGAACAGGGCGCCCGCGACGGCAGCAGAGCCGCGACGATCCTGGACCTGTTGAAGCGCCCGGGCGGAGCTACTTCCAAGGAGCTGATGGAAGCGACCGGCTGGCAGGCTCATTCCGTGCGCGGGTTCCTCTCGGGGACCATTCGCAAGAAAATGGCCATCGACGTCCGGCACATAGCCTTCGAGCGTCGACGCGCCATTCGTCATTGGCACTCCGGCAAGCCACACGTTGTCCTTCAAGACGACCGTCTTCCCACTCAGCTTCCCTTCGCCGGCCCCCTCGATGCAGTTCTTGTAATACCAGGCGTTATAGCGATTCTCGTCGCCGGTCGGCCGGTATCCTCGTACCGACGTAAAGCAAATCGATCGCGCCGGACGCTGGATCGTGAATCTGTACGAGACTTGGGGCAAGCCGGTTCACTTAGCGAAATGGCGGCAGAATCCGTCAAGCGCAAAGTAGCGGTGTTTATCGTTTGCGAGCAATCTGATTTGCTGATCACGAGCCAGAAGTCGAGTTCTGGGAAGTTGCCTTTATGCGGAACGATATCGGACATTTTCGGTAACGGCATGCCCAGGATCGATCGGTGACCCAGCTCAAGGAACTAGTGGACTTCCATGAGCAGGCTGGTACTGTCAAGCAAAATCGGTTCGAGTTTCCGTCGGAGCCGCCCGTCGCGACTTCGACTCTGCCGAACGGAGCGCAGCAGGCAAGGGCGCGCGTCAGCGCGGCGGAGCGAACCCTTGCCGGCGAGCACCGTTCGGCTTTACCGACAGCACTTGACGGGCGGCGGAGCGGAAACTCGTTTCCGTTGGTGAGCTCTGAGCTTTGCCTCCGGCTTCCATGCGCAGTCTGAGTTGATCCGCTATAGGATCGCTGCAAGAGGGGTTCCGGTTAGAAAGCTGGCGCTGCAAACTGTCCCACGGGCTCGGCTGCTGGGCGCGGCCGGTCCTGCCTGAACACTCGCGCAGTCGCCAGAACTCGAGGATGCTCACCTTTGAAAAAACTTTATGCCGCGACTGGGAACGGCTGAAACACCTCCTGACCACGCCACAAGCGGTGCAGCATCACGGCGAGCTTTCGCGCCACGGCCACTACTGTGCGCTTCTTCGCCGTGCGGCTATGCTGGGCGTGCTGAAGTGCCCAGCGCCGCAACGCACAGTCGGGCCCGAACCGGCCCATTACCACGTGCGCGCATTGCACCAGCAGTTTGCACAAGTATCCATCGCCGCACTTGCTAATGCGCAGATGCGGATCCTGCTCGCCGCTTTGTCTGCGCCGCGGCACCAAACCTAGAAACGGACCCACATCGCGGCTGTGCGCGAACCGCGCCGGATCGCTCACCGTCAACACGAACGTCACCGCCGTCAGAGTGCCGACTCCCGGCGCCTGGCGCAGCCAGCGCGTCTCCGGGTAACGCTGCTCGGCCAACGCTTCGACGTTCTCGTCGTAGCCCTCCAGCTCCATTGCGATTTGATCGAGCACGTTGAGCAACGGCAGCAGCGCCGGCCGCAGCGCTTCCGGCACCGCGCTGCGCACGCGCTCGGCGAAACGATGCGTGGCGCTGGAAGGCAGTCTTTGCCCAGTGCTCTTGGTGATGCCGCGCGCGAAGTTGATCAGCATCGTTCGCGCTTCCAGCAGGATCGCGCGGGCGCGAATCACGAACAGATCGGCCTGCTGGTGCGCATCGCGCAGCTGGACCGGATTCAGCAACGCGCAATCCACGCGCGCCAATCGCGCCAGTTGCCGCGCGTCGTGATGATCGCTGCGATGACTGCGTCCGGTCACCGCCTTGAGCTCGCGCGCATTCGCCACCACGGCCTTGTGGCCCATCTCTTCGATGATTTGTTTCACCCACGCGGATTGTCCGCCCGTTTCCAGCGCCACTCGCGCCTTCGGCTGCGAAGCAAGATACTTTCGCAGCGTCGATCGGTCGAGTTTGAGTTGGCCTTCCTTAACGATCTCGTCCGTTGCGTTGAGTTCGCAGAACTGGAACGTGCGATCGCTGAGATCGAGGCCAATGGTCAATTCGGGAAATTCAGAAACAGGGATGATATTCTTCTTCATGGCTGGTCTCCTTTTGCACCCTCAACGGAGTGCGTTTATTCACCAGCGAGCTTACCGCCGCTGGATGGGGGCCAGCCCGCTCATCCTATCTGTCCCCGCTGTCCCCCCCTTGGAGAGTTGCCAACGTAGAGCGCGCAATAGCTTACGGAAGAGTGATGAAGTACCCGGATAGAACCGCTTCGAACCCGCTATTTCCACATGGGACGGTGGCGCATTCGAGAGCCGGCTGCTGGCCCGCGTCGAAATAAGCGACGACTGGCACGTTCCCGACCTGAAAGGGGCCGCTCATAGTCCCCGGAATCAAGCGGACCTGGGTGCCGGGGCCGTTCAGGACAACGAGCGGAGAGCCCGAAACTCCTAATAGTGCGAAGTTGACTGAGGTCAACACCAACCGCTGGCCCGCGGGAACAGGAGCGAAAGTCAGGTTGCAGTTCAACGCGTTGCAGACCTGTTGCTCCGTGTACGGATTCCTTCCCGGCTCGTCCTGATTGCGGACCAGCGCTGCGCGTACCGCCTGCGCGACGGCGCGCCCTTCCGTCATCAATGTCAGCGCCGCCCCGAACACGGCGAGGCCCGCGCTCATCCAGATCCATCGAGTGAATTGATTCATCGTTGCGCTCCTAATTAAGCCTCGCCGGGACCGAGCCGTACCGAAACGCCCCGGTCTGTGTCGTGGGCGCCCCCATCGCGAGATTTCCGTTGGTCACGACCAAACGGCGACGCTCGCCTTGATTTCGAACCAGAGCGGCGCGCTACTGCCGGCGCGATGGCCGTGCGCTCCGTGACGACGGTCACTTTCATTGCACGTTTCAGGTGATGCACGGGTTCCTCCTGCCCTGCGCAAGTTGCGCGAGTGCAGTAGGGATTGCGCAAGTCCTGGCTCGATTAGCTCACGAACGTAAAATTAGACGGCCAGAAGGGACGACCAGAGGGGGAAAATGCGGGACGGAAAATGTGGGACAGACGGACGTTTCCCGGTTTCTTGATTGCGGATATCTCCGTCTGTCACGGTTTTCCCCCGGTTTTCCCTAAAGCCTGCACAGGCAGAACGGGGCGACCCTTGCTGTTACGGCGCCGGGTTGCCGTCGATGATGCTAAGCCATGCATGTTAGAATATCCGCGTGACGGAGCGACTCTCTTCAACCGTGTTATAGAGCGAAACTTTCGAATCTTTGCATTTATCCTAATCGCAGCATGGTTCCTCGGGTGTTCTTGGAGAGGCATCCTAATCCCGTTCACGGGCGACGATTTGATGAACATCAGTGCCGCCTGGACACTCCCAATGCGCAAGCTGGTGTGGGCCAACATAACGCCGTTCACTCCTATCTATCGGCCGTTCGGGTCAGCGTATCACCGACTGCTGTTCGCACTTTTTGGTCTACACCCATTGCCTTTCCGACTCGTAACCTATGTCCTATTGGGCTTGAATTTGTACCTCCTGTTCAGGCTCGTCCTCGAGTTGACCAGCTCATCGGATCTGGCCATCATAACAGTATTTCTAGACGCCTATCACGCACGATTCATAGACATGTACCTGAACAACGGGATAATCTATGACATTTTGTGTTTCACGTTCTACTACGGAGCTATGCTCTACTATATTACCGTTAAACAGCGGCTTGGTCGGATGATCCCTCGTCGAGCTGCAATATTTATAGGTCTCTTTGTTCTCGCCCTAAACTCAAAAGAGATGGCTGTAACCTTACCAATCATATTACTCATATATAACGTGGCGTATGAAGGGTTAGTCACATTTCGGAAAAGTGTCGATTTCAATCTCACGCTTTTTGCCGCGCTCGTCATCACGGCGTTCGCAATTCACGCGAAGACCTCAAGCAAGAGCGACTTTTACGGTGTTGATTCCTACACACCCCATTTCACCTTGGAGCAGTGGTTTAATACTACGCAACGCTGGCTTTCTGATCTATTCTTGCTCTCTCCTGAGAGCCATAAATCGCGCTCACGTCGTAATTCTGCTCGCCAGTGTTGTCCTGCTGGCAGCGGCTTCCAAGAATCGAGTGCTCATCTTATCGGCCGCGGTCGTTCTTATCGCACCGCTGCCTGTCAATTTCATTGCAACTCGAGGGTTCTACGCAATGTATATCCCGATTGTCGGTTGGGCGATTGTTGTCGCAGTCTCTCTGATTGGCATCAGGCAGCTGCTGTTCCCAAAAGGCAGGAGTGCGTTGGCCGGCCTCATCCTCATCGCTGGTGTGGCGACGATTCAGTTAGGTGATGAGAAACCTCTGAAAGACGTCGAGCGTTCTCAACTTCTGATCGGCGCACTAACGGAAAACATAAACAGCTTCGATGGGACTATTCCAAAACATTCCAAGGTTTTATTTTTGAACGATCCCTTTGATGCCTCGAGCTACCACCCTCTTTGGGTCGTTCAGCTTCGCTTCAAAGATCCCGATGTGGTTGTGGAACGGAAAGCCGCGCCGGACCCGGCGACGAAATACGATCTCGTCGTCGACTACATTGACACTGTACCTCGAATTTATCGGTAGTTTGATTTGGGCGGCTCCATACGAGACAATCGGTTTCCTCACGCTTGATTTTTGACGCATTGCGAGCGCTTGGTCTGACAGAAAACCGAATCGGCGATTTTTCGTTTTCGAAGGATTGAATACCCGCAAGCCGTCCCAAGGTGCTCGCGTTAATTCATTCCTGACTTCGCCGGGTAGGGCGGGCGTAGGTCGAGAACTGGGAAACCAGCGCGCCTCCTTTCCCACGAAGCCATGTTTCAAGAGCGTCAACCTCGAACCGCCACTGACGCCCGACTTTAAACCCCGGAATTTCGCCACATTCAGCCCAAAGACAAATCGTCCGAGATGAGAGGCCGAGCCAGCGTGCTACTTCTTGAGTCGTGCGGGCTGATGGGGACGGGCTGATGGGGGCTGATGGGGACAGCCTGACGCGACTCGCATCATTGTTCATTTTGGGGACAGTCTATTGTCTGTCCCAACCCTATTTTATGCGGTTCTTGCGAGTCTTTGCGATCCGTCCCGCTTCCACCTCCGGCCAGAGTCCTCCTCGATCCTCGCCACGAAATCTTGACCGCCGTAGGGACGCCCGCCGTACGTGCACTTTCGTAGTTGCTCGAGCTGCTCCTCGACGGCTGGAGCCGAGAACATTTCCCTCCACGTTTCGGCTCCGCCGGAGCGCTCCCAATATGCCAGGTCGATCAGGTTGTACTCGTCGCCGCGCAGGCCCAGATGGACGGCCGCGCTCGACCAGCGGTAGTCTTGAGGGCTCGCCATCATCCCCGCGCGACACGGACCGTCGCGGGTTTTCGAGGAAGGCCAGCGATTTTCCGGCCTGCGCTGAAGCGCCTGCCATAAACAAAAACGGCCTCCCGACGAATCGGGAGGCCGCGATTCCAAACCTGGGTTAGGAGTTAGTCGCCGAACGAGCCGACTTCTTCAGTCTTGGTTTTATCCGCCTTCGGAGCAGCCGGAGCGATGGAGCCGAGCGGCACTACATCCGCCTGGGGCTTTTCGCCGAGGACGTGTTCGCGATACATCTTCATCATCTGCGCGTCCTTGGCCTGTTCCTTCAGCTTCGCGTCGCGGGCCCGGAGTTTCTCTTCGCGGGCCGTCTTGGCGATGCCTTTTTCGTCCAGGTCGTGCTGGCGTTCCTTGTTGACGTCTTCGGCACGCAGCACCAGCGTGTGCTCTTTCGACGGCAGGTTGACCGCTTTGCCGCCGGCGATGATTTCGTGGCGGCCCTTCTCTTCGTACCACTTGGTGAGCGTCGCCGTCATGTGCATCTTCTCGACGATGTTGCGCCAGCCGACGCCGGTGTTGTACGCGCAGAAGGAAATTTCGCCTTCCTGCGTCGCGTAGGGGATGATGCACTGCTCGGTACGGCGGAAATCGTAGTTGAACAGATCCTGGAACCACATGCCGGCGATGAACAGGAAGTTCCAGCGATCGGCGCGGCGCTGCTGGATATCGGCCATGGTCCGGTCGCCCGTCACTTTGCCGTACTTCTTGTTGGTCATGCCGAAGCACTTGTCGAACTTGGCGATCAGGTCGCTCAGGCGGAAGTGCGTGGGAGCTTCGTAGGGATTGTAGTTGCGCAGCAGCGCGAGCGACACCCCGATTACCGACATGCGCTTGCTGCGCGCCGCGTCGTTGATCCGGGCCACGTCTTTCGCAAGCTGGTCGGCATTCAGGAACGCCGTCACCGGACGGTATTCCTTGGTTTCCTTGTCGCACATCACGGCCATGCCGATGCCGCAGTTCGGGTGGCAGCCGCAGGAGAGCTGGCCCCAATCCGCGTTCGGCCCGTGGACCAGATCCGCGAAATCGGAGAACGTCGACATGAAGCTGATCGGGAACCAGTCGCGCACCGGCTCGCCGAGGCCGGTCTGGCTCTTCACATCGTGCGCCAGGTGCGACAGCGTGTAGCGCTGAGCTTGTCTGCGTTCGTCGGTCACGGCTTCGTCGCGACCGGTAAAGGAAACCGGCTGGAAGCTGAGGAACGGAATTTTCTTGGGATTGTCGAGCGCGAAACGGACCACCGCGCCCACCTGCTCATTGTTCACGCCGTTGATCAGCGTGATCACCGGGACGATGTCGACGCCCGCGCTATACAGATTTTCGATCGCGCGCAGCTTCACATCGAACAGGTTGCCGACGGCGCGGTGCGAGTTGGCCTCATTGCCGATGCCGTCGAACTGGAGATAGGCGTAGCGCAAGCCCGCTTCCGCCGCTTGTTTGGCGAACTCCGGTTTCTTGGCGAACTCGATCCCGTTGGTCGCGGCCTGGACGCTCTGATAACCGATTTTGCGGCAATACTTTACCGCATCCAGGAAGTAGGGGGAAAGGGTCGGCTCGCCGCCCGAGAACTGCACCGAAAGCTGGCGGCGCGGCTTGATCGACATCGCGTTGTCGAGCAGCGTCTTGATCTCTTCCCAGCTCAGCTCATGCACGAAGCCGACCTGGTTCGCATCCATGAAGCACGGATCGCACATCATGTTGCAGCGATTCGTCAGGTCGATGGTCAGGACCGATCCGCGGCCGTGCGTGATGGTCGAGGAGCCGTGGTCGTGCAGCGCTTCATCGTTGTGCGCGCGGATGTCGCGGCCGGGGAAAACATCTTCCAGGTGCTGGCTGAACGCCGGGTCGATCGACATGAGGTCTTCAAACTCCCCATGCACCGGGCATTCCTTCACCATCACGATTTTGCCGTCTTTTTCGATAATGCGCGCTTTGATTTCGCCGCGCTTCTCGTCCTTGAGAATGTCGACCGGCAGTTTTCCATCGAGGATCTGCTGACGCAGCTCAGGGATACACTTGGGACACAGCGAATCGGTTTCGCGCGGCCAGCCCAGCTTCGGCTTCTGCTTTTCCCAGCTCTTCAGCAACGGCTTATCCGACCACTTCGGAGTGAACGACGGATTCGGCTTGATCGAGTTCAGCTTGTCAAATACGAACCAGGCGGCGTTGGCCGCGACGGCGACAGCCTTTTCGACATGCTTGATGGGTTTGGTCATTGTTTGTTCTGAAGGGCTTTCCCAGTTGAGATTAAACGACGATTCAGTATATTAGACGCTCCGGGGAGCACCTACCTGAATGAATCGAAAGGCCGCTGGATGCATTGGACGGCTACATGCCGACGTCGAACGGTTTCCGGCTCAAGCCTTTAGAATGCAAGCAGATAGCTGCGAAAAACCGGCCCAATGCTTGGTAGCTCCGCTGACGTTACATGGACCCGAGCGGCGCTCTTCGCAGGCGGAGGATAGAATAAAGACTTGGAACGGTTCTGGATCAAGAATTTCGGATGCCGCGCGTCGCAGGCGGATGGAGCGGCCATCGAAGCCGGGCTGGCGGCGAAGGGCATGGCTCCGTCGGGCAGCGCCGCCGATGCCGACCTTGTGGTCCTGAACACGTGTACCGTGACGGCGACGGCCGACGACGAGGTGCGGCAGACGGTGCGGCGGATTCATCGCGAAAGTCCCGCGGCGCGGATTCTGGTGACCGGTTGTTACGCGCAACGCGCTCCGGAAGAACTGGCGGCCATGGAAGGCGTCACGCTGGTGGTCGGTAATTCGCATAAGACACACATCCCCGATCTGGTTTCGACGCCCTATCATTCTCAAATCCACATCGGCGACATTTTCGAGCAGCGCGATTTTCTCTCGGCTCCGGTCGATGACGCGATGGGCGACCGGACGCGGCCCAATCTGAAAATTCAGGATGGCTGCAACAACCGCTGCTCGTTCTGCATTATTCCGTTCGTGCGCGGCAGAAGCCGCAGCGCGACGCCGGACCAGGTGATCGATCAGGTGCGCACGCTGGCGGCGAAATATCGTGAAGTGGTGCTGAGCGGTATCAACCTGGGGCGCTGGGGACGCGATCTCGACGGGCGCGTGCGGCTGGTGGACCTGGTGCGGCGGCTGCTGGGGGAGACGGAAGTCGAGCGGCTGCGGCTCAGCTCGGTCGAGCCGATGGATTTTTCAGACGACCTGCTGGGATTGATGGCGGACTCGCCGCGCATCGCCAAGCATGTGCATGCGCCGCTGCAATCGGGATCGGACCGCGTGCTGCGCAGGATGCATCGCAAATACCGGCCGCGGCACTACGCGGATCGAATCGCGAAGGCGCGCGCGCTGATGCCGTGGTGCGCGGTGGGGGCCGACGTGATGACGGGATTTCCGGGCGAGACGGACGCGGAGTTCGAGGAGTCGCGCGCGTTTATCGCCAGCCTTCCGTTCACCTATCTTCACGTGTTCACGTATTCCGAGCGTCCGGGAACGCCGGCGGCGGAATCGGCGCAGCAGGTTCCCGTAGCCGTGCGGAAAGACCGGACACGCGTGCTGCGCGAGCTTGCGGCAGCGAAAAATCTGGAATACCGGCGATCGATGATCGGGAAAACCCTGTCGGCGGTGACGCTCGATGAGGGCGCGTTAAGCGAGAACTATTTGAAGATCAGGCTCGCCGCGCCGCGCGCCGCGAACCTGCTGGTGGACGTGCGCATCGCGGGATTGCATGGCGACGGATTGTTGGAAAGCGGTGCTCTCGCCGTGCTCCCCGCCTGAAGGCCGCGTCGGCGGCGCGATTTGCCAGCAGCCGCTGGATGGTTTCTCCTACATGGCCCAGAAACTCGTCGAGGCTCCCGGGCTTGCTGACGTAGGCCGTCGCGCCCAGCTTTTCAGCCTCCACGCGATCCTGCGAAGAGCGGGAGGACGTCAGCACCATCACCGGTGTCGCGGTGAACTTCAGATTCCTGCGGATGGCGCGCAGCAGTTGGAGTCCGTTCACGCGCGGAAGATTCAGGTCGACGATGATCAGGTGGGGGACGTCGGCCAGGCCCATTGCGGCCAGATCCTGCATGGCCCGTTCACCCTCGACGGCGATCTGGAGTTTGGCCTGAATGCCGCGGGCGTTCAGCGCTTCCTGGATCAGAAGGACATCGCTGAGATTGTCCTCGACGACAAAAATCCTCAGGTCCTTGGATTCCATAATTCCGTCCTGGATACTGAGAGTCATTCACTACGGGAACAGCGGAGAGGAGCGTAACAAGAGACTACTCTAGCATTGAATCGGGTTGGGAAAGAATACGTGTTTCGAACCCCGGCCTTACGGCCGCGGCTGCCCGCTTACTGAAAGAGCGGGGTCGGCAAGTGCGGGCGTTCACGGATGGAAAGCCCGCTGGCGGCACGGCGATTAGTTCTGTTGCTGGGTCGGCCCGCGACCGCCGCCGTCGCGCCTCGGCTGCGGCTTGGGCAGCGGCTTGCGAGGCAGCATCTCTTCGCGCATCGCCGTGTTGTACACGAACGACGCCACGATCGCCGACATCTGCATCATGTCGCCCTTCTGGATTCGATCGAGCGTGTCCATGTTCGAGTGATGCGTGCGCGTGTCGTACTCCATCGGGTCCTGGATGAACTGGAAGCCGGGCAGGCCGACGGCGTCGAACGACAGGTGATCGGTGCCGCCGGTGTTGCGGATCGTGATGGCGCCGTTGGTCAGGTCCTTGAGCGGCTCGAACCACTGCTCGAAGATCGGGCGCATCATGTCGTTGCCTTGCAGATAGACGCCGCGGACTTTTCCGGTTCCGTTGTCGATGTTGAAATAACCGGAAAGCTTGGCGTGTTCCGACGTGATCTTCATGGTTTCGGGATCGCCGAAGTGCTCCTTCACATAGGCGCGGGAACCGAGCAGCCCTTCTTCTTCGCCGCCCCACAGGCCCATGCGAACGGTGCGGTCCATTTTGAGGTCCAGGGACTTCAGGATGCGCATCGCCTCGATCATCACGGCGCTGCCGGCGGCATTGTCGGTGGCGCCGGTGCCGGCGTGCCAGCTATCGAGGTGCGCGCCGAGCATCACGATTTCATCCTTCTTGCGATTGCCTTCGATTTCGGCGACCACGTCGACCGAATCGGTGCGCTCGGTCTGGAACTTCGCTTCGACGTCGAATTCGAGCTTCACCGGGATCTTGTGATCGATCAGGCGCACGATGCGGTTGTAGTGCTCGGGCGTGATCAGGACGGTCGAGGGAACGATGGGATCCTTGGGATCGCGCGATCCGCCGGCGGAGGCTCCGAAGACGGTGCCGCCTTCGCTATGCCCGGTGCCCGCGCGGACGATCACGGCGGGCTGTTCCTCGGCATAAAATTTCTGGAGTTTCTGCTGGAAGCCGCGTCCTCCGGGACCGCCGGGGCCGGCCTGCGGCTGACCGGGACGCCCCTGCGGTCCGCCGATGAAGATCGGGCCACGGCCGGCGATGCCGGGATCGGGCGCCATGGAGAGATCGGCCAGTTCCTGATCGGTGTAGCGGCGGCCGAGAGCGGTCATGCTCATCTGCAGATCTCGCGGCGCGCCCACCAGGATGATCTTCCCTTTGATCTTGCCCTTGTACTTTTCGAGATCGGCGTCGCTGGCCAGCGATTCGATCAGGATCGGCTCACCGCTGACGACGCCGTTGGTGCCGGCGGTCCAGGCGAGGGGGAAGCCGATCAGGGGCGCATATTGCGGCTCCACCAGATGCGCCGAGAAGCGCGTGAATTCCCAGCCTTTGCCGAAGGGCCATTTTTCGGTGTGGGCTTTCATGCCCCAGTCGGTCATGGTCTTGACGATCCAGTCGGCGGCGCCGAAGTAGGCAGGCGAATTGGTGAGCCGCGGGCCGTGGACGTCGGTGAGCTGGAACATGGTGTCCATCACCTGGGAATGTTGGAACGCTTCGGCTTTAATTTTGTGAAGCGTCGCGAGGTCGACCTTTTCCTGGGCGAGCGCGGCGATCGAGATGGTGCAGAACGTGAGAAAGAGCTTTCGCATGATCAGAATCCTTTATGAGGCGTGCGCGGGCACGCGGGGGTTACTTTTTGGGGCACTGACCCCCGCCATGACTGGCGGGGCTTGCCGGGGCGTTTATACGGGAGCAGGAAAGCCCCGCGAGTCATCACGGGGGCTCTGCGTGCTATTGACTGACTGCTCACGCGATTACCTTTATGGGGCGTGCGCGGGCACGCGGGGGTTACTTTTTGGGGCACTGACCCCCGCCATGACTGGCGGGGCTTGCCCGGGCGTTTATACGGGAGCAGGAAAGGCCCGCGAGTCATCGCGGGGGCTCTGCGTGCTATTGACTGACTGCTCACGCGACTACCTTGTCGCCCACGGCTGCGGCTTCGGCATCGGCGCGCGCGGCAGCGGGTCGGGACGAACGGCGGTGTGATAAACGAAAGCGGCTTCAATTGCGGCGGCCTGCATCACGTCGCCTTTCTGAACGCGATCGTAGAGGTCCATGTTGGAGTGATGCGTGCGCGTGGCGTATTCCATCGGGTCCTGCAAAAAGCCGAAGCCGTCCAGGCCGACGTAGGTGAACGATGTATGATCGGTGCCGCCCGGCGCGCGATCCGTCGGACCGCTCGCGCCGGCCACGACCGTCGCGCCCAGGTCGTTGAACGGCTTGATCCACGCTTCGAAGATGGGCCGCACCAGATCGTTGCCGCCGAGATTGATCCCGCGGAATTTTCCCGTGCCGTTGTCGTCATTGAAATACGCGACCAGCTTGCCGTATTCGGGCTTGGTCTTCATATCCGCGCGATCGGCGAAATGATTTTTCACATAGGCGATCGAACCGAGCAAGCCTTCTTCTTCGCCGCTCCACAGGGCGAGTCGAACCGTGCGGTCCATCTGGAGGTTCAGGGCTTTCAGGATCCGGATCGCTTCGATGGCGACGCTCGAGCCGGTGGCGTTGTCGGTGGCGCCGGTGCCGCCCTGCCAGCTATCGAAGTGTCCGCCGAGCATGACGATCTCGTCGGGTTTTTTCGTGCCCTTGATCTCGGCGACGATGTTGAAGGACTGCTCCGCCTGCGTGCCGGTCTTCGAGCGAATGTCGAATTCGAGCTTCACGGGAACTTTGTGTTCGAGCAGGCGCGCGATGCGGTTGTAATGTTCCTCCGCGAGTTGCACCGCCGGAGGAGGCAGCGGCTCGCCCGCTTTGTACGATCCGAGGCTTGAGCCGAAGACCGTGCCGCCGTCCTGAATGGGGCTGAACATAATGACCACGGCGGGTTTTTCGTCGATCAGGAATTGAAGCATGTGTTCGCGGAAACGGCGCTGCGCGGCGGGATCCTGGGGCGGGGCATTGCCGCGGCCGCGGCCGCCCGGCGCTCCGGGACCGAACGCGAATCGCGACGGATCGGGCGTTTCAGCGCGCTGGCGAAGTTCTTCGTCGGTGAGGCGATGCGCGTAGGGAGCCATCGCCATTTCCAGCTCGTGCGGCGCCATGGTGAGGACCATTTTTCCGCGAAGCTGGCCTTTGTATTTCGCGAGGTCGGCCTCGGTCGAAAGCGGCGCGAGCAGCGCATCGCCGCGCACGACGCCCGGAGTCGCATCCGACCACGCCAGCGGGAATCCGATCAGCGGCGAATACTGCGGCTCCAGCATGTGGCCTTCGTAGTGAGTCAGGTTCCAGCTTCGCCCGAAGGCGCCCCAGGGTTCCTGCTTGACGTTGATCAGTCCGTAGCCTTCCAGGCGCTTGACCACCCAGTCGGCGGCGGCCTTGAAGCCGTTGGAGTTGGTCACGCGAGGTCCATTGGCGTCGGTCAGGTAGAAGAGCGTTTCCATGACCTGCGAACGATTGAAGGCCTCGTCACGGATCTGTTGGACCACTCGTAAATCCGCTTTATCTTGTGCGAAGGAAGCAGCGGCGAAGGAGAGGAGAAGCAGCAGTCGCATATCGAATTGAGGATATTACAAATGAGTGTTCCGATGCGGCGGACCGGCCCCCGCCATGACCGAGTCTGTGTGAAAACTGAATGTTCGCCGCTTCCTGCGGTCGCGGTTCATTGTCGGCATCCTGCTGAATCAGCCGTTTAAGGAACCGCGACCGGAGGAAGCGGCCGGCGCCGGTCATTTTCACGCAGACTCTGACTGGCGGGGCTTTTCACCGATTCGAATTCGTACGGGAAAGCCCCGCGAGTGATCGCGGGGGCTCGGTCAATGTTATCGGGCGATTGACAACTGCGCGATCCTGGAAGTATGGAACAGTGCAGCCACCTCGGCCAGATCAAAGATGTCACGCCGCATACCAACGGATGCGAGGAGTGCCTCAAGATGGGCGACACCTGGGTCCACCTGCGGCTGTGCCTCATTTGCGGACATGTGGGATGCTGCGATTCGTCGAAGAACAAGCACGCCACGAAGCATTTTCACGCGACGAAGCACCCCATTGTCAGGTCGATCGAGCCGGGCGAGGATTGGGGATGGTGCTACGTCGACCAGGTCATGCTGGACTTCGACTGAGCGCTTTTTCCAGCCGGCTCACGATCGCGGCCTTCGGCTGCACGCCGACGATGCGATCGATTTCGTCGCCGTCTTTGATGATCAGCAGCGTGGGAATGCTCTGCACGTTATAGCGCGCCGGCGTGACGGGGTTCTCCTCGATATTCAGCTTCGCGACGCGCACCCGCCCGATCATTTCGCGCGCGAGTTCGTTCACCACCGGGGCGATATAGCGGCATGGACCGCACCAGTCGGCCCATAGATCGAGCAAGACGGGAAGTGTCGACTGGCCGACGTCGGTGGCGAAGGAAGAGTCGGTGACGATCACAGGCTTATCCACGGGTAGGACCGTCTTGCATTTGCCGCACACCGGCTCGCGATGTTCGCGGATCTTCTCCAGAGGAATCCTGTTCAAGGCCGAACAGGACGGGCATCGACAAAGTAGCGTTTCAGCCATCGTCACGATTATGTGATGATTTTCGGCCGCCTGCGGTTTCCGCGACACGGTTCGCAATCGGTCGCATCAAACCACTTTCGAAACAAGCAGGAGGTTCTCATGGACAATCTGAAAGGTTTGAAGGTCGCCATTCTGGTCGAGAACGGCTTTGAAGAAATCGAGATGACCGAGCCCAGGCGGGCGCTTCAGGCTGCCGGCGCGGAAACGAAAATCGTTTCGCCGGCCGGAGATACGGTCCGCAGTTGGAAGTTTACGGAATGGGGCGGCTATTTCCCGGTGGATGTGAAGCTCGATCGGGCGCGGCCTGATGATTTCGACGCTCTGTTGCAGCCGGGCGGCGTGATCAGCCCGGACAGGCTGCGGATGGAGGCTGCGGCCGTCGCGTTCGCTCGATCGTTTTTCGAAAAGAACAAGCCGGTGGCGGCGATCTGCCATGGCCCATGGATGGTGATCGAGGCGGGCGGCGCTCGCGGCCGGAAAATCACGTCGTGGCCGTCGCTCAAGACCGACCTTCGCAATGCGGGAGCGGAGTGGGTGGATCAGGAAGTGGTGGTCGACGGGAATCTGGTCACCAGCCGCAAGCCGGACGATCTCCCGGCCTTCAATCGCGAAATGATCCAGCTCTTCAGCCATGTGCGGGTCCACGCGTAACTGCGGGTCGCTGGCCGCGGGCGGGAACGGGCTGTTTGCGCGAAAATTGAATCGGCATGCCTTGTCTCTTACTGCTCGTCGTGCTCGCTTTTCCGCGCGTGGTGCTGGCGCTCCTGTTCTTTTTTTCGAGCTATCTGGATCGCGCGTATCACGGGATTCTGATTCCGCTGCTCGGGTTCATTTTTCTGCCGCTGACGACGCTGGCGTATGCGTGGATGCTTAATTCGCACATGCCGATCGAGGGCGGGAATGTGCTGATCCTGGTCGTCGCGGTGCTGATCGACGCAGGCGGGCTTGGGGGCGGGGGATACTACCGCCGGCGGAACTGAAATCGAGTAAAGAAGTTTTACAGCCCGGCCTGCTTCGCCGACATGCGCGCGATGCTGGACCAGTCAAGTTCACCTTGGCCGTGGGCCATCGCGGAGAGAAGACGATCGCGCACCACGCTCGCGATCGGCATGGGCGAGGCGCACTCCTCGGCGGTCTGTAGCACGAGCCGCACGTCTTTCAAGCCCAGCTTCAGCGCGAATCCCGCGGGCTCGAATTTTTCGTCCGCGATGATTTTTCCGTAGTTCGCGTACACGGGCGAGCCGAACAGCGTGCTCATCACGTCCAGAAACGTGTGCGGTTCGACGCCGGCTTTTTTCAGCGTCGCGAACGCCTCGCCGAAGGATTCCAGCATGCTCGCGATCATGAAATTCCCGCACAGCTTGAGCGCGTTCGCCTGCCACGGCTCAGAACCGATCACGAAGGTCTGGCGGCCGATCGCGTCGAAAAGGGGCTGGCAGCGCTCGATCAGGTCCGCGGGACCGGCGGGAACCACCAGCAATCGCTTCGCCTCGGCGGCGTCGGGACGCCCGAAAACCGGCGCGCTGACGTAACCCTGCTGATGTCCGCCATGCACCGCGGCGAGGCGTCGTGAAAGCGCGGTGCTGATGGTGCTGCTCGAAACGTGAACCGAGCCGCGCGGCAATCCGGCGGCGATGCCGTGGTCGCCGAACGTCACATCTTCCACCGCGCGATCGTCCGCCAGCATCGTGATCGCGACGTCGGCGCCGCTTGCGGCCTGCTTGGGAGAATCCGCCACGCGAGCGCCGAACGCGTCGGCTTTTTCACGGCTGCGATTGTAGACGGTCAATTCGTGGCCGGCGCGTTGCAGATTGTGCGCCATGCCGATACCCATATTCCCGAGTCCGATGAATGCGATTTTCATGTAAGTGGTTGGATGCTGCGTGACGGGAAAAAGGAGCAGCCACGAATGAACACGTTCGTGTGCATTCGTGGCACAAACAACTACTTCTTCACGTACTTCTTGACGTCCCTCGGCCCGACCTCGGCTCCGTACACGTTCCCCTGCGCATCCGCCGCGATGCCTTCGGCATTGCTGGTGATCGCGCGCGGCTTGTCGAGAATATTGTCGGTGGGCGGATCGGAAATGAACGCCACCACCGTGCCGTCCTTGGCGCTGCCGATGCGCAGGCCGCGGTTGTAGCCGGGGTTGAAACCGTAGGCCGCCATCCTGCCTTCGGTCTTCACCGGCTGCGATTCGGAGTCGGCTGAATAGAGGTTATCTTTCTTGTCGATGAAGATTCCGCTGGGACGCCCGAACTGTTTCCATTCGGCGATAAATTTTCCGTCCTGATCGAAGATCTGGATGCGGTTGTTGCCGCGATCGGCGACGAACAGGCGGCCTTTCGAATCGAACGCCAGCGAGTGCGGCATCTCGAACTGTCCCGGACCCGAGCCGTGGCTGCCCCATTGCTTGATGAACTTGCCGTTCTTGTCGTACTTGACGACGCGTGCGTTGCCGGTGCCGACGTTGTGGCCGTCGCCGATAAAAATATCGCCGTTGGGCGCGATGGCGACGTCGTTGGGCTGATTCAGCGTGTCTTCGCTGTCGCCCGCGACGCCCGGCTTGCCGATCGTCATCAGCACCTTGCCTTCGGGACTCAGCTTGATCGCGACGTGACCCTTGCCGTCGCGGCCCTGCCCGTCGGTGATCCAGATGTTGTCCTGCTTATCGATGCAGATGCCGTGCGGAAAAAGGAACATCCCCTTGCCGAAAGACTTCACGAGTTTTCCCGACGAATCGAACTCCATGATGGGATCGATGTCGTCCTTGCCCGCGCAGCTATTGGCTCCGCAGCGGTCGGCAATCCAGATGTGTCCTTTCGAGTCGATGTCGACGGCGCTCGAGGATCCCATGGTGCGGCCTGCGGGGAGCTGATACCAGTGCTCCACCATTTTGTAAGGATTCGGCTGCGAATTGGGCACAACGTCGGCGGCGAAGGAGACGACGGCAGCGGCGGCGGCGAAGAGAAGAAAGTTTGTAGACACCTGGGTCCTCCTGAACTTATCGAGTATATGAAATGTGGGGCCGGTCGTGAGACCGGCTGATCACGAAAAGCCGGTTTGGCAACCGGCTCGCCGCTCTGACGAGCGGCCCCACATTTCACAAGCTGGATTGGGAGAAAACGAGAACCGTTACTTCTTCTTTGCCGACGAGCCTTCCGCCAGCAGGCTTTCGATCAGCGCCTTCAGCCTCGCTTCGTCCTGAAGATTCGGATCGCCCTGCGGAGGACTCTCCGCGCGAATCATTCCTCTTTTATCGATCACCACGATCAGCGGCACCACGGGACGGTCCATGATCGAAAATCCCAGGTAGCTCATGATCGGGTCCCAGTCGCTGTAGCCCACCGGGAAATCGATGCCGATCTGTTTCACGAATCCGGGGACCAGCGCCATGGCGCCCTGGTTCCAGGCCACGTCGATCGGCTGGAATCCTTTTGGCCCCAGCTCGTGATGCAGCTTCGTCAGCACCGCGGAAAACTGCTGGCAGTGGATGCAGGTCGTGTGGACGAAGGCCAGCACGACGACTTTGCCGCGATAGCTCGACAGCAGCGTTTCCTTCGCCGGACCCTCGGTGATGGTAAATTCAGGCGATTTGCGCGGCAGCGGAGGCATCGCCGCGAGCGTCATCGCGGAAAGGAGTACAGCCGAAATGAGGCGCTTCATTACTGGTGATGAGTGCTGGCCGTGGTCTTGGTGGCTTTGGCGCCCGTCTTGGTGGTCGCGGCGCCTTCCTTCAGCAGACCGTCGAGCAGGCTGTGCATGTACGTTTCCGATTGCAGATTCGGATCGCCGCTATATGGGGACTGCGCGCGGATCATGCCCTTGCGGTCGATCACCGTGACCTGCGGAACCACCCAGCGCTCCATCGGCGAAAATCCCATGAACGACATCATCGCGTCGGGAGATGAAAATCCGACCGGGAAGCCGACTTCGAACTGCTGCGCAAAACCGGGAATCAGGACGGCCGCATTGTCGTTCACCGCGACGGCGTACACAGAAAGTCCGCGCGGAGCCATTTCCTTATACATCTTCGTCAGCATCTGCGATTCCCGCTGGCAGTGCGGGCACGTCGTCAGAATGAACGTCAGGACGCAAACCTTGCCCTTGGCGGCCGTGGAGAGCTGAACCTGTTTTCCGCTCATATCGGTGAAGGTAAAATCCGGAGCTTTCTTGGGGGCGTTCTCGGCGAACACGGCCGGAACCGTCAACGCCGCAACAAGAGCCAGACTGGCGAGTGTGCGCATGCCATCAGTTTACCTCAACGTTTCCATCGTGGGTTTCCATCGGGGCGAGATCAGTTCTTCAAGCCTTCAATCGACTCGACGGCGTCGCCTTTGACCGATAACCGGAACGCGCCCGAATCGCCCGAACCGGAAACAGCCGCGCCTTCGCCGCTCTTTTCGAATTTCTTCGAGCGGCCCCGCATCACACGAAGATAGAGCTCTTCGAACTTCTGTGCCGATTCCGGCGAATCCCACTCGGCGCGATACGTCAACACGTCGGACTTGTCGCGCTTGTTTTCATAGAGCCGGTACGACGCGCCGCGCCAGTGGCTGGCCGCCTCCGCGCCCTGCTGTTCCGGAACGTACTGCCGCAGCAGCACCGAAAAATCGAATTCCCCGAGGCTTCCCTCGGCCAGCAGCCGATACTGCTTCGCTTCTTTCTTTCCGAGCGCCGACTGCAGCGATGGCGGCTCCGGCTCCGTCGGTTTCTTCGCGGCCAGGTAAGCGCCGGGGTGCAGAATCTGCTGTGTGCTTTGCGGCGCGCGCGTAAAAACCTGGTCGAACGCAGGCCGCCCCAGGCGATGAAAGATCGCGTCCTGGAATTTCAATCCTTCGTTATAGGGAAACACCAGCGACTCCTTCATATACAACGGAGCCTTGGTGAACACCGGAAATTCCGTGTTGTCCGAGCCGGAAGATTTCGTCAGTTCCTCGATCATCTCAGCCGGGACCGACGCCTCGCCGCCGTTGCGCCTGGAAACATAAGCCCAGGTGAGCCAGGTCGCCTGTCCTTCCATGACGGCTTGCCGCGCCGTCGACGCGTCGTCGTCGGGCGATCCTTTGTGCATGAATTTTCCGAGCGGATGATGCTGATCGGCCAGCGCATGGGCCAGTTCATGGACCAACGCGACGCGCTGCTCGTTGCCTTCGGTGGTCGAATCGAGAATGAACAGGCGCTTCTTGTTGTAGTCGTAAAAAGCGGCGGCCTGCTCGCTCACCAGGTCGACGGTTTCCTTGGCCAGGTCGTAGTCCTGCGGGACGAAGCCGAACATTTTGAGCGTCACTTCTTCGGCATGAAGCTGCTCGCGGCTGGAGTCCTTCATCTTCGAATCGACGTAGCGGCGGAACTTTTCCTTGGTCAGCATTTCCGCCGGAACCTTGCGCTCGATTCTCCAGCCGGTGATGTCGGACAGAGCCGAGACCATCTCGTCGACCTGCTGGAACAGCGTTGATTGAGCGAAGGCGGTCGAGACGAACAGCGCCGCCAGAAGCAAACGAGCGAACATCAGCGCCCCCAGGGTAGCATGAGGGACATGCGCCTATTGCTCCTCTCCACCGTTTGTATCGTTAGCTTTGCGCAGAATAAACCTGCCGCCGATGACAAGGGGTTCACCGACACTCCGATGCTCCCTGGCTTGCCGTTTCACGTGCACGACCCTGCGCGTCCGCATCCGCCGGTGGTGACGCCCGGGGCGCAGCCAGGAGGCGCTCCGTCGGATGCGATTGTGCTGTTCAACGGATCCGATTTTTCAAAATGGTCGGCGGCGAAGCTGGGCAACGGAGTGACGCTTGCGGCGTCGGCTCCGACGTGGAAGCTCGAGAACGGATTTATGGAAGTGGTCCCGGGCAAGGGCGACATCGCGACCAAGGAGAAATTCGGCGACGTACAGTTGCACATCGAATGGGCGGCTCCCTCCGAAGTTCGCGGCAACAGCCAGAGCCGCGGCAACAGCGGGGTTTTTCTGCAAGGCCGCTACGAGGTCCAGGTGCTGGATTCCTTCGACAACATCACCTATGCCGACGGCCAGGCCGGAGCGGTCTACGGACAATGGCCGCCGCTGGCGAATGCGGCTCGCAAGCCGGGTGAGTGGCAGACCTACGACATCCTGTTCGAGGCTCCCAAATTCGAGGGCGAGAAGCTGGTGAAGCCCGCGTATCTCACGGTGATCTTCAATGGAGTGGTGGTGCAGAATCATCGCGAGGCGATGGGTCCTACGGTGTATCGCGCCGTAGCGAAGTATGTCCCGCAGCCGGCCGAAGATTCGCTGGCGCTGCAGAATCATGGGAATCCGGTGCGGTACCGGAATATCTGGATTCGACGGCTGAACTAATGGCGCGGCTCGCCAGAGCGGTGAGCCGGGCAGCCGGTCAAACGACCGGCTTGCCACTCTGACGAGCAGCCCCACAAGGAAAGCGAACCGGCCCGCTCACTCGCGTTCGTTCCGTGCAAACGACAGAACCACGAGCGCCAGCGAGTGGGTAGCGCCGCTTTCGACCTCCTACTGGATGGGCGGGACCGTGACGTTCAGGCTTTGAGCGAGTTTGCCCAGTTCCTCCCAGATCCCGCGAGCCACCGGAATCCCATCGCGACGGCGGATCTGTTCCGCACGCCACTCCGGATCGCCCGCCACCAGCACCTCCTCGAATCCCGCCGCGGGTCCGGCGCTCTTCAGCGTGTCGCGCAGCCATTCCATGCGCGCGACGAATTCGTCCATCGGCATGAAGCGCGTCACGTCGATCGCCAGGAACATGTGGCTCGCGCGCATTTCTTTTCCGGTGAAGCGAATTCCACCGACGTCGGTGAGCATCGCGCCGCCCGACAGCACCGCGCATAAGATTTCGACCATGACGGCGAGCCCGGTCCCCTTATATCCGCCGAGCGGCATCGGCAATCCGGCCAGTGCCGCCTGCGGATCTGTCGTGGGATTGCCATGCTCATCCATCGCCCATCCGGCCGGGATGGTTTTTTCCCCGCTGAGGACCGCCTTGTAAATCTTGTTTAGCGCGACCGTGGTGGTCGCCATATCGAGCAGAAACGTCTGCGGGCCCGGAACCGCGAGACAAATCGGATTCGTCCCCAGCATTTTTTCCCGCCCCTGCCACGGCGCGACCAGCGCGGTGGCGTTGCACATCGCGATGCCGATGAATCCCGCGCCGGCCATTTTCTGCGCCCACCACGCGCACGCCCCGAAATGCGTCGAATTGCGCGCCACAACCATGCCGATGCCCGAATCGCGCGCGATGCGGATCGCGTGATCGCAGCAAATATTGGAGATCCACTGGCCCATTCCGTTGTGACCGTCGTAGACCAGGCAGGCTCCGTTTTCGCTGACCACTTTTCCCGCTTCCGCCACCGCGACATTGCCCGCGCGGATCTGGCCGGAATACCAGATGAGCAGTTGCACTCCGTGGGAATCGACGCCGCGCAGATTGGCGGACACCAGCGATTCGGCC
Source organism: Terriglobia bacterium (assembly GCA_020073325.1). Lineage (GTDB taxonomy): Bacteria > Acidobacteriota > Terriglobia > Bryobacterales > Bryobacteraceae > Palsa-187. Next base: position 7,765 of record JAIQFJ010000011.1, on the reverse strand, counting down.
ACCAGCGCGGCAATCGGTTGCGGGACGCCGCTCGCTTCGAGAATCGCCGTGGCAAACGTGGTCAGCGGCGGGTGTGGGATGACAATAAAGTTGTCCAAAGTATACTGTAACAACGATGCCGAAATACGTGATCGAACGTGAAATTCCGGGGGCGGGGAAGCTGACTCCGGCTGAATTGCAGGCCATCTCGCAGAAATCGTGCGGGGTGCTGCGCGCGATGGGTCCGCAGGTCCAGTGGGTGGAGAGCTACGTCACCGACGACAAGATTTACTGCGTCTATATCGCGCCGGATGAGGCCTCCGTGCGCGAGCATGCGACCCGCGGCGGCTTTCCCGCGAATCGCGTCTCGCAGGTCCGGACGAAGATCGATCCCACGACGTCGGAGTAGCTCGCATCTGTTGAGAATCCAGGCTTCTGTCGATCGATAAGAAGCCATGGAAGGCGTCAGCCAGCCTCTGCCCGCGACCGGGAATCGCACCATCGCGACGCTTTATAAGGCGTGCGCCTGTTCGGCGATCGGGCTGGCGCTGCTGATGGTCGCCGGAATCTGGCATCTGGGCGCCAACTCGATGATCGCCTGCGGATTCCTCGGCGCGGCGTTCATTCATTTTTCTTCACGTCCTTCGCTCAACGAAATTTTCACGACTCTCGCCGCGGGAATGGTCGCCGGAGCGCTTTATCTGCTTCTCAAAGGACCCGTCGGCGCCGACGCCTTTACGCGGAGCATGGGCCTCGGAGCCTTCCTCGGGATCGGCAGCATCGCGATTCTCTCGTTTGAAATGGTGGCGCGCGAGCGGCGCGACCGCGCGCGGTTTCTTGCCGATGCACTGGTCCTGCCCGTATTTTCGCTGGTCGCCGGAATCGGCATGCAGTTGACGAATCACGCCGCGCATCCCAGCTACGACTATCTGGTTTACGGATTCGAATCGTCGCTCGGAATTTTTCCCGGCGCCGCCGTGGTTCGCCTGTTCCATCGCATGCCGTGGACGCAAACCGGAGCCGAACTGGTGTACGCCGGCTTGCTGATCTTCCCGACGCTGTATCACGCCTGGGCGCTGTGGCGCGGCCGCGCGGAGAAGAACAACCTGATGCACCGCTTCGTCATCGCCGGATTGTGCGGATTCCTGTTCTATCAAATCTGCCCGGCGATGGGACCGCTGTACGCGTTTTCGTCGCAATTTCCCGATCATCTGCCCGCTTCGGTCCCGCTGCAACCCTTTTCGAGCACGGGCGTGAACAACGCGATGCCCTCGATGCATATGAGCTGGGCTTTGCTGGTCTGGTTCGCGGCCTGGGAACTGGGCGCGGCGGCGATCGCTTTGGCGACGCTGGTGGTGGGCTTCACCGGGCTCGCGACGCTCGGTTTCGGCGAGCATTACCTGATCGACCTGATCGTCGCGGCGCCGGTCGTGATGGCAACCGTGGGAATCTATCGCCGCAACGTCGCGCTGGGAGCCGCGGGCGTCGCGCTCGCCGCCGGCTGGACCGCCTATCTCCGCAGCGGCGCGTGGACTCACGTCGCCCCGTGGATCCACTGGACCGTGATCGTCGCGACCCTGTCGGCGGCGGCGGCAATCACGCGCGTGTCGCGAAACCGGTAAGCCACACCGGCCGCGCTGTGGCATACTCACGGACAAATGGACTGGCTTCAGGATGTTCGTTACGCGGCGCGCGGGTTGTGGCGCAGCCCCGGCGTGACGCTCACGGCGATTGCGACGCTCGGGATCGGCATCGGCGTGAACGCGACGGTCGTCACGCTGACGAATGCCGTCCTGTTCAAAGGATTTTCGGGCGTCGAGCGCAACGATCGCACGGCTTATCTAAGCAACGGGCGCGGTTGCTGCGTCTCTTATCCGGATTTCGAGGACTGGCGCGCGCAGGCGAAATCGTTTCAGGGGATGGCCATCGTCCACGGAATTCAGAAATCCTACAGCGATGCGGGCAGCGGATTTCCGGAAACGTACAACACCACCGAAGTCAGCGCGGACACGTTCCGGATCGCGGGCCAGAAGCCGGTTCTAGGGCGTGATTTTTCGGCCGCCGATGAAGTGCCCGGCGCGTCTCCGGTGGCGATCCTGCGCTACGAATTCTGGGAGCAGCGCTATGGAAAAGATCCGGCGATTCTCGGGCGCGTCGTCAGGATCAATGGCGAGCCGACCACGGTGATCGGCGTCATGCCTCGCGGCTTTTCGTTTCCGCAGAATCAGGAACTTTGGGTGCCGCTGACGCCGGCGGCGGAATTGCGCAAACGGCAGAATCGCGACCTGTGGTTCGTGTTCGCGCGGCTCGCCGATGGCGCGACCATCGACACGGCGCGCGCCGAGATGGAAACCATCGGGCGGCGTCTGGGAGGCGCGTATCCGCTGACGAATCAAGGCCAGAATCTGATTCCGCGCGTGCAGACGTTCCACGAATTTTTCATCGGGCCCAACGCGACCATGATCTACGAAGCGATGCTGGGCGCGGTGGTGTTCGTGCTGCTGATCGCCTGCGCGAATCTGGGGAATCTGCTGCTGGCGCGCGGGATGGCGAGGTCGCGCGAGATTTCGGTGCGGATCGCGCTGGGCGCGGGCCGGTGGAGAATCGTCCGCATGCTGCTGGTCGAAAGCATCCTGCTTTCGGCGATGGGAGGGGCGGCGGGATGGTGGATCGCGCAATCGGGCGTGCGGATTTTCGCGCTGTTTGCGAACGGACCCGCGGTGTCGGACACCATCGGGGGCACATGGTTCGACCATGTTCTGGATTATTCGGCGGACGCGCACGTCTCGGCATACCTGGTCGCGATTTCGATCGGCACGGGCTTGCTGTTCGGGCTTTTTCCGGCGCGGCGCCTTTCGAAGATCGACGTCAGCACGGCGATGAAGGATGGCGGGCGCGGCGCGACGCGAGGGCGGCTCTCCTCGCTGCTGGTCGCGGGCGAGATGGCGCTGGCGGTGGTGCTGCTGGCGGGCGCGGGCGTGATGATCCGCAGTTTTCTGAAGGTCTACCGGGCGGAGATGGGCGTCCGCATGGACCATGTCCTGACGGCGTTGATCGGGGTGCGCGATTCGCGCGCCGAAGCGTGGATTTCGTTCCACGAAAAACTTGCGGAGCGCCTGGAGACGATTCCCGGCGTCGAATCCGTGGCGGTCGCGAACGTGTTACCCGCGAACGGAGCGCGCCGCGTCGCTTATGAGATCGCGGGCGCGGAGCCGGTGGAGGAGCAGAGCCGCACGAGAGTGGCGTCGGTGACAGTGAGTCCGGGCTATTTTCGCGCGCTGGGCACGGCGCTGATCGCGGGACGCGAATTTACGGATTTCGATAACGCGTCGGGAGCGCCGGTGGCGATCGTGAATCAGCGCTTCGCGGAGGACGTCTGGCCAGGCGAGGCGGCGATCGGGAAGCGGCTGCGGCTGTCGAACGGGAAATGGATGACGGTGGCCGGCGTGGCTCCGAATATCGTCGAGAACGACATGACGCGGCAGAGATTCGACCCGGTGGTCTACGTGCCGTTCCGGCAGAACCCGGCGAAGGCGGTGTGGTTTCTGGTGCGGACCTCCGTGCCCCCCTCGACGCTGGCGAATGCGTTCCGGCGCGAAATGCAAGCGCTCGATCCCGATCTTCCAACGGCGATCGGCCCCACGCCGCTTTCGGAATATCTGGCGTGGGGGTATCAATACAGAGGAACCAGCGGCGTGCTGTTCCTGGTCTTCGCGACGATCGCGCTGGTGCTGGCGGCGGTCGGACTCTATGCGGTGATCGCGCACGCGGTCAGCCAGCGGACGCAGGAGATCGGGATTCGCATAGCCGTCGGCGCGACGGGGCGCGATATTTTGCGGCTGGTGTTTGCGCAGGGAATGCTTCCGTTGGCGGGCGGGCTGACGATCGGGCTGGCCGCGTCGCTGGGCGTGAATCGCGTGTTGCAGTCGCTGCTGGTGCATGTGTCGGCGGCGGATCCGGTGAGTTATGCGGTCACTTGCGGAGCGCTGATCGCGGCGGCGATGTTGGGGTGCTGGATTCCGGCGCGGCGGGCGATGCGCGTGGATCCGATGGTCGCGCTGCGGCACGAGTGAGCGGCGTGCGTTAGAACCCCGGCCTGACGGCCAGGGCTGTAGCCGCGCCCTTTCGTGAAAGACTCGGCATCCGCTCACTGGCACTCGCGGCTCTTTGGTGGCTCTGAGCGATATTTCACAGAGGCTCTTTAGGGCGCGGTGACGCGGTAGATCGTTGCGATCCCGGTGCGGTAGACAGGCTTTAAGCGAGGATTTTCCTGTAGCGATTTTTCGATCGCCTGGCGATCTTCTTCGCCGGTTTCGCGCGAGAGGTCCTGCGTGGTGAACAGGACATAGCTGAGATTGCGGGATCGGCTATAGTCGGCGATATTGCGGTACGCGGAGACGATGGAGGCGTGATCCTCGGCATACCACCAGCGCGGCAGCAGCGGCAGATAATTTCCGAGGCGGCCGGTGTAGAGATAGAGCAGGGGATCGTCATAGGACAGCACGTTCGCCGAGGGCGGCAGGTTCGCCTCGATCCACGTGTAGGCCGCGCGGAGGTCGTGCAGCTTCGATTCTTTTTCGCGGGCCGATGCGTCCAGGAACGCGAAGGTCACGTAGCCTTGGACGACCAGCGCGCCACCAAAGATCGCGACGGCGATGGCGGCGAAGATCCCGGCCATGACCCGCTGGCTCGCGTCGCGATGCGCGAAGCCGGCGCGAAGGAGTTTGGCGAGATGCTGGAGTTCTTCCAGCAGTCCGGCGATCAGCAGCGGAAACAGAGGCAGGACGAATCGCTCGGTCGGCGGGAAATGCCAGACCAGCAGCATGCCGATCGAAACCAGCGCGAAGGCCGCGTATTGCAGCATCACTCCGCGGCGGACCAGACGGATGGTTCCGGCGATCATCGCGATGCCGATCACCTGGGTCAGGATTTTCAGCGGGAGGATATCGAACACTTTCGGCAAGGCAAGCGAACCGATGCCATAGAGGACCTGGTCGATGTTCTTCCACAGAACGATACCGAGGTTATCGAATCCCACGTTCAGGAACTGGTAGCGGACGTAATCGGTGTAATAAATGAGGGTCTGGTCGCCGCTCGCCATATGAGCGCGGGTCCACAAGGACCAGGCGAGGACGAACGGCAGCATGGTTCCCGCAAAAACGGCGGCTCGGCGGGATTCGCGCTTCCACAGCAGCACCAGCGGAACAGAAACCAGCAGAGCGACCCCGGCCGTTCTTGAAAGATAAGCGAGTCCTGCCATGAGCCCGGCTAAGGCGGCGAACTTGAGGTTTCCGCGGCGGAGTAGGAGAAAGGTCGCTAAGACGAGGCAAGTAAAGAAGATTTCCGAAAACATCCGGGTCCCGAACAGGATCACGTAGGGATTCGCGGCGAGCAGCGCGGTGAGGATCCAGGCTCGGACCTCCCCCATTTTGCTGTGGTAGTAAAGCGTCCAGGCCAAAGCGGCGCAGGCGGCGAGGACGATCCAGCTCAGCAGAGCGGCCACGGGCAGGTTTTCGGGAAAATGCGGATTTATACGCCAAGCCAATGATAAATAAAGAGGATAGAGCGGCGGGAACTTGGTTTGGGCGGATTGCTCGGGCAGGCTTTCGATGCGGAAGGCTCCGGAGGCCAAACTTTTTGCGCTGATGAAGAAAAGGCCGTCGTCGTGGAGATACCCGAAGTCCGGCATGCGCCGCTCGCTCCAGGCGTAGTGGGCCGAGGGAACGAGAAGCACTAAGAAAATCAATAACCTCTGAAGACTTCGGGGCATTCGTTCTAAGCTAGCAGATCGTCCGAACGGGAAATACCAGGAGTGCTCTAAGGTGTTGGAACGGTCTCCCAAGCCAGGTCCCTGAGAGTTTTCAAGAGACCTCTTAGGCTTTTAGCCCGATTCTTTCGAAAATCCAGCGATGATACTTTTGATTCAGCGACAGAGACCTGTCGCGCACCATAGGGAGAGGAGATTACAGGAGAAATGAAAAATCTGATTTTGAAGTTGCAGGTTTGGAAAGATACGCGCGGTCAGGACCTCATCGAATATGCTTTGATGGCGGGTTTCGTGGCCGTCGCCGCCGGCGCGATCATGCCGGGTGTTGCGACCAGCATCAGCACGATCTTTTCGAAGATCGCGTCTGTTATGTCCGCCGCCTCCAACCAGGGCAGCTAATTTTAACCAATTTCCGGATCGGGACGGGGGCGGCAACCGCCAACTCCGTCCCTTTCCGCATTATTTTTTAAGCTTGTAGACGATCCCGCCAGTTTCCTCGTGCAGTTTCTCCAGGCTGACGTTTTGCTCGGCTGATTTCAAGACATCTTCATTACGGTGCGGTCCCGATTCGGGGAGCACGATGTATTCGAGTCCTTGCGCGCGTGCGTACTGGTCGATCTGGCGGTACGAGGCGAGGTCCTCGTCGTTTTCGCTGCGATACCACTGGCGGGTCGGGATCAGGAATGCGACGGCGTGGCGGCCGGTCGAGAGATAGAGATTCGTGTCGTTTTCCCACAGGATTTTGGCGTCGGGAGGCGTGTTTTGGACGATCCAGCGGTAGACGGACGCGTATTCGGCGGCGTTGGCGCGATCGTCGCGAGCCTGGCCGGGGATGACGTTGATCCACATATAAACCTGCAGAGCCGCGCCGGTGGCGAGAATCGCGATGAGGAATCCGGCGAATCCGTAGGCGACAATGCGCTGGCTGCGGTCCTTGTGGCGGAACGCGGTGCGGACCAGGCCGGAGAAGTGTTCGGCTTCCTTCCAGAATCCGGCCAGCAGCAGCGGGACCAGCGGAAGAACGAATCGCTGGTTCGGTGCGAAGTGCCAGACCAGCAGCATCGCGGCGGAAAACGCGCCGAAGATCGGATAGAGCGACGCGGCGCGGTCGCGGGCGATGCGGACCACTCCAAGGATCATCGCGAGAGCGAGCGGCTGGAGGATCAGTTTCGCAGGGAGGCCGGCGATCATTTGCGGAAAGACGTAGGATCCGCAGGATTCAAGCAGCGCGCTGAAATTCTTCCAAAGCACGACGCCGATGTTGTCGAGGCCGACGTTCAGGAATTGGTAGCGGAGGTAATTGGTGTAGTAGAGCGTCACCAGGTCGTGTGCGGAGGAGGTGTGGGCGCGGCTCCAGAGGGTCCAGCCGAGGATCGCGGGGAGCATCGCGAGGGTGAAGACGGCGGCTTTGCGCGGCTGACGGGCGATCAGGTAGTAGACGATCGCGGCGGGGAGCAGGGCGACGCCGGCGGTGCGGGCGAGGAAGCCAAGTCCGGCGTACAGGCCGGAGATCGCTGCGTCGCCGCGTTCAGCGGATCGGATGGCGAGGAACAGCCAGACGATGAAGAACAGCTCGGAGCCGAGGTTCGAGGTGAAAAAAAGAACGTAGGGATTCAGGGCGAACAGACCTGTGATGATCCAGGCGGCGCGCGGTTGAAATTTTCGGCGGACCAGCCAGAGATGGAACAGCACGACGGTGAGCGGGAGCGCGATCCAGGAGGTCAGCATCGCGGCGCTGATTTTTTGCGGGAGCGCCGGGGCGAGTTTCCAGGCGAGCGAGAGATAGAGAGGGTAGAGCGGCGGGTATTTCGTTTGCGGCGGCTCGGTGGGGAGATTGAGGACTCTGTAGCTGCCGGTTTCGGCGATGGATTTGGCTCCGATGAGGTAGATGCCGTCGTCTTCGAGGATTCCGAAATGGGGGACATCGCGGTTGTAGAGGATGAAGGCGAGGCTCGGGAGACAGAGGAGCGTCGCGAGGAGGGGGCGCGGCATGGGTCAGTGGAGATTGTGGCATAGATT
>JAIQFJ010000397.1 GCA_020073325.1 Terriglobia bacterium | reverse complement strand
AGTCGAAATTGCGGCATCCACGCTCTCGCACCACCTCGAAAAATTGAAGAACGAGGAGCTGATCACGGTTCGTCGCGAAAGCACATTCCTGCGCTATCGAGCCAACACAGCGGCTCTCGAAGAACTTCTCGGATTTCTATACAACGAATGCTGCAGGCGGAACAAAGCTATCAAACCGACAAAGATCACGCAAATCTGCAGATAAGAGGAGCCTATGGCCGTTAAACCCAGAGTGCTGTTCCTATGCAGTGAAAACACATGCCGGACCCAAATGGCGGAAGCCTTTCTTCGGGACATCGCCGGGGAGGACATGGAGATCGTGAGCGCCGGAGCGGAAGCCGGCAAGCTGGACCAGGATGCAGTGCTTGCCATGCGCGAACTTGGCATTGATATTTCCGCGGCGCCCACTAAAGCGGTCGATCCCTACCTGCGCGAAAGATTTCACTACGTGATCACGCTTTGCGATCGTGAACGCGAGCGGACCTGTCCCATTTTCCCCGGAGCGATCTGGCGGCAGACATGGCCGGTCTTGAGCGTCCGCACCTTGGTGGAAAGCGGGGTCAGTCATGGCGTCGCCGTACGACTGGTGCGCGACAAGATCCGCGAGCACGTGAACGATTTCGTCGAACAGCAGCATCGTTCCGATAAAGGGAAGCGAACATCGAAATGGAATTAAGGGAGAAGGCGCAGGAAAAGTACGGCGCCGGCGGGGTCGAGGTCGTCCCGCTTCCAGCAAGGGAAAGTTTTCATGGCAGATAAACAGAAAGTTTTGATTCTCTGCACCGCGAATTCGGCTCGAAGCCAAATGGCGGAAGGCCTCCTTCGCCACGATGCCGGGGACCGGTTTGAGGTGGAGAGCGCGGGTAGTCGAGCGACTCATGTCCGTCCGGAAGCAATACAAGTACTGAAAGAGATCGGCATTGATATCTCAGGTCACCGATCGAAAGCGGCCGACGAGTTTGCGAACGCGACGTTTGATTACGTTCTCACCGTGTGCGACAACGCGCAGGAGAGTTGCCCCATTTTCCCAGGACATGCGAATCGCATTCATCAAAGTTTTGACGACCCCGCTGCTCGGCAGGGAACCGAACAAGAGCGGCTCGGTGAGTTCCGGCGAGTGCGAGATCAGATCCGGGCGTACTTGAAGGACTTCGCGAAGGAGAAGAATGCGGCATCGCAGAAAGAGGTACGAACGAAATGAAAACATTCCAGGTCTATGATCCACCGATGTGCTGTTCCTCGGGGGTCTGCGGTCCCGAAGTGGACCCGAAACTTGTCCGGTTCAGCGCGGATTTCCACTGGCTTGCGAATCAAGGTGTCGCCGTCGAGCGTTACAACCTGTCACAGCAGCCACTCGAGTTTGCTGGAAACCCTGCCGTGAAAAGCGCATTGGACAACGACGGAACTGCGTGTCTGCCGTTGATCCTCGTGAACGGGAATATTGTGAGCAAGGGGCGCTATCCGGAGCGGGATGAACTCGCCCGGTTCCTGGGCATGGATGAACCAGCCAGGCCCGCCATCCTTCCGGTGCTTGGAGACGGTTCGTGCAAACCCGGTTCCGGCTGCTGTTGAAATGAAATTCCTGACCCAGCCACCGAGATTTCTGTTCTTCACGGGAAAGGGCGGCGTCGGAAAAACGTCCATCGCATGCGCCACCGCGATTCACATGGCCGAAAACGGCAACCGCGTGCTGCTCGTAAGTACAGATCCAGCCTCGAATGTCGGCCAGGTTCTCGGAGTGGCGATCGGGAATCAAATCACTCCGATTCCTGAAGTCGCGCGGCTATCGGCGCTCGAAATCGATCCGCAGGCGGCGGCGCAGGAATACCGCGATCGCATTGTGGGCCCGGTCCGCGGCGTCCTTCCAGAAACGGTCGTGAGGGGGATCGAAGAACAACTCTCGGGTGCGTGTACAACAGAGATCGCAGCGTTCGATGAGTTCACCGCATTATTGACCGATGCGAATCTGACCGCGGAGTTCGATCACATCATTTTTGACACGGCGCCGACCGGCCACACCATCCGGCTCCTTCAGCTCCCCGGCGCCTGGAGTGGCTTCCTGGATGAAGGAAAGGGCGATGCGTCGTGTCTCGGTCCGCTGGCAGGACTCGAGAAGCAGCGTGAGAAATACAAACAGGCGGTGCAGTCGCTCGCCGACCCGCAGCGAACACGTCTGATCCTGGTGGCCCGCGCGCAGGCGTCCTCGCTGAATGAAGTGGCCCGCACGCACGGCGAACTGGCAAAGATCGGGTTGCGCGGACAACACCTTGTCGTGAATGGCGTCATGCCGGAGAGCGAAGCGGACGTCGATCCGCTGGCCGCCTCGATCCGCCGGCGTGAACAGGCCTCCTTAGCGGCGTTGCCCGGCGTCCTGAAGACGCTGCCGTACGATCAACTTCCACTAATGCCGTTCAACATGGTGGGGCTGCGCGCGCTGCGCCAGCTACTCAATGAGCCTGACGGCCGGGGCACCGCCGTCGAAGACCGGCCGGTCGATATCGAAGCACCCGGGCTGTCGGAGCTCGTCGATCGGATTGCCCGGGATCGGCGCGGACTCGTGATGCTGATGGGAAAAGGTGGGGTCGGGAAGACCACATTGGCCGCCGCGATCGCGGTGGAGCTTGCCCGTCGTGGTTTCCCGGTGCACCTGACGACATCCGACCCCGCCGCTCATCTTTCTGAAACCTTGAGCGGCGCCGTCGAAAACCTCACCGTCAGCAGGATCGATCCTCGCGTCGAAACCGAAAATTATCGCCAGCGCGTACTCGAAACGAAGGGCGCCACACTCGATGCACAAGGCCGGGCGCTTCTCGAAGAAGACCTGCGTTCGCCTTGCACCGAGGAGATCGCGGTCTTCCAGGCATTCTCGGGAGTGATTCGCGAGTCCACCAGGAAGTTCGTGGTCATGGATACGGCTCCGACCGGGCACACGCTGCTGCTGCTGGACGCGACCGGCGCTTATCACCGCGAGATCACGCGGCAAATGACCGATAAAAGCATGCACGTGACGACGCCGATGATGCGTCTCCAGGATGCGCAACGGACGAAAGTGCTCATCGTAACGTTGGCGGAAACGACGCCCGTGCTGGAAGCAGCGAACTTGCAATCGGATTTGCGGCGCGCGGGCATCGAACCCTGGGCGTGGGTGATCAACAACTGCGCTGCCGCGGCACATCCAGGTTCGCCGCTGTTGCGCCAGCGCGCACGAAACGAACTCAAAGAGGTCGAGGCTGTGGCTACGCATCATGCCCACCGTTACGCGGTGGTTCCGTTGCTCAGCAACGAACCAATCGGCGTGCCCCATCTATTGGAGTTGCTGGATACGAAGTTGGGGCAGGCAACTTAGACTGATCTGAGACGAACTGCGGCGGAGAGCGAGCATTCGCAAACATCAGCAAGTTCGTTATAACTTATACGCCGCTTCATCAGTTCCTCGAGGATGGACTGACCGGGATCGTGCGAATCGATACCCCCTGCTCCCGGCCGGTCCGGCGAATCATATGGGCACGACAGAACATGAGGTTGTACGCATTTAACTTGTAGTCCCTCCGTACGAGTCTATTTCGGCGACTTGGAAACTTTTCGTTCAATTTCGGCCGGTTTCTTCGCAAGAGGTCATTGGAGGAGTTCAATTTGATGCAAATCAGTAACCTTAGGCGCGGTGCATGGCTAATGGTCATCGCGGCTAGCATGGGAATAGCGCAGGACCGGGGTTCGGAGAACCAACTGTTCCTGAAGCTATTGCCGAACAATTTTCCCCAGATTAATGCAAACGGATTCTCGGCGACGTTCAGCACCCAAGGATTCGTGGATCTCACCGGCGAGTATTTTCAAGCGCAAGGCACCAACGGCCGCAGCTGCGCAACGTGCCACATGCCGCAGAATGCATGGAGCATCACACCCGACACCATCCGGTTCCTGTTCGCTCAAACGGGCGGCACGCATCCGATTTTTAATTCCCTGGACGCCGACAACCCGGGCAACGATCTCTCCACCGTCGAAGCGAGGTGGGAGGGATACAGCATGCTGCTGACGCGCGGCGTGTTTCGCCGGGGCGGTGCGCCCAAGGCGGATCGGGAATGGGATGTGATTGCGGTGGACGACCCGCACGGGTTCGCGAACGTCAACCGCATCGTGCAGTGGCGGCGTGTGATGCCGACGATCAACTTCCACCTCGGCAGCGCCACGGTTGCCTGGGACGGCGGTAACACCAAGGGCACGGACCAGCTTGCCGGACTCACCGACCAGGCGACCCGGAACGTGACGGGGGCGCAACAGGGCCAGCCGGCTCCGGCCCAGGTGATCGCCGATATCGTGAACTTCGAGACGACGCTCTCGACGGCTCAACTGATGTCATTCGGCGCCGGTCTGCTCAGCGCGGGTGGCGCCCACGGCGGCCCGCAGGAACTCTCGCAGATGACGAAAACAATGGGACGCTTCGACCTTTTCGATGCGTGGATGAATTCGCGGAATGAGTCACGCGCACAGATTGCTCGCGGCCAGGAGGTATTCAACAGCACCAATCCGGCAAATGGCCGGAGTTGCAGTGGCTGCCACAGTTCCGCAAACAACGGCACGAGTTTCAACGACCGCCTGTTCGACACTCAAACCGCCTCGGCGGAGGCCCGAACGCCGGACCTGCCTCTGTACACGATCCGCAACCGGGCCACGGGAGAAACGCGGCAGTTGACGGACACCGGTCAGGGAAACGTCACCGGCTTGTGGAGCGACCTCGGAAAGTTCAAGACGCCGACGCTGCGCGCCCTGGCAGCCCGGGCGCCCTACTTCCATAACGGAATTGCGATGACCCTCGAAGACGTGGTTCGGCACTATGAACAGCACCTTAACTTTGTCTTCACCGATCAGCAGCGGCAGGACCTGTTGGCGTTCCTCCGAGCCCTGTGACGAATTGGGCGTGAGATACCGTAGACACCATCATTTTGTCGAGTAGTAAGGGACGGCGGGGCTCTTTGCCGAGGAATCAGCCCCGCCGCCGCGGGTATACGATCCGGCCGAACTCCCCCCCAACTGGATGACCTCCGAGTCCAACACTCTGCTGCGGCAGCCCCCCCTTTGACAAGGGACTGCGCGGGACGGATAATCGCGTGATCTATCCAGATAGGAGGCTCGACTATGGGCAAAGCTATCGCTCTCGTTTATGGCGTGCTCGCTTACGCCATATTCTTCGTTACCTTTCTGTACGCGATTGGATTCGTGGGCAACGTCGCGGTTCCGAAATCGATCGACTCCGGCGTCCCACAACCCTTCGTTCAAGCGGTTCTGATCAATGCTCTCCTGCTGGGCCTATTTGCCATTCAGCACAGCGTGATGGCGCGTCAGGGTTTCAAGCGACACTGGACCAAAATCATTCCGAAGGCGATCGAGCGCAGTACATACGTATTGATCGCCAGCCTTCTGCTGGACTTGCTGTACTGGCAATGGGTCCCGATGCCGGATGTCATCTGGCGCGTCGACCGTCCCGAGATCGTCTGGCTCCTCAGCGGACTCTCTCTAATAGGGTGGCTGGTCGTGCTGCTCAGCACGTTTCTGATCAGCCATTTCGACCTGTTCGGGTTGAAGCAGGTCTATGCGAATCTGAGGGACGAAGCATACACCCACCCCGGTTTTCGCACGCCGTTGTTTTACAAGCTGGTCCGTCATCCCATCTACCTGGGATTCTTGATGGCGTTCTGGTTCACGCCGTCGATGACCGCCGGGCACCTGTTGTTTGCGATCGCCACGACCGGATACATATTCGTGGGTATCGCATTCGAAGAGCGGGATCTGATGTCATTCCACGGAGAGCAGTACCGGCGATACCGGGCACACGTGCCGATGATCGTCCCGGGCTTGAAGCTCCCGTCTTCCGATGACGAAACGAAGATGACCGAAGGAGCCTAGGACAATCGAGGTGAAGTGATCTGCCGGGCATCTCGGGTCACCAGGGATTGAGGCTGCACGCGCCGGTTCTGTTTCACAGCCGGCCCGGCGCGGGCGGCGGATGCAATTCGTACCCTTGCGGAGGCTCCGCGCCCAGCAGGTAGCGCACGAAATAATCCCACCGCCGGCGGACCATGTACGGCTCATTGCCGAACCCGTGATTCCGATTCGGGAGCAGCAGCAGATCGAAATCCTTGTTCGCCTTGATCAGCGCGTCGAC